>JACDZF010000095.1 GCA_013426795.1 Desulfocapsa sp. | reverse complement strand
TCAGCCACGGCCGTGCCACCGGCCAGAATCTCTTCCTCGCTCTGGATCCAGGGGCCCGGAACCAGCTCCCGCCGGCAGTTTTCCACCAGGGCGGCCACACCGGCCGGGGTGGTCTCGAGATGAAACTGTAGGCCGATGACCCGGTCCAGGAAAAAGGCCTGATTCACACAGGCGGCGCTGGAATAGAGCCGCACTGCCCCCTCCGGCAGGGAGAAGGTGTCTCCATGCCAGTGAAAGACTTGTTTTTGAGCGGGCAGGATTCGGGCCAATGCTTCCGGGACAGCTCCCGCCTCCACCCCGTCCGGCCGCAGAACCGAAAACCAGCCGATCTCCTTTTCCCCGTTGGCCCTGACCTCAGCTCCCAGGACATGGGCCAGAAGCTGCGCCCCCAGACAGATTCCCAGCACCGGAATCCCCGCCCCGATCACCTCCCGCAGAAAGGCCTTCTCCGCGGTAAACCAGGGGTATTGCTCCTCATCATACACCCCCATGGGCCCGCCCATGACGATGAGCAGATCCACGCCGTCGACATCCGGCAGGGGATCACCGGCGAAAAGACGAATCCGGCTCAGCCCGTGGCCGCGCTCCCGCGCCCACCCCTCGATGCTGCCCAGCCCCTCAAATTCCACATGCTGAAGCCAGTGTATGGATTTTCCGGCCCCCTGTTCCCTGTCTTGACGGCGTTCCCTGCCGCCCTCACCTGATATCATAGCCTCTCCTTTCTCAATGACCGCGTTCAGCGTACAAAGCTGCACGGAAAGATTTCATTCTCCCGGTGCTTATGGTACGCTTATACAATACCATTGAAAAAATAACCATCCACCACCTTCCCCCGCATCCCTGCCATGGCCGAACCCGTCCACACCGTTCTTCTCATTGACGACAGCGATGTCACCCGGACCCTGCTCGTTTTCATCCTGGAAAAGGCTGAATATAAGGTCGTGCTCAGCTCCAGCGCGGAAGAGACCCTCAAACTGCTCCACACCCTGGCCCCGGATATCATCCTTCTCGATGTCATGATGCCCGGCATGAACGGCTTCTCCTTCTGCCGCAAGCTCAAGAGAAACGCCAAATACAAGGATATCCCGGTCATTTTTCTCACCTCCCTGTCCCAGCAGACCGACATCGTCAAGGGCTTTGACGCCGGCGGTCAGGACTATATCATCAAACCCTTCAATCAGCAGGAACTGCTGGCCCGGGTCAGAACCCATGTCCATCTGCACGACACCCTGCTGGAAAACAAACGGCTGAGTCGCCTGGCCCTCGATGCCAGCCGCTCCAAGAGTGAGTTCCTGGCCTCCATGAGCCATGAGATCCGAACCCCGCTCAACTCCATCATCGGCATGGCCGAGGTGTTGGCTGAAACCCCGCTCTCGGAGGAGCAGCGGGATTATGTCCGCATCTTCCGCACCGCGGGCGAGAGCCTGCTCGAGATCATCAACGATATCCTCGACCTTTCCAAGATAGAGGCCGGCCAGACCGAGCTGGAAACCATCGATTTTGACCTCCCCACCCTCCTCGAGTCGGTGATCACCATGGTTTCCCTGCGCGCCAATGAGCAGGAAACAACGATCAAGGCCCACATCGATGCAGATGTGCCTTCGTATCTCAACGGCGATCCCACCCGGCTGCGGCAGATCCTCCTCAACCTGGTGGGCAACGCGGTGAAATTCACCCGTAAGGGGCAGGTGGAGATCACCATCTCCATCGGCGGCGACGAACCACCAAAACAGGAACTGCTGTTTGCGATCAAGGATACCGGCATCGGCATTCCGGTGGACAAGCAGCAGCTGATCTTCGACAGCTTTACCCAGGCGGACTCCCTCACCACCCGCAAATATGGCGGCACCGGCCTCGGCCTGACCATCTGCCGCAAGCTCCTGGCCATCATGCGGGGTCGGATCTGGCTGGACAGCCAGCCAGGAAGCGGCTCCACCTTCTTCTTTGCCATTCCCTTCCTCCAGGCCCTGTCGGCACGGCCCGCCACCAGGGCCAGCCAGCCGCCCAACTGCCAGCTCCTGCAAAGCGCCCGCATCCTCCTGGTGGATGACAACAAGGATAACTGCAACCTGATTCGCCTCTACCTGCAAAACACCCCCTTCACCCTGACCACCGTGGGCAATGGCCAGGATGCGGTGAAGGCGTTCTGTGCCAAACCCTGCGACCTGATCCTTATGGATATTGAGATGCCCATCATGGACGGCTATGAGGCCACCCAGAAAATCCGGCAGTGGGAGCAGGCCCGGCATCGCCGACCGGTGCCCATCATCGCCCTCACCGCCCATGCCTTTATCCGTTTCAAGAAAAAATGTCTGGACGCGGGATGCAGTGATTTTCTCACCAAACCGATAAAAAAGGCAAAACTCATCGACACCATCGCCACCCACCTCAAGCTCAGCGATCAGATCCAGCCCGGACCTGCTGCCACCGCCCCGGCTGTCACCGAAGCACCCCCAAAAAACGACGGCAATGTGGTCCTGGACCAGAAGATCGCCAAACTCATCCCCCGATTTATGATCAACAAGAAACGTGACGCCAGACAGATGCTGGAGCTCCTCGCCACCGGCGACATGGAGGCCTTGCAAAAACATGCGCACGGGGTCAAGGGCACTTCCTGGATGTATGGTTTCACCCTCCTTGGCGACCTCTGCCAGGCCCTCGAGAAGGCCGCGGAAAAAGGGGACGGGGTTGGGGCGGAGAAGCTTATCGAGACGATCATCACCTATCTTGACACCGTCCAGATCCATTACCAGAAGATGGATGACAAAGGGCGGTGAGGCCGGACCGGCTTGCCCGCCTTTGCCCGTGCAGCGGGCAAAAAGGGGTGGATACACGGAAAAATGTTGCATCTTCCCCGCCTCCTGTGGCAAATATGGGACATGGATCCATGTCTTCCGTTTGCCTGTGATCGAGCATTTCTGGAAACTCACGGTCTTTTATTTTTTTTTAGCGCGTCCCGCCACGCCTGGGCCGGATGACCGCTCAGCGGGATCTGTCCATTGCCTCAGGAAAGGAAAAAAGCCATGTCGAATACCCGGAAAATTGTCCTCATTGACGATGATCAGGATCTCTGCGATCTGCTCAAGCTCCAGATTGAGGCGTCCGGTGATTTCCAGGTCGTCACCAGCACCAGCAGTGAAACCGCCTTGACCATGATCAAGGAGGAACAGCCCGCCCTGGCCATCCTCGACATCAATATGCCCCGCCTGCACGGGGTCGAGCTGGCAGCCATCCTGGCGCACGACGAACAGACCGCCGGAATCCCCATCCTCTATCTCTCCGGCATGGTCAGCCCGGACGAGGTGAGCCGGCTCGGCGGCGGCCACACCCTGGCCACCCTTCTCTCCAAGCAATCACCAATAGCGGAACTCCTTGCCGCCATTGACGGTTTGCTCCAGCCCTGACGGAGCCTTTCCGCCATGGCAGCACAGGCAGGAAAGGGCGCGAAACGTCCACGCAGCGCACGGTCCGTGGCCCCTGCCCATCCACCGAAAATCGCCCAGACCGCACGCTTCGCGGCCATCGAAACCCTCTGTCAACGGGAACGCACCCGCTTGCCCGCCGATGTCCTCTTTGACGCTGTGGCCGGGCAATGCGCCCTCATTGAGAGCGACCGCCATCTGGCCATGAACATCCTCTACGGGGTTCTCCGGCAGCGGCAGGCCCTGCAATCCCTCCTCCAGACCCTCTGCCAACAGCCCCTTTCCCGGATCAAACCCTTTGTCCATCAGGCCCTGCTCACCGGACTGTACCAGATCTTTTTCCTCGACCGGATTCCGGAATCAGCGGCTGTGAACGAATCGGTGAAGGCGGTGCAGGCGGCGCACCTGCCCGCAAACCTCCAGGGATTTGTCAACGCCGTGCTGCGGGAGAGCATCCGCCGCAAAGAGCTGCTGATGCCCATGACCTTCCATGACCGGGATGGTGCCCCCTTCCTCAATCATCCGGACTGGCTGGTTCGCCGCTGGACGGAGCGATTCGGGCAGGAGGAGGCGCGACGGATCTGCCTGGGCAACAACCAGCAGGCGCCGCTCATTGTCCATGTCAATACCTGTCTCAGCACCCCCGCCTCTGTCAAGAAGGCCCTTGAGCAGGAGGGCATTGAGGTTCAATCCGGCAACTACAGCCCGGAGGCCCTCATCCTGCCCGACTTTCATGGAGCCATCCACCGTCTGCCGGGCTTTGCCGCCGGCCATTTCCAGGTCCAGGACGAGGCAGCCCAGCTCCTGCCGTGGCTGCTGACCCCGGTGCGCCAGGGCGGCCTCTACCTCGACGCCTGCGCCGGGCTGGGCGGCAAGACCGGTAATCTGGTCCAGCTCGGACAGGGCTCGGATATGACCATCATGGCCGTGGAGCCAGACGCCCAGCGTCGGCAGAAATTTCGCGAGAACATGCGCCGCCTCCATCCCGATACCCAGCTCACCCTCGTGGAAACCGATCTCCAGCACTTTGCCGCCGATTGTGACCGCCATTTTGACGGCATCCTGGTGGACGCCCCCTGCTCCGGCACCGGGGTCGCCGGCAGACACCCGGATATCCGCTGGAACCGGCAGGAGCGCGATCTTCCCCGATACCAGCAGATCCAGCTCATGCTCCTGCACCAGGCCGCCGGACTGGTTGCCGAAAGCGGCATCCTGGTCTATGCCACCTGCTCCCTGGAGGCGGAAGAAAATGATGAGGTCATCCACCACTTTCTCGCGAACCACCCGGATTTCAGGCTCGAAGACTGCACCCCCTTCCTCCCCCCTTCGGCGCGGGAACTGGTGAGAGAGGGCTTTTTTGCCCCCCGACCCGGCCCATCCATCGATGGTTTTTTCGGGGCCCGAATGAGAAAAGGGGAGGAGGAGCCATGACCCGACCACGGTTTCTCTGGATCGGCCTGGTCCTTGTCCTCATCATCGGCACCCTCCTCTGGCGCCGCTTTTCCGGGGACAGGATCGAGGTCACGGTGGCGACGGTGGAACAGGGGCTGGTGCAAAAAGTGGTGGCCAACACCCGCGCCGGAACCCTCAAGGCCTGCCGTCAAGCCCATCTCTCACCGGCCATCGGCGGGCAGCTCAGCGTGCTGGCGGTGCGGGAAGGGGATCTGGTGGAACAGGGGCAGCTTCTGCTGGAGTTGTGGAACAAGGACCTGGTCGCCCAAAAACTGCTGGCCGCAAGCGAGCTCCGCGCCGCCCGGGCCCAGGCGGAATCGGCCCGGATCCAGATGGAGACCTCCGGCCGGGAGGCCCGGCGCCTCCAGAACCTGATCAAGATTGCCGCCATCTCCGAAGAAACCCTGGACAAGGCCAACAGCCTGGCCGAGGAAAGACGCTTTAGCCATCAGGCAGCCCTGGCCGCCGCCGAGACCAGGGCCGCCCGCCTCGATGTCCTCTCCGCCGAGCTTGAGCGCACCCGCCTGCTGGCCCCCTTTCCCGGCATTGTCGCCGAGATCCATGGCGAGCTGAACGAGTATATCACCCCCTCGCCGCCCGGCATCGCCACCCTGCCCGCCATCGAACTCCTCGACATCTCCTGCTTTTATGTGACCGCCCCCATCGACGAGGTGGACGCCGCCAAGGTCGTGGTGGGCGCCCGGGGCAGGGTCACCATGGACGCCTTTGGCGACAGACACTTTGACGCCCGCGTCCGCCGCATCGCCCCCTATGTCCTTGATCTGGAGAAGCAGGCCCGCACCGTGGAGGTCGAGATGGAGTTCACCGATCTTGCCGCCCAGCTCAACGATCAGGGCTCGGCTCCCCGGAGCCTTCTTTCCGGTTACAGCGCCGATGTGGAAATCATCCTCGAAGAGCGCGGCCGCACCGTCCGCATCCCCACCCAGGCCCTGCTGCCGGGAAATCGGATCTTTGTCTATGAGCCGGACAAGGGGCGGCTGGAGGCACGAACCATTGAGCCGGGCCTGAGCAACTGGGATCGGACGGAGGTGGTGCAGGGGCTGCAGCCGGGCGAACGGGTGGTTCTGTCCATCGACCAGCCGGGTTTGAAGGATGGCATGGCGGTCAAGCTCTCCGGGAAAGAATCGGACCGGGACAGCCGTAAGCCATGATCCAGCTCCGGCATATCGAGCGGGTGTTCATGGTGGGTGAGGAAGAGGTGCATGCCCTGCGGGATGTGTCCATAACAGCGGAGGCCGGGGAGTATATCGCCATCATGGGGCCATCGGGGTCCGGCAAATCGTCCCTGCTCAATATCCTGGGCCTCCTGGACCGGCCGGACAGCGGCGCTTACGAGCTGGACGGCACCCTGGTCTCGAACCTGGATGAAAAACAGCAGGCGGCCATCCGCATGCACAAGATCGGCTTTGTCTTTCAGTTTTTTCATCTGGTGCCGCGCCTCAGTGCCTTTGACAATGTCGCCCTGCCCCTGGTCCTCTCCGGCGTCAAACCCGATGAACGGCAGACACGGGTAAGCACCGCCCTGGCCGCCTTTGGCCTGGGTAACCGCGCCCGGCACCGGCCCGATCAGCTCTCCGGCGGCCAGCGGCAGCGGGTGGCCATCGCCAGGGCCACAATCATGCAGCCCTCGGTGATCCTCGCCGATGAACCCACCGGCAATCTGGACCGCAGTTCCGGCATTGAAGTGGCAGAGATCCTGGAAGAACTGAACCACCAGGGGATGACCCTGATCATGGTCACGCACGACCCGGATATGGGGAAACGCTCCCGGCGGCAGATATTGATGGTTGATGGCAGGGTAGAGGGCGGGAAGGGAGAAGACCGGAGTCCGTAACCATACTCCGTTCTTCGGCCTCCCCGCTTCTCCCTTCTAACCCTGCCTTCTCAATGCTGAGTTCACCCTTTTTCAAAAACCATGCGACTCCGTGATATCCTCAGCTTCAGCATCCGTGCCGCCACCGCCAACCGGGGCCGGGTTCTGCTCATGCTCCTGGCCATGGCCATCGGGGTGGGTTCGGTGGTGGTCTTTATCTCCCTGGGCGACAGCGCCAGAAATTATGTGATTGACCAGTTTTCCTCCCTCGGCACCGACCTGCTCATCGTCCTGCCCGGACGCTCCGAGACCACCGGCGGCCCGCCGCCCCTTCTGGGCGAGACGCCCCGCGACCTGACCCTGGATGATGCCATGGCCCTGAGTCGGGCCCGCACCGTGCGGCGGATGGCGCCGATCATTGCCGGTTCCGCCCCCATTTCCGTGCAGGGCCTGGAGCGGGAAATGCTGGTGCTGGGCAGCAGCTCCGAACTGTTTGCAATCCGCCATCTTGCCTTAAGCCAGGGGAGCTTCCTCCCGCCCGGCGACCTCTCCCGGGCTGAGTCCGTCTGCGTCATCGGTCTGAAGGGTAAGAAGGAACTCTTCGGCAGCGGGCCCGCCATCGGCAGATGGCTGCGCATCGGTGACCGCCGCTTCCGGGTGATCGGCATTCTCTCCTCGCCCGGGGTTTCGCTGGGTGAGGATCTGGGTGAAATCGTGATCATTCCGGTGGCCGCCGCCCAATCGCTGTTCAACGCCTCCTCTCTGTTTCGAATCCTTGTGGAGGCCAAGAACAGCGCGGTCATCGAACCCACCCGGCAAGCCATCCTCGAGATCATCCGCCAGCGCCACGAAGGGGAGGATGACATCACGGTCATCACCCAGGATGCGGTCTTGACCACCTTTAACCGCATCTTCCAGGCCCTGACCCTGTCGGTGACCGGGATTGCCGCCATCAGCCTGGTGGTGGCCGGGATCATGATCATGAACGTCATGCTGGTGGCGGTCTCCAACCGCCGGGCCGAGATCGGCCTGCTCAAGGCCATCGGCGCCTCACGCGGCCAGATTCTCGGGCTCTTTCTGGCCGAGTCAACCCTTCTCTCCACCGTCGGCGCCGCCATCGGGCTGGTGGTGGCCCTGCTCGGCATCCGACTGGCGGGGATTCTCTTCCCCCAGTTTCCCTTGCAGCTTGCCCCCTGGTCACCGGCCATTGCCATCGCTGTGGCCCTGATCAGCGGCATTGCCTTCGGGGTCCTGCCGGCGCACCGGGCGGCCAACCTGGAACCGGCCCTGGCCCTGGCCCGGCGCTAGGAGCAACAGCCATGCTTCCCTTTGATTTTTTCCGCTACACGCTGAAGAGCGTGACCGCCCAGAGGCTGCGCAGCCTGCTCACCGCCACCGGCATTGCCATCGGCATCGGCGCGGTGGTTCTGCTCACCTCTCTGGGAGAGGGGCTGCAGCAGTTTGTCCTGGCCGAATTCACCCAGTTCGGCACCAACCTGATCTCCGTCAATCCCGGCAAGGTGACCACCCATGGCATCTCCGGGGCGCTGATCAGCAATGTCCGCCCCCTGACCATCGAGGACGCCCGGATTCTCAAAAACATCCCCCAGATCATCGACACCGTTTCCGTGGTTCAGGGCAACGCCGCCATCGAGAGCGGCGGACGGCAGCGGCGAACCACCATCTACGGGGTGGATGCCTCGGCCGCCCGGGTGTGGAGATTTGAAGTGGCCGCCGGCCGCTTTCTCCCCGATGATCCCCCCCGGGCGGCCCGCTCCTTTGTGGTGCTGGGCAGCAAGGTGCGCCGGGAACTCTTCGGCAGCAGTCAGGCCCTGGGGGCGCGGGTGCGCATCGGCGGCGAGCTGTTCCGGGTTCTCGGCACCATGGAATCCAAGGGGCAGATGCTGGGCTTTGACCTGGACGACAGCGTCTATATCCCCACCGGCAAGGCCATGGCCCTGTTCAACCGCGACAGCCTCATGGAGATCAACCTCCTGCACAGCGCCGGCAGCAGCTCCACCACCGTCGCCGAACAGGTGAAAAAGGTGCTGGTGGCACGACACGGCAGCGAGGATTTTTCCATCACCACCCAGGAAAAGATGCTGGAGGTTCTGGGCGGGGTCCTGGACACCCTGACCTTCGCGGTGGGCGCGATTGGCGGCATATCACTGCTGGTGGGCGGGGTCGGCATCCTCACCATCATGTCCATCGCGGTCAATGAACGAACCGGGGAAATCGGCCTGCTCCGGGCCATGGGGGTGGAGCGGAACCAGATCCTCGCCCTGTTTCTGGGGGAGGCGGTGGTGCTGGCCGCCATCGGCGGACTGGCCGGGCTGGGGCTGGGGGTGGGCGGCTCCTGGCTGTGCAGCCTGCTGATCCCGGCCCTGCCCGCCCATACCTCCTGGAGCTATGCCGCCGCCGCCGAGCTGCTCGCCGTGGTCGTCGGCCTGCTGGCCGGGGTCCTCCCCGCCCGCCGGGCCGCCGCACTCCATCCGGTGGAGGCGCTGCGGGCGGAGTGATGAGCGGCTCAAGGCTAAAGGACGCCGCGTTTGACTCGAAGGGAAGGATGCCGGGAGACACAGCTCCCCGGCGTGACGGATTGATTCAGTCTCCACGCTGAGCAGGGTTTCGGATACTTTATTTTTATTCCGACCCCAATTCATTGACCCCAATTCATTGACCCCAATTCATTCCTGATCCTTGGATCAAGGGGCAATGTTCAGCTGGGCGGGATCAAGGAGCAGGTAGCGGGCAAAACGTCCTTCTTCCCGGCTTCCGTCATCGCTGACGATCATGATGCGTTGCTGGCCATGGATGATTGCGGGGCTCACTCCTTCCGCGTGCTCGAGGCCCTGCACTTCAGGGGCGGTGACATGGCGAGCTGGCGTACCCGGCTGGCCGCTCCAGAACCAGAGCTGGAACTGAATCCGTTCCCGTGCCACCGGGCCGCTGATGATGAGATATCCGCCGAGTAGGGGAATATGGGACATGGCGCGAATCCCGTTTCCTCCGAGATCCAGGGTTTCCAGTTTGGCCGCAATTCGTGGTGACTCGCCTGTTTCGAAGATCGCCGTGGGATTTTCGATGGAGGCGATGACGGCTCGTTTGTCGAGCAGCGGACTGCGGAAACCGACCAGCAGCCTCTGCCCATCAGGGCTGATCTCCAGCGCCTCGATATTGAGCCCACCGTCATTCTTGACGTCCTGGATCTGGGCGGCATGGGCAAAAACCGGGTGCGCTGCCACCAGGGCCTGTTTCAGCCCCTTGACGATTATTGGTGAAACCACCCGGTCGCCTTCCAGTCGAAAGCGGACCAGCTTGTTCCGGGATTTTTTCTCATCGCCGGCCCCGTCCCGCGAATGGGATGTCAGCGCGTAGAGATACCCCGACCCATCGAGGGCCAGTCCTTCGAGATCATCCAGCTTCCAGAAATCATCATCCCCTTTCAATCCCGGGCTCAGCGGGGAGGTGGTGACGCTCCCATCAGGGTTGATGGTGACCAGACTGAAGGGATGCTTCTTTTCATCCTCAACCACCAGAAAACGGCCGTCTGGAAGCTGCTGGATGGCGGAAGGCTCATAGATTCCGGCCAGAAAAATAAAAATATTGAGAAATGTCATGTTTGTCATGGTATCCCGCTGTTGGAGTATCGCCCCAAATCGTCTTTGTTTGCTGAAACTGATCGAAACAAAACCAGGAACATCCCAGATCGGAGACAGATAGGGGGCTTCCACTATGGTATGTAAGGGAAGTGCTTACCTCTGTAGTCATTCATTTCTCTTTGCTTGAACTTTTAAACTTTAAGGCTTGTTTTGGCTCCGAGGGTTTTCTTGTTATTTATGCCACCCCCTATTTATTGTAAGGCCCTAGGAATTTGTCACCATTGAGCCTCTTGCAAAACGAACTGAATATACAGCGATAAAGACAACCTGGTGT
>JACDZF010000370.1 GCA_013426795.1 Desulfocapsa sp. | reverse complement strand
GATCCGTGGCCCATTCACTTTGCCATAAGGTCCAGTAGTACGATAGATGCGACCCCAGAATATCCTGCATCGCCGGGAAAATTAAGGGAAGAAAGCTGTTGAGTCGTTCTGCGAAACGAACATCGAGTTGCTGGTCGAGAAACTGCTGCGCTTTCACAGAGTCATCAATATGAAGGAACTTGTTGCCTTTGGCCAGGAATTCAATACCTGCCTGTTCAAGGCTGCGCCGCAACCACTCACGACCATTGAGACAAACCTGAATATGGTACGGGAACCATGTTTGTAGCCGGATGTTCATGAAACCAAGCTCAGGGTCGTCAAAATAATAATAAAGGTGGGTGCATCGGGTCTGATAATTCCGTAACTGCGGATACCCTGTTGTTGAACAATATTGGGCGCGATAGGAGGAACCCGCTTCCAGACAGGACCATACGCCGATCAGTCCGCTGGTAAGCTGCTCCCGCTGTTGCCGTTCGTGGGCCAAGGCCTCTTTTCTTGTGCGCCAGGTTGGAATATGGGTCACACCATGGCCACAGTTGTCTTTCGCATACTGATCGGCATGTTCTGTTATGTTCTTTGTCTGGGCCATCATCCACGATTTGTAATCTTTATTGAGAATGCCTTGAGCTTTACAAAAATGCATCACGTTACCAGCTGACATCAAGGGAAGAATAAACCCTTTGAAGACAATACGATCGAACCCGCTGATTGTGCTCTTGACCAGACCGGAAAACCTTTCTATAAGTTTCTTCATGAGTCGCTCCTTTTTGTATTGTTTGAAATTTGTTGATATTTTTCATTATACAAAAGAAGCGGCTCATATTGTACGGATTATTGGGTTGCGGGCTTGTTGCCCGCGTTGGAGTCTGATTCCTTTCTCAAATCCCTTGAACTGTCTTTGACGAGAACGGTGAAGCCACTGAAAGCCGGACGATAGAAGAAAGAAGATACATAGGTTTGGTGTCCCCCTATTTCCCGAAGACCCGTACCATGCCGATCCGCCTGGCCGTCCGCCTAAGACTGCGCTGGTGAAAACTCCCACGCCATGAGGCCGTTCAATTATTTTCAGGGAAACCCTTGACTGTTTCCCGGGTTAGCGTAAGATTTGCGCATAAGCTTTTCCAGTAAGTCGAATGAAGAAAGGATCGGATGCGGAGGAGCAGGGAAGATTGGAATTTTTTTCTTTTGGAA
>JACDZF010000094.1 GCA_013426795.1 Desulfocapsa sp. | reverse complement strand
ACATTGGCGGCCGCTATGATTGTTTTGAACAAGGTCATGATTATTTATAGATAAGAACTAAATCAAAATATATATGTCGGAGTAGTATTAGAATAAGATGGGGAAACAAACTTCTCTGGACAACACCCATCAACCATGCTATTTCCCCTTTGAACTTTATCGGTATTCTCTTCGGCTTTGCTTTGGTGGTATAAAATAATACCTGAAAATTCAATGAAGTTAAATTATTTCAGCATGTTAAATGTAAAAAATAATGTTTGAACTTTTGCAAGAGGCTCTTCAGTATGAATTATAAATTCTGGGCTAAAAAACGAGTGTTTATAACCGGGCATACGGGTTTCAAGGGTTCTTGGCTGTGCCTCTGGCTTAACTCGTTGGGTGCTGAAGTCACAGGATATGCTTTAGACCCCCCAAGCGATCCAAGTCTATTTCAACTGTGTAATATTCATGAGCTTGTTTATTCCCAAAAAGGTGATGTTAGAGACTTAACTTTTTTACAGAAATCAATCTGTGATGCAAGGCCGGAAGTTGTCATCCATATGGCAGCGCAACCGTTGGTACGGGACTCTTACAAAAATCCTGTCGAAACCTATGAAGTTAATGCAATGGGGACAGTAAATGTATTGGAGGCCATACGTAATACTGAGGGTGTCAAGGCGCTGATTAACGTTACAACCGACAAGTGTTATGAAAATAAAGAATGGCTCTGGGGTTATAGAGAGAACGAACCTTTTGGAGGCTATGATCCATACTCCAACAGTAAAGCCTGCTCAGAATTGATAACGGCAGCATACAGGAGTTCATTTTTTAATCCTGCTCAATATGGAATCCATGGCGTTGCAGTTGCTTCGGCGAGAGCGGGCAATGTTATTGGTGGTGGTGACTGGGCAAAAGACAGATTGATAGTTGATTGTATAAACGCCTTGTTGCAAAACGAAAAAATACGGATAAGAAATCCACATGCTGTTCGTCCGTGGCAACATGTGCTAGAACCTTTGGCTGGCTATCTGAATCTTGCTGAAAAGTTATACAGCAAAGGCTTTGAATTTGCTGAAGGGTGGAATTTCGGGCCTGATGAAAGTGATGCAAAATCTGTAGAATGGATTGTCGCGAGACTTTGCCAGAAATGGGAAGGTTCTTCAGGATATTATGTCGATATGGGAGAACATCCGCACGAGGCAAATTATCTAAAACTCGATTGTTCCAAGGCAAAAAACCGCCTTAACTGGTATCCTAAGTGGAATTTAGAGAAGGCAATTGAATACATTATCGAGTGGACAATAGCTTATAAGGCTAATAAAGATATAAGGGAAATGTGCCTCAAACAAATTGCAGAATATATGAGGAGTGAATAAGGATGAAAGCAGTTATCCTGGCAGGTGGTTTAGGTACAAGAATAAGTGAAGAAACGCATTTGAAGCCAAAGCCAATGATAGATATTGGCGGAAAGCCGATTTTGTGGCACATCATGAAAGTTTACTCTGCCTATGGTATCAATGATTTTATCATTTGCCTTGGCTACAAGGGGTATTGTATCAAAGAGTATTTTGCTAATTATTTTCTGCACATGTCTGACGTGACCTTTAACATGGTCGATAATTCCATGAAGGTGCATCAGAACTACTCAGAACCTTGGAATGTCACCCTGGTCGATACCGGTGAATCCTCCATGACCGGTGGTCGTTTAAAAAGAGTTGCCACCTACCTTGATCCAGCCGAAGAATTTTGCTTTACCTATGGTGACGGAGTCGCTGATATAGATATAGCCAAAGTCATAGCGCATCATAAAAAGCAAAATGTATTGGCTACAATGACAGCCGTACAACCTCCTGGCAGATATGGCTCGCTTGAGATCGCAGCCAATGGTCATGTAAATCGTTTTCAAGAAAAACCGAGAGGTGATGGCGGCTGGATAAACGGCGGTTTTTTTGTTCTTAATCCAAAAGTTATCGATTATATTGATAATGATAATACGATCTGGGAGAAAGCTCCGTTGGAAAAATTAGCCGCTGAAGGCCAGCTTACTGCCTACCAGCACTCTGGTTTTTGGCAGGCTATGGATACCTTGCGCGACAAAGTAAAATTAGAAGAATTATGGCAAAGTGGCAATGCGCCTTGGAAAATCTGGAAATAGCTGGGGTCTATGAGCTGAAGGTGTAAACATTTAATAATTATTTCAAGGGAGAGTGAGGGCAATGAACATTTTAGAAAGAGAAATGATCTCCATATTGACTGAATTAAAAGAAAAATACGGAGTGTTTGAAATTAAGGCTGAATTCGAAGCAGAAGGCAGCCGGATGGACGAATTGATGCGCTTAAAAGATGTCACTTCAACTGTTGGTCTGCCCATTATTCTTAAGATTGGTGGAGTTGAGGCAGTTACGGACGTCTATAATGGCTTGTCACTTGGAGTTAAGGGTATTATTGCCCCTATGGGTGAAACAGCATATGCACTATCAAAGTTTATCAATGTAATAAAAACGTTAGTTGCAGAAGATAACGCAGCAGAGATAGAGTTTGCTTTTAATCTTGAAACCATTACTGGTTTTGAAAATTTATCTCAAATGCTGGCATTACCTAATATCTCAGCTTTAAGCGGAGTTACCGTAGGCCGTGTTGATCTGACAGGCTCGATGGGTTTGGGTCGCGATGCCATTAATACCTCTGAAGAGGTCTATAATATCTGCCATGAAGTTTTTGCTCAAGCGAAGGCTAAAAATTTAAAGACTGGTCTTGGTGGTGGAATATCGAAAGAGGCAATCCCGGTTATTAATCGCCTTGCTGAATTACAATTATTGGATAAATTTGAAACCCGTAAAGTCGTATTCCCGGTAGATGCTGCAAAATATGGCGAGGATGCAATTTTAACTGCGGTCAAGTTTGAACTGTTATGGCTCAAGAGTAAGCGAAGATTTTATTCTCGAATAAAATCAGAAGACGAAAAGAGAATATCTATGATTGAGAGCAGGTTAGTTTAATATTCCAGTATGAATTATTGCCATGTCAATTGACACAATCCTATTCGATCTTGACGGCACTCTACTGGATAGCGCTCCTTTGGTAAGAACGATCCTCAATGGTATGCGCGAGGACCTAGGGCTGGCACCTTTGCCCTTGAACTGCTATCGCCAGTGGTCCAGCCTAGGCGGGGCATTCCTGGTGGGCAACGCCATGGAGATGGAGTCGCAAAATGTACAAACATTAGTACATGAGTTTAGGCGTCGCTATCGTGAATTACCTACACCTACGAATACCTTATTCCCAGGGGTATTGGAAACTGTTGCGGCATTAGCCGCAGCGGGGATTCGGCTTGGCATTTGCAGCAATAAACCGGAACACCTGTGCCGTAAGGCACTGCTCGAAACAGGACTAATCGATTTTTTAGGTTGTGTGGTCGGCGGCGATACCGTCAGCAATCCCAAACCTCATCGCCAGCCCTTGGATTATGCTCTGGAAACACTGGGCTCCACCACTCTGACGGCTGTCCTTGTGGGAGATAGTACGGTAGATCAGCGTGCAGCTCATGCAGCACAACTACCATTTGTATTTTTCACCGGTGGCTACGATGACGGGGTGGATGTCGGTTCTGCCCACTGGTGCATTGATGCAGTACAGCAGGTGTTCGACATCGTCGGCCAGCGTTGATTTGAGCGAGCCTGATTTTGCAAGCGAATAGAACATATGAGACTAATTGAAAAAATGGATCAACTTGGTGATGGAAAAGCCACCGCAAACCAAGAATCCCGGCAGCCTTGGTCTCTGATTTATGACCTAGACAAGGTGTTACAGCAAACCACCTCAGTCTGGCCGGAATTGCGTAATGCCCGCTTGTTCATCACCGGCGGCACAGGCTTTATAGGTTGCTGGCTATTGGAAAGCCTGCGTCATGCCGACCAGCATTTCGACCTTGGGGTGCAAGCCACCATCCTCACCCGAAATCCGGGAAGTTTTCAACGCAAAGCCCCTCATCTTTTCGACTACCCAGGATTTCATTTTATCACCGGTGATGTCTGCAACTTTATAACACCACCTGGCGGGTTCACTCATCTCATCCATGCCGCCACAGATGCCAGCGCCTACCTCAACGGGACAGACCCCCGTCGCATGTTCGACACCGTGCTGCAGGGTACACGCCGGGCACTTGATTTTGCCGTGGAGAAGGCCGTTGATCGAGTACTCTTCCTGAGTTCTGGGGCTGTTTATGGCCAGCAACCCTGGGAGATGGAGAGGGTTGCAGAGGACTGGACCGGCGCGCCAAGTTGCACTGATGCGCGAGCGGCCTATGCCGAAGGCAAGCGGGCGGCAGAGATACTTTGTGCTATTTACAAGAAGCAGTTTGGTACCAAGGTCGTCATCGCCCGCATCTTTGCCCTGCTTGGCCCCTATCTGTCATTGGATATCCATTTTGCGGCCGGCAATTTTATCCGTGATGCTCTGCAAGGCAAGCCGGTTATTGTCAATGGCAACGGACTGCCTTGTCGCTCCTATTTTTATGCCGCTGACCTCACTGTCTGGCTTTGGCACATGCTGGTTCGGGCGGAACCCGGCAAGCCCTATAACGTGGGCTCCGATGAATCCGTATCGATACGTGATTTAGCGGCAAGAATTTCGGAGGTACTTGGAAATGGCAAATATCAGGTGATAGGCAACCAGGACGAAGGATGGAACCCCGGTCGCTACGTGCCGGATACCACTCTTGTTGGACGTGACTTGGGTCTATACAAAACTGTCTCTTTAGAAGAGGCAATACTCAGAACTGCGCTTTGGCATGGCTGGAAAGGAAAATGACACAAATAAAGTTATCGGATTATGTTGCACAGAAGGTGGTTGAACACGGCATCCGCCATGTCTTTATGGTTACCGGTGGCGGAGCCATGCACCTCAACCACTCCCTCGGTACCAACAAGGATCTTGAATGCGTATTCAACCATCATGAGCAGGCCTGTGCCATTGCTGCGGAAGCGTACTACCGGCTTACCAATACCTTAGCCTTGGTCAATGTTACTTCCGGCCCTGGAGGAACCAATGCCATTACCGGGGTATATGGCGCTTATGTTGATTCTATTGGGATGGTGGTGCTCTCCGGTCAGGTCAAGTGGGAGACCACCGTGCGCAGTACTGGTTTGCCGCTCCGTCAGTACGGTGATCAGGAACTCGACATTGAAGAACTCGTGCGACCGGTCACCAAGTACTGTGTTATGGTGACCGACCCTCAGTCCATCCGCTACCACCTGGAAAAGGCCTTATATCTGGCGACCACCGGTCGCCCCGGCCCTTGTTGGCTCGACATTCCGCTGAACGTGCAGGGCGCTCAGATCGACCCGGCCACCTTGCCCGGTTTTGATCCGGCTGAATTAGACGAACCATGGAAACAGACCGACTTAAACGCTGTGAGCAACACTATTCTTGAAAAAATTGCCGCAGCCAAGCGCCCGGTGGTCTTTGTCGGCGGTGGGGTGCGCCTGAGCGGCCAGCATAATGCCTTTATTAAGCTGATCAATATGTTGGGCATCCCTGTGGTGACCGGCTGGAACGCCCATGACACCATCTGGGACACCCACCCGAACTACGCTGGCCGTCCAGGATCGGTTGGGGATCGGGCGGGTAACTTTGTAGTGCAGAATGCCGACCTCTTGCTTATCCTCGGCAGCCGTCTCAATATTCGCCAAGTAAGTTACAACTGGCAATCATTCGCCAGGGAAGCATACAAAATCTGGGTGGATATTGATCCACTCGAGATGCTAAAACCCACCGTCAAGGCGGATATGCCGGTACTCGCCAACCTTGCTGATTTGCTGCCGGTTCTCGTGGCACAGCCTTATGCCGGGGCAAGACCGGAGCACCAGGACTGGCTTGCTTGGTGCAAGGAGCGCCAGCGCTGCTTCCCGGTAGTGCTGGCTGAGTACTGGCAGAATGAACGCGTCAACCCCTACTGTTTCATGAAAACTCTGTTCGACCAACTGCAAGATGACCAGGTGGTGGTGTCGGCTAACGGCTCTGCCTGCGTGGTCAGCTTTCAAACCGCCGAACTTAAGCCAGGCCAGCGATTGTGGACCAATTCCGGTTGCGCCAGTATGGGATACGACTTGCCAGGTGCCATCGGCGCCTGCAAAGCCTCAGATAATAAACCAATCGTTTGCCTGGCCGGTGACGGCAGCATTATGATGAACCTTCAAGAGCTTCAAACCATTGCCGGTAACCGTTTACCGATCAAAATCTTTATCCTTAACAACAGTGGCTATTTTTCCATCTTTCAAACGCACCGCAGTTTTTTCGATGGTGTTGAGGTTGGTTGCAGTCCTGAAAGTGGAGTCACTTTTCCAGATTTCAGTCTCTTAAGCGTAGCCTTCGGCCTGCCTTTCTGTCGCTGTGCCAATCATGGAGAAATGGCTCAGTCGATTACCCAGACCATGGCGGTAGAAGGACCAGCCCTATGCGAGATAATGTTGGATGAGAATCAACCGTTTTCCCCTAAACTTGGATCCAAGCAGCTGGATGACGGACGCATCGTCTCACCGTCCCTTGAAGACCTCTCGCCGTTTCTCTCCCGGGAGGAACTGCGTGACAATATGCTTATCAAGCTGATCGAGGAATAATGAAGGAGGGATGGCAAAGGTGCCTTGAAAACGGGCGAGGCCTGGCCAATCGTCACCAAATAAAGATCCGGTTCATCTTAGTCGGCATACTGAACACTGTCGTGGGCTTGGCGGTATATCCGATACTCTATTTTTCATTACCTCCGCTGAGAAGCCATTACCTGACCATTCTGACCATCAGCCAGGTACTTTGTGTCACATTTTCTTTCCTGACCACCAAGTTTATGGTATTCCGAACCTCAGGCAACTATATGCGTGAATTCGGCAAGTTTGGAACGTTTCATCTGTCCATTTATCTCGTCAATTTGGCTGCATTACCAGTTCTTGTTGAGTTAGCTGGAATGAATCCTGTTTGGGCACAGATGCTCTTTACAGGACTGGTCATCGTCAGTAGTTATTTTTGGCACAGTCGCATTACATTTTCGTCACGCAACATACTGAATTAACTTTATATTCAAAGCAATTATTAAGGATGCAAAATGATAGAACAGGAAAAACGTGAGCAGGAATTACGGCAGCGAGCCATCAGGGCTGCAATAGATTATTATGACTTTCGCCACAAGCCCAAAAAACCATTTTCTCCTGGCGACCGAATACCCTATGCCGCACGAGTGTTCGACGAGCGTGAAGTTGCTGCATTGGTGGATTCCTCCCTGGATTTCTGGCTTACCACCGGAAGGTATGCTGAACAGTTTGAGCGTGACTTCGCAGCTTTTCTTGGTGTGCGTCACTGTTCCTTAGCCAACTCTGGATCGTCCGCCAACCTGCTTGCGCTCATGGCGTTGACCTCCTCTAAACTCGGTAAGCGCTGCATCGCAAAAGGAGATGAAGTCATTACCGTAGCGGCTGGATTCCCAACAACCGTCGCCCCGATCATCCAATACGGAGCAGTCCCCGTATTCGTTGACATAACGTTACCGACCTACAACATCGATTGTACAAAACTTGAACAGGCGCTTTCGAAGAAAACCAAAGCGGTCATGGTCGCCCATACTCTCGGTAATCCCTTTGATCTCCAGTCAGTGAAAGATTTTTGTGACAAGCACGGGTTATGGCTGATCGAGGATAATTGTGATGCCCTGGGATCAAAATACTTCTACAATGAACAATGGCATTATACTGGCACCATCGGCCATATCGGGACATCAAGCTTTTATCCACCACACCATATGACCATGGGAGAAGGTGGGGCAGTCTACACCAATGATAACCAATTGAAACGTCTCGTGGAATCATTTCGCGACTGGGGAAGGGACTGCTGGTGTCCTTCAGGCCATGACAATACGTGTAAACACCGTTTTACCCAACAGTTCGGCGAACTCCCCCAAGGCTATGACCACAAATACGTATACTCTCATTTCGGCTACAACCTGAAAGTAACGGACATGCAAGCGGCAATCGGGTGCGCCCAGCTTAAAAAATTGCCAAGTTTTATCGAAGCGAGAAAGAAAAATTGGAATCTGCTGAGGGATGGCTTGGCACAGCTTGACGATATATTTATCCTCCCCGAACCCACAAAAAATTCTATCCCGAGTTGGTTTGGCTTTCTCGTGACAGTAAAGGAAAGCTTTAATTTTTCTCGTGATGAGATTGTTAAACATCTTGAGAAGAATGGTATTCAAACAAGGATGCTGTTTGCTGGCAACTTAATTAAGCACCCTTGTTTTGATGAAATGAGATCAACAGGGATCGGATATCGTGTCGTGGGAGACCTGACGAATACCAATCTTGTTATGAATCGGACGTTCTGGCTTGGCGTATATCCAGGAATGACGGAGGAAATGTCAAAATATATCATTGATCAAGTCAAATCGTTTGTAGTGAAGTAGTTGAATTAGCTCTAAATTTTTCCAGGACTTTTGTCCTGAAACTAGATAAACTATATAGCCTTGCAACCCTTAAAGAAGAAAAAATATGTCCAAACGACAACTTCTGAGTATTGTCACCCCTTGCTATAACGAAGAAGAAAACGTCGAAGAACTCCACACGCGCATCAAGGCAGCCATTGCCGGCCTGACAAAATACGATTTTGAACTGATTTTTATAGATAACGACTCGAAGGATGGGACAGTCGCCAGGCTAAAGCAGTTAGCGGCAAGCGACCCGATGGTCAAGATCATCGTTAATACACGCAACTTCGGCCATATTCGTTCCCCTTACTACGGCATCCTACAGTCCAGTGGGGAGGCCACCATCTATCTCGCTTCTGACTTGCAGGATCCACCAGAGTTGATTTCTGAGTTCATCCGTTATTGGGAAGAAGGTTACAAGTTGGTGATGGCAACCAAACCTGTAAGCATGGGAACAACGTGGGTACATGCTCTGCGTAAAGCCTACTATCGCTTTCTGGATGGGATTTCCGACATTTCGCTGGTGGCGGATTCCACCGGTTTTGGTTTGTATGACCGGGAAGTTTTAGATCATGTACGAAAAGTCGACGATCCTTATCCTTTTTTGCGTGGGCTTATTTGCGAACTTGGCTACGAAATCAAAACCATTCCATTTGCCCAGCCAAGGCGACTACGGGGGATATCGAAGAACAATTTTTACACCTTGTACGATATCGCCATGCTGGGGATTGTCAGTCATTCCAAAGTACCTATCCGCATTGCCGCCTTTGCAGGTTTTGCTCTGGGCGGGATAAGTGTAATTGTAGCTATAGTTTACCTGATACTAAAAATTCTTTTCTGGAATTCATTTCCCCTGGGTATGGCCCCGGTGGTCATTGGCCTCTTTTTCCTGCTCGGCATTCAGTTGATGTTCATTGGTATCCTTGGGGAATACATTGGCTCAATACATACCTATATCCAACGACGCCCAGTAGTGGTGGAAAAGGAAAGAATTAATTTTTGATTGATCGCATGGCTACGCTAAATAAAACACAACCGAAAAAAATAGTATATCTTATCGTAATCGTAACGATTATTTGTGCAGGTTGTTTTTATTACATACAGTATTTTTTTAACAATGGATATTTGCCAAGCCCTTTTATATACGATAAGTCCAACACCTTCATGGATCTATTTAATCCAATGTACTGGGCTTTAGAAAATGGTCGATATACAGATTGGGGTTCTGTTTACCCGCCATTAAATTTTGTAATTTTGAAATTTATTAACTTTGTGTTTGCTGGAGAATGGTCAGGCGATCCGGAGTTAATGCGCGATAATTCACCGTGGGTTATTGTTGGTTTCTGTCTTATCTATCTTGCCATTCCGGCCTTTATGTTAAAAACAAGGCACTGGTGTGAGTTCTCAAATGCTGAAAAAGTTCCTGTTTATTTAGCAATTATACTCAGCACGCCCATGCTCTTTGCACTGGAACGGGGAAACCTGGTTGTGTTCTGCCCCCTTCTCTTAACCATTGTTTTATCGAGAATCGGCTTTTCAAGGTGCGTTAGCATAGCTTTGTTGATCAATTTAAAACCATATTTTGTCCTACTTATGTTTTATTACGTAGTACGAAAAAATTGGAAAGCTTTGGCAACCTGCATAGCACTCTCCGGCTTGTTTTTTGCGATACCAGGGTTAGCCCTTGACAATCATTTTTTAGTTTTTTTAAAAAATATTTTTAATTTCTCTCAAGATGAAGGGATTTTTTCTCTTAGAGAAGTAATGTCTTTTCCGTCAAGTATCTCTGCATTTTCTTATGTGCTGAAAAGTCAAGACGGAGCCATGTTTGCATCAAACTTTCTGAATGCAGATAAAATTGCCTTTGTTATCAGTATTATTGAAATTATAAAATGGAGCGCACTTACGACTTCCTTGGCAGTATTAATAACAAGGCCGAGGGTAATGCGTGATGCGGAAATTTTCACTTTGCTTATTGTGATAATAACCAATTTAGGGGTTTGGGTTGGTGGCTATACACTTATTTATTATATTGCGATAATTCCGGTCTTGATTAACTTGCGCGCGAGTTGGCTATATATTGTCTTGTTGGTAATAATGGCAATGCCATTGGATATTGTCCCCTTGGCCGGTGATTTCATAGGAAAGCAATACTCCTATCTCTCAGGTTTACAAGTCGACGTTCAGTGGACCTTGGGACCAGGTAGTGTGATTCGACCGGTAATAAACATCATATTTCTTATGCTGCTCTCCTTTGATTTTATGGCAAGAAGATGTAAACGTCCAAGTGATAATTTACGGCTCCTCGCTGTTTCAAGTGGGTAAGCCAAATTTAAGATTTCCACCGATGAGGT
>JACDZF010000093.1 GCA_013426795.1 Desulfocapsa sp. | reverse complement strand
GTACCTGGCCACCCCAACCGGAAAGTCAGCGGTCTATCCGACATATTTGGTGATTGGAGTTAAATACCATGTCCCCTGAGTTCCAGTCAGAGTGTCCAGTACGAGTTGTTCAACCGTATTTTCCTCGTTGAAGTAGATCATTTCTGTCCACCTCCTGCCAATGAGGAAAGTTTTCTGCTCGTCAATCTTGCCAGAATATCATCACTTCCCAGTTTCGCTTCGGTCATCCTGCGTGCGGCAAATTCCCGCCATTCAATAACTCCAGGTGCCCGGAAAGAGTCCCAGAGCGCACGCATTGTTGTCACGCACTCTTCTGAAAACTTTCTGAAGTCTTCAACGCTGATGTAAAAAACATCTCCCGTATGAGGTTCAGCAGCAAAATGTAATTTGTCTGAAGTCGAACAAAATACAACCGAGAAATTTACTCCTGGGTGTTCGGCTGCGAGGGTATCCGGATGCGCCTTGGCCTGTAGTGTTTTTTCCTTTGAAACAACAGGATTATAACCGGTTGCAGTGTAGTCCTCAAAGACAACGCCCTGTCGCCCAAAGATCCACCAAGAGTCCGGATCACCGGATCGCTCAGTGTTGCCCGATTCAAAACCCAGTAGGCGACCGAGCTTAACCTGTGCTTCTTCGAACGGTTTCGATTCCGGGCTTGAAAGCCCTTCCCTGATAGCCTGAAAATATTTTTCGATTTTTGTACTGCCAGACTTCCCAAACCGTTCGAGGACTCCTTCTATACGCTCGATGCGCTCTCCGTAGATTATATCGACAGGTGCTTCCTGTTCCTGAGTTGAGACCAGTTTTTGAATCTGTTTAAGCCACGGCAAAGTGCCGGAGCATGAAAAGGCTGCCGAAAAATGTTCTTGAGCTACCTGTGCTTGACCCGCTTGGTAGCCGGCTGAGCCAGCAAGGTAATTCCAAAGAGCAGAATATCCCTTCAGGTCATACCCACCGGCAAGACTGGCAAGTACATCTTTTGCTGAAGAGAGAGCACTGTCAAAATCTCCGGACCAAAGAGCATCGTGAAATTTCACTTCATGAACAACTGAGTTCCCGAGCGGACTTGCCGATGGTATGGGCGATTGGGCCAGTTCGTCTCTCGTTTTCAATATATGGTTATCGGCCGATTTCCACTCTGGCCCGTGGGCAATGAATATGTCGATATTGTTCCCCAGCTCAGACGGATTATCGACTTTTGATTGATCGACACCAAAATTGACTTCTGCCTGAAGTTCCGGATGCAGAGTCTCTCTCTTCTCCGGCCTATGGAAATAGTCATGCACCTTGTCGCCGATGATAACCACGAGAGCGTAGTCGGTTGATGAGCGTGTGCATCTTCCCACGGCCTGAGTGATCCTGGTGCGAATGCGAACCTGGAAAAGAACAGAGGCACCCAGTCGGCTGATGATGAAGCGCTCCTGAAGATTTGTGGATTCCGGAAGGCCGTAGATAATCAGGTATCTGCATTCGTCTCCGATCAGATCGATCCCGTCATACCTGTTCGCCAGAACGGCAATGGCGGAACCGGCCTGAGTGAAAGACTTCTTCGACGCCTCCAATTGTGCGGCGTCAAAGAGTGAATGATTCTGCGTCTCCGGGAGTGACCGTATGGCTTCTTTGACTTTGTCGGCGTCGGGGTTACTTGGGGTGAGTACGAGTGCTCTGTCAAATTTCGTAACCCAGGAAACCGCGAGATCCAACGAAGCCGCTTCATCCCACATCCGCATAGGGAATACGAAAAAGCGTCTGCCGATTCCCTGCTTATCCCAACCCTCTGGAGCAGGTATCCGTTCGATTTTCTTACGGCCGAAAATTCTTTCCAGATCCCCACCTTCACCGAGAGTTGCAGACATGTAAATGCGCTGCCGCGCATTCTGAAAGGGCACGAAACTTTTTGTGGGGGCGATAAGAGGGCGAATGAGAATTGAATTACTGGTGTAATAGAGATGGCAGGCGTGAAGGTGATCTCTGATCATGCGCCATCGATAACCGTATTCCTCCGGGCTTTCATCGTCTCTGGAGGCATTATCAATCGCGGCTGTCAGAGCTGTCCTGCACTTGAGTAAATATGGCGTCGGAATCTTGTTCACGAATGACGTATCAAGCGATCCCTCATTGCCCTGATCGTAACGGAGCTGGTCATTTTCCGTGGTGTAAGGCGCGATTATCTGCCAGATCGCATCGAAGGTAGTTTCATCCTGATAGCGCCGGACCCCCAACGACCAGAAACTCGAAACGTAATTCTCAGCGGCATGCGCATCGTCAAAAATGAGTGTATGAACGTCGCTGAAAAATGGGTTCGTGTTGAACAGAGCGCTATAGGTGGCAACACCTATAGATTCGCAATTGTTGAAGGCGGTCTTATCGGCCTCCGGGTACTGGTGTTTGGAACCTGAGAAATCAAGAGCGTTGATTCCGTATTTTTCTTTGGCCTGTTCAACCACCTGATGGACGAGCTGTTTGGTAGGACAGAGCAGTACACATCTCTCCCGTTTCGTTCTTCTGCGCCATTCTGCGATCAGAAGACCAACCAGGGTCTTGCCGCTGCCGGTGGGCAGTTCAAGCGCGATATCACGATTGTCGACATGGTCCATGTAGTTGCGAAGCATGTCGGCCTGCTGCGCAAGAAGGCCTTCTACGGTACGGTCCCGCAGGTCACGGAACAACGACTCAGGGTCCTTGATGGATACCGAAGATTTCTGGAGGATTTTAAATGCCATGGAGTAACCCTCCTTGGTTTCTATTGTATGCGCCGCCGTACCTGGCGAGCTCTTCGGCGACCATGTTCAAAGTCACGCCGCCGCAGAGCGTTTCGAGAACCATCTGTTCGACCGTGTTTTTTTCTTTAAACATGGGGGGCTCCTTCCAACAACTGATTCAGCAGAGTGAATTTTGCTCTTGTGATGGCCAATAAATCCTTTCCCGCAATATCAATACTTGTGTGGAATTCCGGCAACAGTATGTATAACCTCCCTCTCGCTGGGTGAATTCAACATCACGTTTCCAGAACCGTATCAAGTTCCGGGAACCTGCTGAGCCTGCTGTCCCCGGCCCCCCCTTCACCAGGTTTGAGTGGCGGAATCAATGGTAACGGCCAGGGTGGCTCGCAGCCAACTGAATTTTGCCTTCATAAAATCATAATCCGGTCCGGATGTTATGAAGATCGCTTTTCCCTTAATCAAAAAACCTGCCCCTGCTCCGCGTAAGCCCTTAACCTTGCTGCTTCCCATGGTAATCAGGACATTAGGGTTGTGGGCAATATTGGCCTCTGTCTTATGCATGTACCCTGCAGGAATGAACAATCGCTCGTCTGATGATATTCTGATGTAGCTATTCCAGGTGTTGACCAGGTGCTGCCCATCCTTTCCCAGGGTGGCAATGGCAACGACTCCATCTTTCTTCATAATTTCAAGTAATTTTTCCGGGATCATCGTAGCGACCTCTTGTTGTTTGGTTTGGTGTGGAATTCCGTGTGGAATTCCACTGACAGTACATACAACCCGCCTCTCGCTGCGGATAACCGGGGACAGTGAGGCGGGAGGGCATCTGACCTCACCTTGCCGTCTCTGCCCGGTCCCTTACCACTTGAAATAGCGCCCGGTTTCTTCCTTGACCACCTTGGACAGCAGCAGCAGCCCGATGATATTGGGGATGGCCATCATTCCATTCATAAGGTCGGAGAAATTCCAGACGAATTCCAGCTTCATCATCGCCCCCACAATCACCACCGCCACAAAGACCACCCGGTAGGGGGCAATGGCGCCCCGGCCCGCAAGGTACTCGATGGCCTTTTCCCCATAATAATTCCAGCCGATCAGGGTGGAGTAGGCAAAAAGCGCCGTGGCCACGGCAACGATCACCACCCCGCTCTGTCCCAGGGTCTCGCCGAAACTGGCGCTGGTCAATTGCCCGGGGGCAACGCCTTCCAGCCAGGCGTGACTGGTGAGGATCACCATGGCGGTCATGGTGCAGACCACCAGGGTGTCGATGAAGGTCTGGGTCATACTCACCAGGGCCTGTTTGACCGGATCACGAGTCCGGGCGGCAGCGGCGGCAATGGGGGCCGAGCCCAGTCCCGATTCATTGGAAAAGACGCCGCGGGCGATGCCATAGCGCATGGAGGCGGCCACCACCGAACCGGCAAAGCCGCCGGTGGCGGCCATGGGGGTAAAGGCGTGATAGAAGATCAGGGCCAGGGCATGGGGGATTTCCCCGGCGTTTATCGCCAGCACCAGCAATGAGGCGCCGGTGTAGCCGACAATCATAAACGGCACCAGGAACGAGGTAAAGCGGGCAATGGACTTGATCCCTCCCAGAATCACCAGGCCGGTGAGGAGCATAAGGATGGTCCCGGTGAGCCAGGGCTCGACGTGAAAGGTCGATTGAAAGATGGTGGCCACGGCATTGGCCTGTGTCATATTGCCGATGCCGAAGGTGGCCAGGGCAGTGAACAGGGCAAAGAGCCACCCCAGCTTGGGCAGGCCGGCACCTTTGGCCAGATAATACATGGGGCCGCCCCGCATGCCGTGCTCCCCCTTCTCCCGGTACTTCACCGCCAGCACCGCTTCCGCGTACTTGGTGGCCATCCCCACAAACCCGGTCATCCACATCCAGAATACCGCCCCGGGCCCGCCAAGGCTGATGGCAGTGGCCACACCCACAATGTTGCCAATCCCCACCGTTGCCGCCAGGGCTGTCATCAATGCCGCAAAATGGCTGATATCGCCCTCGCTACTGAGCTCCTTGTGCCATATCAGCCGCAGGGCATGGGGCAGGGCCCGGAACTGCAAACCACGCAGAATCACGGTGAGGTACAGACCAGTTCCCACCAGCAGCACGAGCATGGGAGGCCCCCAGACCCACCCGGACAGGGTGGCAATGAGTACTTCAATAAAATTCATATCAGACACCCTCTCCAACTTTCCAGCCCCGATGAACGGGATACGTGCCTTTTTCAGTTTCTATTCTTGCAAAAAAACAAGAATAGAAACTGCAAGGCATTAAAAAGGCAAAAGCCCGGTGGAGTCCCCAGGGAAAAAGAATTCCAAGGGACAGCAAACTTAGTCCAAGGCCATACCAGCAGCGGCACAACACGCAGGCAAACGGCATTTTTCCATACGCATCAACTCTTCAGATACTGCGCAATGGAAGCGGCAATGGTCTGGAATATCTGCACAAACTGCCCCTCATCACGCTCCAGCAGGGTAATGCGAAAGCCCTGCAACTCGGTGGCAAAGGAGCTTAAAGGCACCACGCAGACCCCGGTTGAGGCCAGCAGATAATAGACAAACCGCTTGTCCACGGAGGTGCCGGGAGCCGCCACCAGGGATTCGACGAGCTGCCTGATCTCCTTGTTTTCGATGGGCAGGGTCTGCCGGTGATTGAGGAGCCCCTCTTCAAAGCAGACACTCATATAAAAGGCGCCGTTGGGGCGGTTGACCAGAATTCCCTTCACATCTTTCAGGCTTTCATGGGCGATATTGGAGCATTTTTCATAGCGCCGGGTCCGCTCCTCCAGATACTCCTGATAGGCGGGATGGGTCACCACCTGGGGATAAATCACCTGGGGCAGGGTGGTGGAACAGACCTCCACCATCTTGGCATTGAGGATGGACTGGATATACTTGGCGAACATCGGATCCTTGTCCCCGTTATAGACCTCGATCCAGCCGCAGCGCGAGCCGGGCCAGGGCATCTCTTTGGAAATCCCGCGCATGGCAATGCCCGGAACATCGCCGATCACCTCAGAAAGTGACGGCGTGGATGTCCCGTTATAGACGATATTATGATAGACCTCGTCGCAGATCACAAAGAGATCATAGCGGCGGGCAATATCAACAATGGCCTCGAGGATCTCGCGGGGATACACCGCGCCGGTGGGATTATCGGGATTGATAATCAGGATGCCGGCCACGGCCGGGTTGTACTTGACACTCTTCTCCAGATCATTCAGATCAGGATACCAGTGATGATTGGGATCAAGGATATAGGTCAGCGGCTTATCTCCGGCATGGGCGGCCTCGGCGGAAGAATGGGTGGTATAGCTGGGGGTGGGCACCAGTACCCGGGCCGTGCCGCGCAGAAATCCAAAGACCTTGGCAATGGCATCGCCCAGGCCATTGAAGAAGATAATATCGTCGGGGTCAATCTGGGCCCCGCCCCGGCTGTTGGTCTCGGCCGCAATAAACTCCCGGGTGGCGAGGACCCCCTTGGTGGGGCTGTAGCCGTAGGTGGCATTTTCCATCACCGCGGCGGCCACGATCTCCTTCATCCACAGGGGAATCTGCTCGCCCTTGGCAATGGGGTCACCGATATTCTCCCAGTTCACGGTCAAGCCCAGTTTTTGCAGCTTCATCCCGACATTGACGATATTCCTGATCTCGTAGGTCAGCTCTCCAGCCCCGATGTGGACGATATCTGTTCTCATTGAACAAACTCCTGAATAAAAATTGAGGTATGAATTGTATTTGGAAATATAAAAACCAGCGGACGCAAGGAGTGAAAATGTAAACCTTTTCCCGGAAAGAGGCCATATTTTTTCATCCCCGGGGCATCATTTCCCCGGCGCGGCGGCGGGTTATCCGGCCACATCGTAGCGCTGCAACTTGTTCTGCAGGGTCTTCCGGGTGATGCCCAGCCGTCGCGCCGCCTCGCTCTTGTTGCCGCCGGTCTCTTCCAGGGTCTGGAGGATCATCAGCCGCTCCGCCTCCTGCAGGGAGGAGGCCGGTGCAGAATTTCCCCCTCCTGATCCGCTTTCCTCCTGTTTCTGAATGGGCAGGGGCAGGCTCTTTTCGCTGAGCTCATCGCCGCGCATCAGAATCACCCCGCGTTCAATGGCGTTTTCCAGCTCCCGCACGTTGCCCGGCCAGCCATACTGCACCAGCAGCTCCAGGCAGCGGGGGGTCACCGCCTCCACGGTGCGGCGGTTCTTCTCGGCAAACCTGCGGACGAAATAGGCCACCAGCAGCGGGATATCGCCCCTGCGCTGCCGCAGCGGCGGTACGAACAGGGTCACCACATTCAGGCGATAGTAGAGATCCTCGCGAAAATTCCCGGCCTTGACCTCGGCGGCCAGATCACGGTTGGTGGCCGCCAGAATCCGCACATCGACCTTGATCGTCTCTTCGCCGCCCACCCGTTGCAGTTCATGCTCCTGCAAAACCCGCAACAGCTTGACCTGCATGGCCTGGGTGGTCTCGCCGATCTCATCGAGGAACAGGGTGCCTCCGTCCGCCTGGACAAATTTCCCTTCCCGCCGCCGATCCGCGCCGGTAAAGGCCCCCTTCTCATGGCCGAAGAGCTCCGACTCGAGCAGGGTGTCGGCCAGGGCCGCGCAGTTGACCTTGATAAAGGGAGCATTATAGCGGGTACTGTTTGCATGCAAAGCCGCAGCCACCAGCTCCTTGCCCGTTCCCGACTCACCGGTGATCAGAATCGTGGCCTCGGTGGCCGCCACATAGGAGATCATCTCCAGCAGCTCCGCCATGGGCGGCGAATTGCCGATGATGGAGGTTTTCAGGGGCTGAGACTGATCCATCTCCTGGTGCTGCTGCCCTTTCTCCTGCAGCGGATGATGATCCAGGGCCCGGGTCAGGGTCAGGCGCAGACGGTCAAAGTTCAGGGGTTTGGTGAGGTAATCATGGGCCCCCTGCTTCATCGCCGCAACGGCGTCATCCACGGAGGAGTAGGCGGTCATAATCACCACCGGCAGGGTCGGCTGGAGGGCATGAATCCGGGTGAAGGCCTCGATTCCGTCCATCCTGGCCATCCGCACATCCATCAGCACCGCGTCAAAGGCCGCCTTGCTCACTGCCTCCACTGCGGTCCGGCCATCATCGGCCTCCACGCATCTCCACCCCCACTGGCGGAACATGGAACAGAGCATATAGCGATGCACCTGCTCATCATCCACCACCAGGATGGTCACCTGTTTCTGGTCCCTGCTCAGGCCTGGCTCCCGGCCTTTTCTCTCTTCCATCTTCTTCCTTCGGTTTTCAGCAATCCAGCCGACTATCTTTTTCCTTCCATCACCTCTAACAGCCAGGCCATATTCTGGCCGAGAACCCGCATGGTCTGCATCCCCTCCTCATCCTTGGCCACCTCTTCTTTCTCCCGTCCCATGCCGATGTTCCAGTAGCTGGAGCCCACCACGATCATCTGACCGATAAGGAAGAAATGGTTCAGGGTATCAAACACATGGATGGCACCGGCCCGCCGGGCCGCCACCACCGAGGCACCAAGCTTTCTCCTGAACAGCTCCGGGTTGGCCCGGCCCACCATGCCGCACCGGTCCATAAGGGCCTTCATCTCGGAGGTGACATCGGCAAAATAGGTGGGCGAGCCAAGGAGAATGGCGTCCGCGTCCTTCATCTTGTCCAGATAGTCATTGATGCCATCCTTCTCGACGATACTCAGGGCGCAGCGGCCATCCTTTTTCTTGAAACACTCATAACAGGCAATGCAGCCCCGCAGCCTGCTGCCGGCCAGCTGCACCATCTCCGTCTCCACTCCTGCCGCCTCAAGCTCGCCCAGAACAGTCTTGAGCAACAGGGCGGTATTTCCATTTTTTCTGGCGCTGCCGTTAAATGCCACAACCTTCATCATTCTTCTCCTTCTGATATTATTTTTCAATGGACCAGAGCAGATCGGCTCCGGTCTGTTCCGCCCCGATCTCGGTCTCCACCGAGAATCTTTTCCACAGGTCGTACCTGGCCTTGAATACTCCGCTGGCCTTGAACGGATCATAGCCATAGCTGATATACATATCCTTGAACAGCTCCTTGCCGATCATCACCGACACATCGGATGCCTCTTCGCCGCTCTCCATATAGATATTATCCAGGAGGAACTGATTTTCAAAACCCGAAAGGATGTCTCCCAGAATCGCCCCGCCCTTTTCAAGTCCAACCCCGGCCACCGCATCCTCTACCGTTTTGCTCATCTGATGATCATTTTCGGCATAGGGACGTCCAGACAGCAGGGCCGTGAGGATCTCGCTCTCGCCCATGGGGGGATCGGAAAAAAGTTTCACCTCCATGTCATCCACCGTTCCGGAAACCAGCAGCCCCACGGTCCTGCTGTTATTTTTTTTCTGGGCCAGGACATCAATCCCGGGATTGACCAGGGGGCCGCCCAAAAAGAAAAATTTCCCCCGGGAAATATCCAGGGCCCGATTCCTGACCACATAGATTCCGTCATGGACAATGAGGGTTCCCTTGCCGGTGAGGGGATGGCCCGGGGCCGCCGTCACCGCCACGCTCCCCTCCATCCGGCCCTTCAGGCCAAAGGAATCGACACTGACCTCTTTTCCCAGCTCCACAGTCACCGTGCCGCTCAGGGGCCACTCCTTCTTCCCTCCCTCCACATCATCAACAATGATCACATCATCGGAGGAGGATATATAACCGTTCATCTTGTTCACCGCAATCACCGCCCGGGGCACCAGGACCCTGCCCGTCACCCGGGCCACCCCGGCATCCACGAGAATATGGAGATCGGGATCAACAACAATCTCGTACTCGGTGAGATGGGCCACCTCAAACTCCTTGCCGGTGACATGGAGATCCATGCGCCAGGTATCATCCCCGCGCAAAACAGTGCCGGCAACCCTGATCCTGCCGGGACCGGAGTCAGCCGTCAGAACCACGGCCATCCCCTCCCCTTCCCCCTTCATCATAAGCGAAAGATATAATTCCTCTAAAGTTATGCCCGCAGCCGGAAGAAAAACAGTGCCATCCCTCTGCCTCAGCTCGCCCGTCAAGGAAGGGCTTCCCAGCCGTCCCGACAGGGTGAATGCGCCCTTGACCGAACCCTTGGGTATGAACATGGAGTCTGCGATAAAGGCAAAGGGGGTGAGATCCTTGACATCCAGGTCGATCTTTCCCTGGAGCGGCAAGTCGTCCCAGGATCCGGCCAGATCGCCGAATCCGTCCATCTGGATTCCCGCGTCAATGGTGCTGCCACCCTGATGGAGGCTCCGCGCCGTGGCCGAGAGCCTGGAGTCGGCCAGCTTGAGGCGGAGTTGGGTCTCGGTCCAGCGCAGCTTCTGCTTCCTGCCGTCTTCATCGGGAACCGTCATCTCCAGGTCGGGAACGGTGAGGTCGGCCTCCCCCTGTATCAGACGCGAGCCCAGGCCCTGCACCCGAAGCCGGGCCGAGAGCACTCCCTCGACAGGACGGGGGAGCAGGTGCCACCGATGGAGCAGGCCGCAGGCAAAGGAATCAAGCTCAGCATTCAGCCGCCACTGACCGTCGTCGGCGGCCCGCCAGTCACCCTCCATGCACAACGAGGCCGCGCCCTGTTCAAGACAGACCGGGGCCAGCTCGACGCCGTTGCCATCAACGCGCAGGGGAGCCGGTTTTGTTAACCGCCACCTGCCGTAAGGATCAAGGTGGAGCTGGAGTTCACCTAGTTCGCCCTTCCAGGCGACGGCCCCTGCCATCTCAAGGCCGCCATCCACCGCCATATCCATCTCACCGGAGGCTCCCGCCAGTTTTGCCTGGAGATGATGCCGGGCCATGCTTCCCGTAAGCCCCAGCTCCACCGAAGAAAAGGGCAATGATGCCGCCCGCAGCCCCTGCCCGGTCAGCTTGACCTCCACGTCACCCTGGGCAGTGAAAACAAATCTCCCGGAACCGCTGACGGTCTGCATCATGGCCTCCCGGTAGGCCAGGGCATTGCCGTCAAGGGTGAAGGTAAACTCGGGCACCTTCCAGGTTCCCCCAACCCTTCCCTGAAAATGACCCGTTCCCGCCGCCTCCGGCCAGAGATTGGCAAGGCTCGCCACCTCGGCGCGAACCTCCA
>JACDZF010000092.1 GCA_013426795.1 Desulfocapsa sp. | reverse complement strand
TGATTGGGTAAGAAAAATTAATGGACGAAATCCCCCAGACGATCCCAACGGATGGACGTATAGCGACCCGAAGAAAACAGAGCTTTGTCCACATCCCAGGACCAATAGATAATCCAGGCCTTCCCCAGGACTTCCGGGAGATCAACAAAACCCCAGAAGCGACTGTCAGAACTATTGTCACGGTTATCACCCATGACAAAGATCTTCCCTTCAGGAACCTTCACCGGAGCAAGGTTATCCCGGGGCCCTTCAGCACCACTCATGATCTCACGGGAGGTGAAATGGGCGTGAGGATCGGCAATCTTCTGGCCATTTACAAAGACCTGCTTGTCTCGAATTTCAATGGTATCACCACCTACTCCTATGACCCGTTTGATATAGTCAAGGGAACGGTCACGGGGATAACGAAACACCACCACATCCCCACGGGCCGGGCCAGGTCGGGAAAACAGAACCGTAGCGGTTATGGGCAGCCTTACCCCATAAATGAATTTGGTCACCAGCAGATGATCGCCGATCTGCAATGTGGGCAGCATGGAACCGGAAGGAATCTTAAAGGCCTGAACCACAAAAGTCCGGACAAAAAGAGCTAATAGTACTGCTACGATAATCGCTTCGACATACTCTCTGAAAACTGATTTGTTCTTGACCACGCTGTTCAATCCAATTCTTGAAGATTTTTCGGAAAACAACCGAAGCTCATATCGCTCAATACTTGATACATCTTTCCGTCTCTGAATACTTTAAAAAACCTCTCTTTTCAAGGAAGTTCCTCAATGGAGAAAATATTGACCGTTCACAGCGTTTACCCTTCCCGGCAGAAGATCCCTATCCACAACTGAAAGCATATGAAAGAATCTTCAGTATCAACATGTAGTACCCATCCTTTCAAAAAAACAAAATTATCCCTTTACCCATTTATTTTATTAGATATAATAAAATGTTATCCAATAAGTTTTCTTGACAAAGGCATACTTTTATGGCCTTTATGTAAAACAGGGTTGTAATCATTGGTAAAATTACTTTCCAGGATACATAACAAGAAAATACTCAAGCATGATCAAGCAATGATGAAACTGCCTTTTCTCTCCACAGAAAAATTAGCCATCGGCATAGATATCGGTTCCCATTCCGTCAAGATATGTGAATTAAAGCTCACAGACAAAACCTATTCCGTTATCAATCTCGGGAGCATCCTTCTCCCTGAAGGAGCCGTAGAGGATGGCTCGTTGCATAACCCGGAAGCCGTTGGCACAGCCATTTCCGAACTCCTGAAAAATCTCCAAATTAAACATAAAAAAGTTGCCATCTCCATTTCCGGCTACTCGGTTATTGTTAAAAAAATCCACCTTGCAATTATGGAAGAAAAACAACTTGAGGAATTCATCAGCTCAGAAGCCGAGCAATATATTCCTTTTGACATTGATGATGTCTATCTTGACTTTCAGGAGCTCAAGACCAACACCGGAGACTCCGATGCTACCGACATCCTCCTGGTGGCGGCCAAGAAAGAAATTGTAGATGAATATCTGAACATGCTTCGAGGCCTGGGTCTTCAGCCAGTGGTGGTGGATGTGGATGCTTTTGTCCTGGAAAATATATACGAATCAAACTATCCACTGCATGGAACTGTTGCCTTGGTAGATATAGGCGCCACGAACATGCATATCAATATCATCAGCGACGGCACATCCATAACTGCAAAAGATATCGTCATGGGAAGTCGGCAATTGACCGAGCAGATTGCAGAAACGTTCGATATCACGACAGAAGAAGCAGAAGCATTAAAGATCGGCCAGACTCCAGCCGAAGACAAACAAGAGCAGATTGCCCGGATCTTCAACTCCATTTGCTCTCAATGGGTTTCAGAGATAAAAAAAACCATTGACCTGTATCACTCCAACAAAACCAATAAGCGACTGGACAAACTGGCACTGAGTGGCGGTGGGTCTAAAGTAGCCGGACTGATAGAGTTCTTGCACAACGAAACGAACGTGCCGGTTGAGATTTTCAACCCTTTCATAAAAATGCTCAAGAATCCTAAACAGATAGACCCTGACTACCTGAACAATATTGGCCCGGAAATGACCATTGCGGCTGGCCTTGCCCTTCGCACATCAGTTATTTAGAATCCATGAAGCCGTGGGCCATTTCACTGAGCTCATTTTTGAACGGAGCCTCCCCGGTTCATTTGACTGTGGTGTCATGTAAAAATTTGAGTGACCAGTCGCCACCCCTCGGAGTTCTACTCTGAGTTTCAGCGTTGGGTGTATCTTGTTTCAGCTCTTTGAGAGCCAGCCTCTATTTTCCATCTGGCACAATACGTTACTCTAATCTCCTCTACTGACAATGCCAGAAAAGTAGCAGCAGGGCCGCCCGTATCATTTCATTTTTTTTTTGAGGTGATGGAGCAAAAAGTATAGTATGTGCATACCAGGTACCATTGGTGGTTTGTTTTTATTTGGAGAATCAGTCAGTTGCCGTGCCCTGGCCTCACCCATTACTGTCAACAAGCTGTTTTCAGTTGAGAAAAATCAACCTCTTGTTAAAACATGCCGGAAAATGGTACTAGTACCGGGTAACGTATAAAGTTTTGCAAGTTTTCAGCATATCGTAGAATCATGGCAATCCAAAGAGGTTGCCATGGCACCATGGATATCGAGTTACCCTGACAGAACAAGAGGTAAAGACCTTGAAGCGTATCGCGCAACGGAAAAACCTGGGCAAAGAAGTTCATATATGCCAGCGCGTTGCTGCTCTGCGATGCGGGCCCTGAAGGAGCGGCATGGACCGTTGGCGATGTTGCAACCGCATTGGGTATCACGTTGCGAACCATCGAGCACCTCAAGCAACGTTTCGTCGAGCAGGGCATTGAAGCCGCCTTGCAAAGCAAGCTGAGATCGCGGCCCGGGAAAGTCACCGCAACAGGAGCACGAAAAAAATTAATTGGCAGTTCACAACGGCGGACGCCAGAATCAAGCTGACTCGGCTTTATTCGAAATTATGATCGTTACAAGGTGCTAGCAACCACAGAGACAGACCCCACTTTGGAGGGCATCACCTTGACATCATGTTGAATTTACAGGTTAATTTCAACGGAGATCTTGCCAGATTGAGTATGATCTGTTTGAAAAAGTGAACCTTCAGTTTATTTTTTATTTATCACAGCGGCTTAGGTTTTAAAAACATGCTCAAAATCAACCTGCTTCCCATCCGTCAGCTTCAAAGAGAGGCTGCAGCCTGGAATGAACTCTTCGGTTTCGCCGCATGCTTTGTCTTGATTCTGCTCATTCTTGGGGCCATCAGTATGATCCAGACCAGTAGGGCCAACGCCATTCAGACAGAAATCACCCAACTGAATCAGGAAAAAATGAAATATGATTCAATTTTGCTCGAGATCAAAAAGCTGGAGCAAAACAAAAAAGAACTGGAGAACAGGATCAACATCATAAGACAATTAAAGACTGATTCCCCGCTCACCGTTCATATCCTGGATGAGGTCGCCAGAAGACTGGACAGTACCAGGATGTGGCTTACAAGCCTTGACCAGCAAGGCAGCTCCCTTTCCCTGAAGGGCATCGCCCTCGATAATAAAACCATCGCTGAATTCATGAACGCACTGGATGCGTCCGATTTTATCAGTGATGTCAATCTTTCCGATTCATCGGTCACAAAGGTAGAAGGACAGGATCTGAAGGCATTTTCCCTTCAATGCGCGGTGGGCAACTCCTCAAAAGAAACTGACCAGGCAACTCAACAGAAAAAATAACCCGGTTTGTCCCTGTATGAAAATAAACACCCAGGCATTTTCAACCTTTATAAACGAGAGATACCTGCCCCTTGAAAGAAAGCCTAAAATCGTGGGGGCAGCAGTGTTGCTTATCCTGCCAGTCATTATTTTTTTCTTCGTATGGTATCAGCCCAAGAGTAAAGAAATAGCAGCACTGACCCTGAGAAAAAATACTGCCATCCAGGAACTTGAAAAAGCACGAGCCACTGCTGCGACTATCGATAAACAAAGGGCTATGATGCTGAAGGTTGAAGAGCAATTTGCTGAAACGGCAGTACTTTTCCCCAAGGAGAAAGAAATCCCCCGTCTTTTGACGGATATCTCGGCAGAAGGACAGGGTGCCGGCCTTGAGTTCCTCACCTTTAAGCCCCTTGCCGCTGTACCAAAAGATTTTTACTCAGAGATTCCCATTGATATCCAGGTCAGAGGTCCCTTTCACAATCTGGGAAGTTTTCTTTATCACGTCAGCAAGCTCAATCGCATAGTCAGCGTAGCCAATGTAAAAATCAGTGCCAGTAGTAAAAGTGAGGGCGAAATGCTTCTTGATTCTTCTTGCCGTTTGGTCACATATCAGTTTACTAATGTAAAGCTGGATCAACCAAAGAAATAAAAAAACCATGCCACTCTTTGTTAAAGATGCTAATTAATATTCAAAAGTTAACACTTTTAGTGAGCTCTGTTCTGACCATCATCTGGCCCCTGCCCATTCACGCTGTTCCTGAAACCTTGAATGCTCCAGAGGTCCATTCTGCCAGCGACCAACCTTCTGTCAATGTACCGTTGCCTCCCCCCGCTACACCGGCGCCTTTCTCGTACCAGGTGGATGGGCGTCCGGATCCCTTTCGCCCGTTTATTGCTGCTAAAAAGGCCATAAACGAAATCAATATGGACGAAATAGTTGAGAGCGAGGAAACGCTCACCGGCATGCAATTATTCGAACCCGGCCAATTAAAACTGGTCGCCATAGTGCTTGAAGACAACGCTGAACTGGCCATGGTTGAAGACGCTTCAGGACAGGGCTACGCCATTCACCCGGGGATGAAGATTGGCAGAAAAGGGGTCGTCACAACCATTGCCTCCAATCAGGTTATCATTGAAGAAACATCAATCAACCGCGCTGGCAAACAGTTAACCAAAAACACCGTTATGCATTTAAAGAAAAAGGGAGAAGAGTAAACCATGTATCCGAAACTCTTTAAACTCCAACCGGCTGTTTTTCTTGCCTTTTGCCTTCTCATTGGCCTTAGCTCAAGACCAGTCCTTGCTGAGAGTACACCAAAAGCGCCAGCCACCAACTATCTCATTCAGGCGATCAAGTCGAATCAACAGGGAGATGCCTTCAGCATCGAGATTGTCGGGAACACCCCCCCTGTATACACCATGTACGAGCTGTTTAATCCAGCCAGGCTTGTTCTTGATATCGCCAACGCAACTGTTGACAAAAAAATCAACTCCGGCGCCCTTATCCCGGACAACAGCCTCATAAAACTGTCCGTTAAACCCCTCCCAGATCAGGATCCTCCCATCACCCGCTTTGAAATGACCATTAAAGACGGTCACACCTATACCGTTGATCGGGACAAGAACAATCTGCTGATCTTGATTCACCCTAAATCTGATCCCACCCAGGCGGCTCAATCAGCAACCTCCAAAGAAGCGTCGGCGCCTCAGGCATCCTCGCCCCAAACTGACGCGGCATCTGCCCCGTCATCCTCACAGCCAGCAAAGAAAGAAGTCCAGAAGCCAGTTCCCCAAGAGTCCAAAACCCCAGCTGAGCCGACTCTGGAAAAACTCATTGACACCTCCACAACGGCATTAATGAAGGGGAAAACCAAAGAACAGAGCTCCGAAGAAAAGTTAAAGGATTCTCTGAAGAATTCATTTGACTTTGGCCAATATAAAGGTGCAAAAAGGATCAGCGTCGATTTTTACAAGATCGACCTGCACAATGTTTTTCGACTGTTTCGGGAAATCAGCGGGACCAACATCATCGTCGATGAGGCTGTCAGAGGTTCGCTCACCCTGGCCATGAATGATGTTCCTTGGGATTTTGCCCTGGATATCATTTTGAACCTTAAAAACCTGCGCAAAGAAGAACGCTATAACACCATCGTCATCTATCCGTCTGAAAAGGCCTTTGTCTGGCCGGAGCGGGCCCAGGACAACCTGATGGTGGAGTCTGACCTTGAAATCATCCAGCAGGAACAGAATGCGCTGGTAATTGAGCAGTCTACTACCCAGTCGGAAGAGATGGAGCAGTCCCGGGAGTTCATTCGCAAGGGAAGAGTGGAGGAAAATGCTGACAATATGGAAAAGGCGGCTGCCCTCTATGAAGAGGCCCTGAGGCTCGATCCAAAAAATGCTAAATTGACTAACCGCTTGGCAGCGATCTATCTGGTCAACCTGGGCATGAACGCCAAGGCCGTACACTTTGCCAAAGAAGGTTTAAGGCTCCAGCCTAAAAGTACCCAGGCTGCTCTCTATGCTGCCATTGGCCTTGCGAACATGAACCAGACGTCTGAGGCTACGGGCTATTTTGCCCAAAGTATCAGCGATCCAACCCCGATGAAAGAGGCCTTGCTCAGCTACGCAAGCTTCAGCGAACAAAATGGTCAGCCGGACAACGCCCTGAAGCTCCTGACACGTTACAATACCCTTTATGGCGAATCCGTTGACACCATGGTTGCCAAGGCCAGAATCTATGACCAGATCGGCCAGGCAGACAAGGCTGAGGGGCAGTATCGAGCGCTCTTGGCCTCCGGTTTTCCATTGGCCCCCGGCTTGAAAGAGTATGCCCAAAGTCGGCTTGGCACAAAAAGTACCCCTGGGATCTAGAATGTTTCCCAAAAGAGCATGTGCAAAGTGATGATCCGCCAGGCACTCTGCGGCACACCTGTAGATGGCTTGATTCAGTTCGTCAACATTCTGGAAAGTTCTTGTTTTTTCCCATGCCCACTCCATGCAGGTTAGCGCAGAAATGACACGTTTTGCTTATTCTTTATTGGCCAAGAGGTCTTCCATGAAACTTCGCACACAACTCAGATCGCAAGTCACCTCACTCCTTGCCTTCTTCCTTGTATCCATTGCTCTTTTTGCCTGCACCCCCACTGCCAGCGATTCCGACGTCACCTCCGCGGAAGGCGTAAAACCTGGGGCGGCCCCAGTGGCCCCTGTCACCAGAGACATGACTCCCCCGGCCCTGCCGGTTCAATATCAAAAACCAGCCTACACCGTCGATTCCCCCAGCAAGCATGAGTTGAACAGTCAGGCAGATGATGCAGTCCTCAAGACAGGAGTCAGGATCAGCTCCACAAAGAAAGTTGCCTTGCGGGATATCATGAAACCTCTGGCAAACCAGAAAAGGTTAAATATTTCATGGTCCAGTGATGTCAATCAAGACGCCTTGGTGGATGTGGACATCAAGGCAGATGATGATTTTTATAAGGCCATAGATAATATTCTTCGCCAGGTTGATTATTTTTATGAATTGCAGGGAAGCACCATTGTCATAAAATATCGAGAGACAAAGCAATTTCATATTGCCATGCCTTTTAATAAACAGGTATTCACTACCGGTACTGGCGGAAACGTCCTGGGTGGCGACATAGGCGGGGATGGAATCGCCAAGAATATTGAGGGAACAATCAAGCTCGTCAGTGAAAAAAATGAATTTGATATCTGGAACAATATTACTGCAAACTTAGAAAGCATTCTCAAGATTGAGCACACCAAAAAAATTACTTCCTTAAAAAATGAAGGTGCACCAGAAACCGCAGGGAAAAACTCCAGCGCCGGCAGTAACCCAAAAGACAGCTCCAAACAGGGTGCTGCGTCTCAGGAGGTAGAGGTAACCGGTGGTGCAGAAAACTACTATATGATTGACAAGCCAGTTGGCATGATAACCGTTACCGCGCCGCGGCCTATCATCGAGAAAATAGCTGCATATTTCACATCCCTTGAAAAGGAAATTTACAAGCAAATCTCCATAGAGGCTAAAATCATTGAGGTCATATTAGTTGATAACTCCTCCATGGGCATTAACTGGGACTCTGTTTTGAAAAATTTTCAGGTGACTGGATCAGTTGGTTTCGGTAACAATGGCACAATATTCAGTTGGAATCCCACAACCGGTCAAACCTCTAATCCTCGCATCGTCTCAAATGTGAGTATTGACACCCTGGATTTCTCGGCGTTTCTGAATGCCCTGAAAACCCAGGGAAACACCAAAGTCCTTTCCAATCCTAAGCTCAGCGTTCTCAATGGGCAGCCGGCGATGATTTCTGTGGGTAAGAATATTACTTATATTGAAAGTATTGAAGTTGATGTCGATACAAATACATTGACCAGAACCTATACTTCAACGTCAGCGAATATTCTTTCGGGTGTGGGGATGGGTTTGACTGCCACCATTCTGAACGATAACGAGATCATCTTGAATCTGGTTCCTGTCACCGCTGAGCTCCAGGGAGATACCATTGAATACAGACCGATTGGTGACAGTGGAGGCGAGGTGGGGCTGCCTGTTGTCAATATCCGGGAAATGAGCACCACTGTTCGCGTAAAAAATGGCGACATGCTGGTTATTGGTGGGCTTATCAGTGATTTAAACGAGAACGATGACAACTTTGCCCCCGTTGTAGGTGATATTCCACTGGTTAAATACCTTTTTGGCCATTCAGAAAAGGTCAAAGAGAAGCGAGAACTCATTATCTTATTAAAGCCCCACATCATTTAAGTGTTTATTAAAAAGTGAAAAGTCTCAAGAAACACCTTCTTTACAGGGAGATCATTATGAAGAGGTTGCACTGCGCGCTGGTTGGCCTGACCCTGCTGTTGCTTTCAGGTTGCGGACAAACCGTCGTTGAAACCCTCCAGGTTGCACAAGAACCCTGGCCCGATGCCGCCGGCAGAGGAAAAACCATCGTCATTCTACCTTTTGCCGATTATACCTATGCCGACTCTCTTTCCTCAGCCTCTCGGCGGGAAATGGCCATCACCGAGTCCTTAACTGACCGCCTGGTGACCAATGGGTTTAATCTGCCCATCCAGGAAGATGTCTTTCGCTATCTGATTGATCAATCCATCATCAGCCTGATTCCCTATGGCCAGAATCGCTCCATCTCCATGAAGAGTGAACTGGATAACGAATGGTCTGAGGTCATGAAGGATCTGATACGGGGATATATTGCCGAACAACAAACCATAAGCGACCATCAGGTTGCCAGCAGTCCAGGAACCCATGCGCTCTCAGCACAAACCATTGCCAAGATCGGTCGTAAATTTAATGCGGACTATATCGTGAGGGGTAGAATTCTTGAATTCAAGACCCGACAGGAACATACCTGGGCTCCTTGGAAGAGAGGCATCCTACCCTTTGTTTCCGGCACAACCAGCCAGATTGCCTTTGGTTTTGCGGACACCAGTCAATATGACAATATGAACAACATGGTTGCAGGTGGTGCCATAGGTGCCATTATTGGAAACAACGTCAACGGCCCATGGGATTCCGATGGCAGTGATACCATTTTTGGAATTTCTGGAAGCCAGACGGCCAATTCCATTCTTTGGGGAGCAGTTGGGGCCGGCTTAGGGCAACAAACGACAAACAGCGGCAGGGTTGATCAGGCCGTGGTGCAGATGCGCATCTGGGTTCAGGAAACTGCCACTGGAAGTGTAATTTGGACCAATCGGGTGGACGTCAAAGTCTCGCCAGAAACAGTCCTTGCGGATAAACAATATGATACTTTGTTTAATCAGGCCATTGAGAAGGGAAGCACCACCCTTATTGACAACTTTATCACCTCGGTCTTTCACGTAGCCCCTGTGAAATTTGTACCACCACCTGTCAACGACCCAAATATACGAGAGCAGCCATAAAAACATGGAGGCTCCCCGGCAGATTGGGCAAAGCCCCACCTAATGCAGGGGAAATTAAAGAGAAAGGCCGGAATTCCTTTATTGGGAATTCCGGCCTTTCTGCTTGAAAAACCAGCCGACCAGTATCAATTCAACAGAGAGCTGCAAGGTACCTCCATGGGAAATCCTGTATTCAGGAGTTATCCCCACAAAAAACTTGCCCTTAATTCTCCTGCTTGGCAGCCTTCTGCTGCTTGGAGCTCTGGTACAGCCCCATAAAGTTAATCGGTTCCATCAGAAAGGGGATAAAGCCGCCATCCACAGAGATCTGACTGACAATCTGGCGGGTAAAGGGGAAAAGCAGGGTAGGACAATCCACACTGAGGATCATTTCCAGATGCTCTTCAGGGATATTCTTAAGCAAATAGGCGGCGGCATGTTCAATCTCCAGGATAAACATGGTCTTGTCTTCGTTCCCTTTATCCAAGATTTTAGCTGTAATCTGAAGACTTACCTCGAAATGATCATCACCCAGTTTTTTGTGATTCAACTTCAGATTCACATCAACCTTGGGCTCTGAATTCTGCAGCCGATACACCTCCGGGGCATTGGGATTCTCAAAGGATAAATCCTTGACATACATCTTCTGCATCCGGAAAACCGGCTTTTCACCGGCGCCGTTATTTCCTTGTTCTTCACTCATCGTCGATTTCCTTATTTGAATAAAAGAGATTGTGCGTCATTTGACGCATTGATAAAGACCAAAATCAGTTGATTACCTTAAAGCAAATAGAAAAAGGACGCAAAGAAAAACCTCTGCTTCGACGTCACTTTCCCCCATCTCCCCATAGGACGCGCTTATCTGACAAGCACCTGACCCAGAAACCTGCCGGTATGGGAACTGCTTTCGCCTGCCACCTCCTCGGGGCTGCCACATATCACAATCCTGCCCCCCATATCGCCACCCTCCGGCCCGACATCAATAATCCAGTCGGCGGTTTTTATAACATCCAGATTATGCTCAATCACCACCACCGTATTGCCTTGATCCACAAGACGTCCAAGGACATCGAGCAGATGTTCAATATCGGCGGGATGCAACCCGGTGGTGGGCTCATCGAGAATATAGAGGGTCCTGCCGCTGGCTCGCCCTGATAATTCCTT
>JACDZF010000369.1 GCA_013426795.1 Desulfocapsa sp. | reverse complement strand
CTAGTGTTATGTTAAGTTAGAATTGACGGATAAAGTCTTTTCAGTTTAACCCGTGCTTCCTCATTCGTAAATTGCCAATTTATTTTAGCGTTTTTATTATTTCGGTGTTTCTCCCACGCTTCTATTTCAGTTGTCACCTTCTCAATAGTTGCAATATGTCGGTTTAAACATTGTCCGTTGAGCACATGTAATTCTATTTCGGCCATATTCAGCCAGCTACCATGCTTTGGGGTAAAGATAAACTCAAATCTATCCCATAATCTTTTAGCTTCTTGTGGCTCAAAAGCTTCATAAAACGCTGATGCATCATGTGTTTTGAAGTTGTCCATAACCAGCTTTATCTTTTTTGCTTGCGGATACATTTCATCCGATATTCGTTTAATAAATTTTGCCCAGTCCTTTTTTGTTTTATATTCAGTTACTTCTACAATCCGATTTCCTCTTAATGGCTCATTCGCAATGAAAATGTTGACCATTCCATGTCGTATATATTCGTAGTCAACCCGAGCTTGTTGTCCTGGTTTCATAGGAGTTGATGCGATTTGTTCTATTAATTGTTTTGGTGATTCATCCATACAAACCACAGGATAATCTTCATTATATGGCAATTTGTAAACATCTAAAACATGTTCCATATTGGCAACAAACTGACTGCTCTGTTCCGGCGGAATCACCCAGCCCTTTACTTTCCAAGGTTTAAGTTCGTTTTTTTTAGAACCTCCCTCACTGTTACATGAGAAATATAATCAACATATTCTAATTCAATCAGTCTGTCTGCCAATAAACGTAAAGACCATCTTGAAAAACCTTCTGGTGGCTCACTGCAACAAAGTGTAACTAATTTTGCCTCCAAATCTCCATCTGCTTTTTTCTTATAGATTTGTGTTGATGGACGACGTTCTAATGCGCTTTCAAAACCTTCTTCTATAAATTTCTTTTTTACCCTGTCAATAGTTCTTGCACCTAGCTTTAAAATATTACGGATTTCTTCATTTGTAATCTTTGTGTTTTCTGAAAACTCTCCTTTATCGCAATTTAACAATATATAGGCAGCTCTAAAGGATTGAGAGGTATGACTTCCTTTATTGATAATCTTTTTTAAATCGTCAACTTCTGATTGACTTAGTTTTATTGTGTATAGTACCATAATGCAGTTTTTGCTGCAAAGATAATAAATATATACGTTATATCATAATTAACATAACACTAG
>JACDZF010000091.1 GCA_013426795.1 Desulfocapsa sp. | reverse complement strand
CTGCCAGAACCTGAACACCACCACAGATTCTGCTGACGAGCCACTATAAAAAATTTTCTCAGACAGAATCAAGCTTTGGAGAATGACAAAAGCGCGTCCGAAAATTCGGACGCGCTTTTGTCGAACAGACGGAAACGGTTATCGCTCGCTGTTATTCAGCGCCAACTCCAAGGTAGGTTCGAATCTTTTCATCTTCAAATTTCTGCCGGGCTCCTTCATCCTTGGTTACCATTGAAACAATCCATCCCACAACAAAAGATGCGGTCATGGACACAATGGCAGGATTCTTTAACGCAAACAACTCGGAGCCTTTGGGATTTTTAAAAACATCCACCCACACCGTGGGGCTGATGATGATCAAACCAACCGCCAGGAAAGCCCCGGTAAGAATGGAACACACTGCCCCTGCCGTGGTGAATCGCTTCCAGAAAATGGACAGGATCAAAGCCGGGAAGTTCGCGCTGCAGGCAATGGCAAAGGCCAGACCCACCATAAACGCAACGTTCTGTCCCTTAAAGAGAATGCCAAGACAGACCGCGACGATGCCAAAAAGGAGTGTCGCAATCTTGCTGGCCCGCACCTCTTCCTGCTCGGTGCAGGTTCCGCCTTTAATGACATGGACATAAATATCATGGGAAAAAGAAGAGGCCGCAGCCAGGGTCAGCCCGGCAACCACCGCGAGAATGGTGGCGAAAGCAACCGCTGCGATAAAACCAAGGAAGGGCGTCCCGCCTAAAAACTCGGCCAGCAGTGGAGCCGCCATATTTCCGCCCTTGTCTATACTGGTGATCACCTGACGTCCCACGAGGGCCGCTGCGCCAAAACCGACGATGGGAATGATAATGTAGAAATATCCAATAAAACCTGTTGCATAAAGCACCGATGTGCGGGCGGCCTTGGCGTCGGGAACGGTAAAGAAGCGTTGCAGAATATGAGGCAGGCCCAAAAGACCAAACATCAAGGCCAACCCCAGAGAGATGGCGTCGATGGGGCTGGTAATCAAGCCACCCGGCTCCAGGGCGCCCTGGCCATACTGGGTGACCACCGCAGAATAGAGCTCACCGGGACTGAAGTGAAACTTGGCCAGCACGATGACCATCATCACCGACACACCGAACAGCAAAAGAACCGCCTTGATAATCTGCACCCAGGTCGTAGCCAGCATTCCCCCAAAAAGCACGTAGGCCAGCATAATGACCCCAACGAGGACCTCTGCCACCTCATAGGGCAAGCCGAACATCAATTTGATCAGACTGCCGGAACCAACCATCTGGGCAATGGTATAAAAAAGAACGGTCAGAATACCGCCAATGGCGGCGGCAATTCGCACTGGGGTCTGTTTCAGGCGAAAGGCGACCACATCGGCAAAGGTAAATTTACCGAGATTTCTCAGGGGTTCAGCCACAAGAAACATCAAGGCCGGCCAGCCCACAAGCCAGCCAACCGCATAAATCATTCCATCATATCCCTTCAGGGCAACCATTCCGGCAATCCCTAGAAAGGAGGCCGCCGACATATAGTCCCCGGCAAGGGCCAGGCCGTTTTGAAAGGCGCTGACGCTACGCCCGGCCGCGTAAAACTCCTTCGTGGTTTTGGTTCGTTTCGCTGCCCAGTAGGTGATCACCAGGGTAATGGCGACAATAACCAGAAAAAAAGCAATGGAGGGGAAGGTGGGGTGTCCCAGTGAGGTCTGGATGGCCCCCGCCGCTTGTTCTGTAACTGGTGGCATATAATTTCTCCTTTAAACTTATCGACCTCTTAAGTCACATAGAAATGATTGCTTACTTCCCGAGCAACAAGGCCCGCAAACGCCGCACCTCAGGATCGTAAATCATATTAGCCCATACGACATAGATAACGGTGAGAAGCCAGGCCGCAAGAATAACCGCCACTGCAAGGGGAATTCCTATTGTTGTGACCCCGGTTTCACTCAATTTCTGCGCAAGAAACGATTTGTTAAAACCAATCAGCAGAATAAACCCATAATAGCTGATAAATAACAACACTAACAACACAATGGACACGGTGGCCCGTTTTGTTACAAGCCCCTTAAACTCACTTGATTCAAGCAGATCACGAACGTTTTTTTGCATTCAATCCTCCATTGTTCAAATGAAATATCGAAAATGATATTCCCGCCTGCCATAAGCGGCGGGGATATCACCCTGGAATAAACAAACGCTCCCTCCCCTGGATATCAACGGCATGCTTTGCAACACCCTGTGAAAATTCAACAAGATCCGCCAGACGGAACCAGCCTGCCACAACAGTACGGACACGCGCAGATCCCCGGCAGGCCTCTCATCAAGCGAGGATGGAGTGCAGTGCAGACGCAATCATTGTCTCCACAAGCCATGGAGCAAATGGTTCCGTCTCCTCCATACTGACTACAAAATCGCTTTCATCGCCCCCATATGGGAGCGAAGCTCTTCCCCGATCATCTCCACCCCGGTGTACCGGATTGCCTCGTTCACCGCGATGAGCTTGACATTGTCAACGCCATTATCTTTCAGCGAAAGCCCCTTGCCGATCACATCAGTTTTGATCTTTTTCATAAAACCAGCAAGCATGGGAACCGCCGCATGGGCGAATAAATAACAGCCATACTCGGCGGTATCTGAAATGACCACATTCATCTCATAGAGCTTCTTGCGGGCAATGGTATTGGCAATAAGGGGCACCTCGTGCAGGGACTCATAATAGGCGGACTCTTCTTTAATGCCGGCGGAGACCATGGTATCATAGGCCAGTTCCACTCCAGCCTTGACCATGGCAATCATCAGGATTCCATGATCAAAGTATTCCTGCTCCGGGATCACAGCGCTGGTGGAAACGGCCTTTTCAAAGGCTGACTTGGCTGTTTCAGCTCGCCATTTCAGAAGCTTAACGTCATCCTTGGCCCAATCCTTCATCATTGTCCGGGAGAAAGAACCCGACATGATATCATCCATATGTTTTTCAAAAAGAGGTTGCAGGATCTCCTTCAACTCCTCGGACAACAGAAACGCAACAACCTTGGCTGGGTTGGCAAGCCGATCCATCATATTGGTGATGCCGCCATGCTTTAAGGCCTCGGTGATGGTCTCCCAGCCGTTCTGGATCAATCTGGAGGCATATCCCGCTTCAATCCCCTTTTCAACCATCTTGTCAAAACAGAGCAGGGAACCAGCCTGAAGCATCCCGCAGAGGATCGTCTGTTCCCCCATAAGATCCGATTTTACCTCGGCCACAAATGATGACTGCAGAACACCGGCGCGATCAGCTCCAGTGCCGCAGGCATAGGCCTTGGCCAGGTCCCAGCCCTTTCCCTGGGGATCATTCTCACGATGCACGGCAATGAGGGTGGGCACCCCGAAGCCACGCTTGTACTCCTCCCGCACCTCGGTACCAGGAGACTTGGGAGCCACCATAATAACCGTGAGATCGGGGCGGATCTGCATCCCCTCCTCCACGATATTAAAGCCATGGGAGTAGGAGAGACAGGCATTCTTCTTCATCAGCGGCATGATGGCCGTGACCACCTTGGTATGCTGCTTGTCCGGCGTCAGATTGATAACCAGATCCGCCTTGGGGATCAGTTTTTCAAAGGGACCCACGGTAAATCCGTTGGAGCTGGCATTCTTGAAGGACTGCCGCTTCTCGCTGATGGCCGCCTCTCGCAGGGCATAGGAAACATCAAGGCCGCTGTCGCGGAGATTCAAGCCCTGATGCAGCCCCTGGGCGCCACAGCCAACAATCACGATTTTTTCCCCTCGCAGGGCCTCTACTCCATTAAATTCGGAAGAATCCATCAAACGGCACTGTCCCAACTCCTGAAGTTGCAGTCGTAAAGGCAGGCTGTTAAAATAGTTGTTTCCCATTATTTTCTCCTTAAGTTGGTTAAAGAATTAATTTTTCCCATGGAGCAGGAAAAACAGATACGTGTCAAAAAACAGCAGGCAGCTTATTGGTGACTTACAGATTATTTTCCTGTTTTTTTTTACAAGAATAGAATCCGCAAGAGACGCTTCTCCCGTTCATCGGGGTTAGTAACGTAAACTTCCAACCCTGCCAGCCTGATAAATATCCTTTAAGGTCAACAACCCACCTTTTCTGAATTTCTTGAGAAAATACAAAAAAAGATACGCGGTCTGAATTGCGTCCTCAAGGGCATCATGGGGCTTGAACGAGGGAAGCTGATACTCCCTGGCCAGGTCTTCCAGGACATAGCTCACGGAATGTTCATCCTCTTCGCGAAAGGGCCCCAGCAGCATCTGTCGATATCTCCGGGCCATGCGAATCGTATCAATGGCCGGATTAGCCAGGGTTCCCCCCAGCAGCTTGCGGGCAGCCTTGTTCAGAAACCCCAGATCCAGCTCCACAAAATGGCCCACCATAAGCCCGTTGCCGACGAATTCGACAAATGCCGGCAACACTTCCTCCAATGAAGGCGCATCCGCCAGTTGCTCCGGGGTGATGCGATGAATCAGGGTTGCCTCGGTATGCTTCAGATTTCGAGGTTTGATATACTGATTAAAAATTGAACCCAGATCAATCTGCAAATCGCGAATCAGCACTGCGCCAATGGAGATAATCTCATCGTGGTTCCGGTCAAACCCGGTCAGCTCTGTATCACAAACCACAAAGGTATAGTCGGCCAGGGGCCTGGACTGATCAAAGTCACGAAAAAACTCCCTGTTCCGGAGAATAAGGGGATCAGGGGAAGCGAACCAGGTAGCCGGCTTCAGCAGATTGAACATCACGCCCCTGGATACAGCCTGTTCAGGACGCTGTATAATCGCTCAATAACGGCAAAGGCATCCTTGAGCATTCTCCGTTCCAGGTCGGAAAGATCCGCCGGATCAATATAATTATCGGGAAGAATTCCTGCCTCAATCTGTTTCAGTTGATGCACCAGCCGCTGCTGCATCTGCAACTCATAGGCCTCACTCGCCGCCGACCACAAATCGCCCTGGATGTCCCCTGCCGCCATGAGAACCTTCAACCGGGCCAGGGTATTTGTCTCTTTCACTCCCGACTTCAAGGCCAGCACCCGGGCAAAATCGACAAATGGGGTCAAGCCCTGGCGCTTGATATCCAGGCGGTTTTTATGCTGCCCATCCCTTTCAACAATAAAGTTCTTAAAAAATGAAAGGGGAACACGAGTCTCCGTACACTGACGGGCCAGATGAAAGAGAAAGAGATCCTGCCCCTTCATGCTTCGGTTGAGATGGTCACGCAGGTTATCTGCCAACTGCTCCTGACCAAAACCGCAGCGAAAATCAAAAAAAATGGTGGCGTTCAGTAACTCCTGGGGTTCCGGCGCGGCAACCCAGCGGTCAAAATACTTTTTCCAGACCGATAAGGGCTGACACCAGTGCGGATTAACCGCCATGATCTCCCCCGGACAGAGGGGGTAGCCGCAATTCACCAGATGATCGATGGCCTTGGCTGCAAACGATTTAAAATAGGACTCCGCCGCCTGACCCTGGGCCTCGTCCTCAGGATCGGCATAAACAATGGCATTATCCTGATCGGTTTTAAAGGTCTGCTCCCGACGGCCCTCACTTCCCATTAACAGCCAGCAATAGGGAAGTGGCGGCGGCCCCAGCTCTTTTTCGAGCAGGGTCAGCATCCTGCCCAAAATATGATCATTGAGAATGGCAATCATCTGGGTGATGTTGCCGGCCTTGGCCCCCTCCCCGATGAGTCCACGAATCACTTCCGGGATCTTCTGGGCCAGGGAATACAGCCCAACGATCTGATGTTCGACACGGATCTCCTTTAACAGATAGTAAGGAGAATGTCCCTGCAGCAGCATAATATCATGGGAGGTAATGACCCCGATGATTCGTCCGCCGTGCTCCACCGCCAGATGATGAATACCGGTCGTCATCATCTTCAGCAACACATCAAAACAGAGCGACTGGGACAGCACGGTGAGAACCGGACTGTTCATAATCTTCACCACCGGCTCATTGAAATCCAGGCCGGCGGCAACTACCTTGCTCCGCAGATCACGGTCGGTGAGAATGCCGACGATCTTTTCGACGTCACCAGCGTCATGAACCAGCAGGCACCCCACCTGATACTCAGACATAAAAACGGCTGCCTGTTGTATGGTCAGAGTGGCCGCGACCTTGCGCAGGGTTTTAACAAGATCACCCACCCGAATGGAAAAGAGATAGAGATCATCGCTGCTGCGCGGTGCCACCTTATGATGGCGTAACTCCCTATAGGCCGTGGTAACAACCTTTTCCGAGAAGCTTTTGAGATAAAAATGGGCAAACGATGCCTGCTTCTCAATAAGGGCAAGGAAGATGTCCCGGGGCAGAAGGAAACAAAAGGTATCCTCCACCGTCTCAATATTGAGATTGGCAGGGGTGCCGCGGATAATGCCCAGGGCGCCGATATATGCCCCTTCCCCCCGGAAATCCTTGAGGGTAATAACCCCACTGTCGTTTTCAATAAAGGCCTTCACGCCACCGCGCTGAATCAGATACAGATGGGTCAGCTCAGTGACCCCTGCGGTGAGAATTCTGGTCCCTTTGGGAAAAAAATCAATGCGGCAATGATGGGCCAGATTTCCCAGTGATTTTTCATCAAGGGTATCAAAGGGCATGATTCCTTTCAAAAAAGAGATCGCGATCTCAGGGGCAACCGCATGAACATCATTCCCTTGAATTGCCATTGCCGTCAACTCCCTGGACTTGCCAACCAGATCGAGAGGGACCAAGACATCCCGCCGCAAAGAGACTGTTCGGCTGGAACCAGGCGCTGGGTCTGGTCTTCATTGAACACGTCAGTCTTCCATCTCTTCATATCGCAGGCAACCTGAAACATTCACCCACAAACGTTCATCACTCTCCCACAGAGACGACACAGCGGAGCTTTTATGCAGAAGCTCCGCCGTGTCGTCTCAAATATCTCCCATGGGGGGTTATTTTTTTGCCAAGGCCTTCTTGCCGACGATCAGATCATCCACAACTGAGGGATCGGCCAGGGTCGAGGTATCACCAAAGTTATCAAAATCATTGGCCGCGATCTTTCTCAAGACCCGACGCATGATCTTGCCACTCCGGGTCTTGGGCAATCCCGGCGCGTACTGAATAGCATCGGGGGAGGCAATGGGGCCGATCTCCGTACGCACATGGGCCCGAAGTTCCACCAGCAACTCCGGGGTGGGATCCACATGGGACTTCACCGTGACAAAGGCATAAATGGCCTGTCCTTTGATCGGATGGGGCATGCCGACCACCGCTGCCTCGGCTACGGAGTGATGGGCAACCAGCGCGGACTCGATCTCAGCGGTACCAAGACGATGGCCGGAAACATTGATCACATCATCCAGACGTCCCATGATCCAGAAGTAGCCATCCTCATCGCGGCGAGCCCCGTCTTCCGGGTCGTAGATGTTTTCATAACGGCTGAAGTAGGCCTTCTTAAACCGCTCTGGATCGCCGAATACGCCACGCAGCATACCGGGCCAGGGCTTGCGGATAACCAGATGCCCCCCTTCATTGGGGCCGGCCTCATGCCCCTCTTCTGTATAGATGGCGGCATCAATGCCCGGCAACGGCAGGGTGGCAGAACCCGGCTTCAAAGGGGTTGCATAGGGAAGCGGGGAAATCATAATCCCGCCGGTCTCGGTCTGCCACCAGGTATCAACGATGGGCAGTTTATTCTTGCCGATATTAACATGATACCACATCCAGGCCTCTGGGTTGATCGGTTCACCCACGGAACCAAGAATACGCAGGCTGGACAGATCATAACGCAGGGTTGGCTCTTCACCATCACGCATCAATGCCCGGATAACAGTGGGGGCGGTGTAAAAAATGTTCACCTGGAATTTTTCAACAATCTTCCAGAACCGGTCCGGCCCCGGATAGGACGGAACGCCTTCGAACATCAGGGACGTGGCACCGAGTCCCAATGGGCCATACAGGATATACGAATGTCCGGTCACCCAGCCAATATCAGCGGTACACCAGTAGACATCATTATCCTTCAGATCAAAGACCCACTGACAGGTATGGATAGCATAGGTGAGATATCCGCCTGTGGTGTGCACCACCCCCTTGGGTTTCCCGGTAGAACCAGAGGTGTAGAGGATAAAAAGAATATCTTCGGCATCCATTGATTCAGGCTCACAGGTGCAGGAAATATCCGCAGCGGTAACCTCTTCATGCCACCAGGTATCCCGCCCGGCCACCATCTCGATGGCATTGCCGGCACGTTGAACGACAATGACGTCCTTTACGCTTTCGCACTCCACGATAGCAGTGTCTGCATTTGGTTTCAGGGGAATGGTCTTGCCGGCCCGCAAAACCGCATCAGCGGTGATTAAAACCTTGGCCTCACAGTCCTGCACACGACTCTTCAGGGCAATGGCAGAAAAACCTGCAAAAACCACTGAATGCGTGGCCCCAATGCGCGCGCAGGCCAAAAGCGAAATGGCAAGCTCAGGAATCATGGGCAGATAAATGGCGACCCTGTCACCCTTCTTGATCCCTTTTTTCTTTAATACGTTGGCCATCCTGCAGACCTCGGTATGCAGCATCTGGTAGGTGTAAACCCGGACATCCTCTTCCGGCTCACCCTGCCAGATAATGGCCGCCTTGTTGCGTCGTCCATTGAGAAGATGTCGATCAAGGCAGTTGTAAGAAATATTCAGCTTGCCGCCTTGAAACCATTTTATCTCAGGCTTGTTATAATCGTATTCCAAGACCTTATCCCAGGTCTTGTCCCAAGTCACCAACTCACTGGCACGCTCGGCCCAGAATCCTTCCGGATCTTCCATGGATCGCTTATACGCAGCCTTGTAAGCCTCCATGCTGCCAACGCAGGCAGTATCGCGACCTTCTTGGGGTGGTTCAAAGATCCGTCCTTCACTCAACAGGCTGGTAATTTTATCCTCGTCAACACTCATTCCATTCTCCTTTCTGTTCGTATTAAAAGATGTATAAAAACCTGAAAAAGAATGATACTTCCTCAGGATACTTTCAATTATCATCCCCTGGCTGTGGACGTTTCCATAATCCAGCTGCCAAAATGAGTCCAAGATTGATGTGCTGCAATCAGGTATGATTTACAATGGAAATATTTCTTTATCTTCAAACGGCTTATCTCCGAAAATAAAACCGGGACACACTGTCGTAATAAATGAGCTTTCTCAATCCAATCACTCCCACAATACCATCTGGACAATTGAGCATATGAGTCATACTTTTCGAAAAATGAGCCGACAACATCAGCAGCTCAACGATGCAGGACAGATTCCTTTCCATGCCAACTTGATACCACCCAAGGAAACAAATATGATCATCACTGACTGGGTTCACTCCATCGCCGGACTTTTCATCCTGATCTCTTTAGCACTGGGAGTTGAGACAAGCCCCCTTTTTCACCATCCCTACTGGCTCTTTTTTACCGCCTTTGTGGGAGCTAACCTCTTCCAGTTTGGAATCACAAAATTTTGCCCCCTCTCAATGATTCTTAAGGCTCTGGGCGTCCCTGAGAATCGATGTCCCCACCCAGCCAAATAATCCATAACAAGAACACGCAAAGAAAAGCAGCGCAAGGGCATTTATCTAACCAGATCAACCAGTTGTCTTAATTCACCGGAGACAAGACGGCATGCGGTGCGATGGTGGTTCCAGCTTGAACGGTGCATCCATCGAGATACCCATAGGCACCAACATGAACGTCTTTACCAAGCAAGCTGTCTTTTACTATGACTCCATTTTCCAGTATACAATTTTTTTCAATAACAGAATGGCCAGCCAGGTGCACACCGGGATAAAGAAGAACATCCTGAGCGACTTTCACCCCTGGTGCCACCGACGTTGTAGCCGGATCAAGCATGGTGACGCCGGCCAGCATCAATTGACGGTTCCGCCGCATCCGCAGCTCGGTATGTGCCTCAGCCAGTTCAACTCGTGAATTTACCCCAAGTACGTCCTGAGAATGCGAAGTCCTGTATTGAGCAACAGAATATTTCATCCCCACTGACAGTGAGACGATATCGGTGAGATAAACCTCACCCTGACTGTTACTCCTGTCAACCTTCTTCAACATTTTAAAAAGAAAATCCGCCTCTACGCAATAAATTCCGGCATTAATCTCACGGATTTTTTTCTGTTCAGGAGTCGCGTCTTTTTCTTCCACTATGGCCAAAACCCGCCCCGCATCGTCGCTGATAATTCTTCCATAATGAGCTGGATTATCCAGAAAAGTGGTCATAATCGTCACAGGACCACCATGGGACAGATGCTTCTGATACATGTGCAGCAGGGTTTCGGACTGAATAAGGGGCGTATCCCCACACAAGATCATGACAGTGCCAATCTTGTCTCGTAATATCGACTCAGCGCAAAGCACCGCGTGGCCAGTCCCAAGCTGCTCGTGCTGAATACAGGAAATCACATCAAATCCGGCCAGACATCGTTCCACTTCATCACGCTGATGCCCAATAATGGCAATGGTCTTATCAGCCTGCAAGGGCTGAACAGCAGTCAGCACATGATGCAGCATAGGGGAGTAAAAGGCCTGGTGCAGGACCTTAGCCTTTTCAGATTTCATACGGGTGCCCTTACCGGCTGCCAAAATTATAAGGGATGGTTTTGGTAAATCAGACATTTTTTCCTACCCTATACTTACTCATTATCAAGAAGATTGATCATACAGCTCAATTATTCTAACTATCTGGAAATTACTGCCCTGTCAAGAACTCTGACAATTTGAGAGGAAATATTGGGATTATTGACAGATATGTGACATACCACGCAAGCAATAAACTGATTCGATGGGTAGCTCGAAAATCGTCACTTTTGATTTGGCTCTGGCCTACGATGTGGGTGGGTGGAGCCGGAGGAGTGCAGGTGCAGGAGGTGAATGCAGGTGGTGGAGAGGAGCCGGGGAAGAACGGATACCGCGACCGGAAAAGCAGTCACCCCGGTCAGCGTGGCTGATCGGGGTGACTGGGGTAAAAAAT
>JACDZF010000368.1 GCA_013426795.1 Desulfocapsa sp. | reverse complement strand
TCTCTGGCATCTGCCAGATCGTCAATATTGAAACCCATGGCCTTCATCACAACGGTTAAGATGACAGGTTTCAAATCCCAAACCCCGATCTGCGTGATTCATGGGGCCACGGTTGATCTCCGACATCGTTGCCTGCACTCCGGCGCGGAAGCGATATTTCTCTTTTAATCAATCGGAGTTTCCCTCTTGTCTTGTGCGAGCTCAGGTGGAACCAATCTGGCGCTACGATTTAAAGTATGAAGCGAACCTGAGTTGCTTGAATCTCTCGCCATCAGGATAAAAAATCAAAGCAGGTTTATACTACAAAAAAATAACACTTGCGAGGAGAGTGTATATTTTTTCGTCGGGTGAATCAATTTTTTTTTTACTCTGATATTTTATTTCAAGAAAGCCCATGTCAGAAAGTTCTTCAGCCGGCTTGACCGTTGGGTCAGGAGGCGGATTTGGTCGCATCGCTGCCAACGTTGGCGTAATGCTGGCTGGAAAAAACTCCTTGCATCGAAGCTGCACCGTGAGCTGAGGCTTGTGAGTCTTGTCAGGCTAATACCTTCGAACCGGCACGGAAGTGCAACCTTGAGAAAGTTGGATGCGGGAAAACTGCACGTCCAGTTTGAGCGGCGGGCGGAGGCGTGCGGTTAAGAAGGCGCCTCCTCCGACCCGACACTGTTTGATTTCGAGGGATAATTCCATTTCAAAATCAAGCGTTCCATATCTGGCTCGTTCGGGAAAGAAAACTCTCCTCCCTTGGCGGGAACAATAGTGCTGACCATTTTCGCCGTATGGCGGCAGCGTAAACCCGATAAACCCGTGTTGCCCTGATTTGACGTGGTATGGAAAAAGTGGACACTTTTTAAAGAGTGGATTAAACGAAATTAAATCCCTACAAGGAGGTGTTCAATGAGCAAGAATCGAAAGGACTATACTCAGGAATTCAAGGATTCAGCAGTCAAGCTGGTTACAGAACAAGGGTACAGAATATCCGAGGCGTCCCGCAATCTCGGTATCAACGTAAGTGTTTTGGGACGTTGGAAGCGGGAATCAGGAGCAGGAAACGAGAGTGTTGCCTCGGTTTCAACTCAACGGAAGGATGCTGTTCAGACAGAACTTGTACGGCTCAGGAAGGAAAATCATCGGTAGCGGCTGGAACGCGAGATCTTACTCTAAGTTGCAATCAAAACAATACTAATATATAATATTGCCATGTTCTCACACGG
>JACDZF010000090.1 GCA_013426795.1 Desulfocapsa sp. | reverse complement strand
TTTTTTTGCAAGAAAATAATCTGCAAAAGGCACTTATCCCGTTCATCGGGGTTAGGTCCAGATCCTGATGCCGCTGAGCCCACAAGCTGGTCATGATCTTTTCGAACAGTGGCTGAGCAGCAGAGGTGGGAGTTGTATTCGTCGAGGTGGAAGCTCCATGCTGCCCCTGGTATTTCTTTACATATATGTTTGAAAATATTTTTTAATTACTTTGTATGAGCAAAATGGTAAGAAATGAAAGTGTTCGCAAGGCGTGAAGTCGGGGTAGAAGCCCCTGTGAAAGATAAGCCGTTATGGAAAATGTCGTCAATGTGACGGCAGCACTCTGAGATGATTCAAGGTGTGTGGATCGTCTCGAAGCGGCTCCCAAAAAATAAGGATTGAAACAGATCAGGAGGAGTAAGAAATGTGTGATTCTGCAGATTGTTGTTGTGACAGTGACTATGGCCATAACGCTATCCCCGTGCCCGAGTTATTCGGGGCCAATGTCTTTAATGACCGGGTGATGAAAGAAAGGCTGCCCAAGGATACCTACAAGGCCCTGCGCAAGACCATCAATACGGGTGTGGCTCTGGCCCCTGAGGTCGCTTCGGTGGTGGCCAATGCCATGATGACCTGGGCCATCGAGCGCGGTGCCAGCCATTACACCCACTGGTTCCAGCCCTTGACCGGTGCCACTGCCGAGAAGCATGACTCTTTTATCTCTCCCACCGATGACGGCAGCGTGATCATGGAGTTTTCCGGCAAGCAGTTGATCCAGGGTGAGCCCGACGCCTCCTCTTTTCCCAGCGGCGGCCTCCGTGTGACCTTCGAGGCCCGCGGCTATACCGCCTGGGACTGCACATCTCCCGCCTTTTTGAAAGAGGATGGGGCCGGTGATGTCACCCTCTGTATTCCCACTGCCTTCTGTTCCTATAAAGGGGAAGCCCTGGACAAAAAGACGCCCCTGCTGCGTTCCATGAATGCCGTGGCCAAACAGGCTATGCGGGTGCTCAAGGCCATGGGCAATACCACCTCCAAGCGGGTCATGTCCACCGTTGGCGCGGAGCAGGAATATTTTCTGGTGGAAAAAGAGTTTTATCAGCAAAGGCTTGATCTTATGAGCTGTGGCCGGACCCTGTTCGGTGCCCCTGCTCCCAAGGGCCAGGAACTGGAGGATCAGTATTTCGGGGCGATCAAGGATCGGGTCTCTGCCTATATGAAGGATCTGGATGTTGAGCTGTGGAAGATGGGGATCACCTCCAAGACCAAACACAACGAGGTCGCCCCGGCCCAGTTCGAGATGGCGCCGGTCTTCACCACCACCAATATTGCCACCGATCATAACCAGCTGGTCATGGAGACCATGCAGAAGGTCGCCATTCGTCATGGCATGGTCTGTCTCCTCCATGAAAAACCCTATGCCGGTGTCAATGGTTCCGGCAAGCATAACAACTGGTCCCTGTCCACCGATGACGGAATTAATTTGCTTGATCCCGGTCAGACCCCTGAGGATAACGCCCAGTTCCTGATCTTTATCTCCGCCCTGCTCAAGGCCGTGGATTCCCATGCCGACATTATGCGGGCCACCTGCGGCAGCTCGGGCAATGATCATCGTCTGGGTGCGAACGAGGCCCCGCCGGCCATTATCTCTGTTTTCCTGGGGCAGGAACTGTCCGACGTCCTGGAGAAACTGGCCAAGGGCGAGAAGATCTGCAAGTCCGACGCCTGTCAGACCTTGAAGATCGGGGTTGATTCCCTGCCGGAGCTGCCCAAGGATAATACCGATCGGAACCGGACCTCCCCCTTTGCCTTCACCGGCAACAAGTTTGAGTTCCGTATGGTGGGCTCTTCCCAGTCCATTGCCGGCCCCAACGTGGCCTTGAATGTCATCGCGGCCGAGGCCCTTGATGCCATCGCCACCCGTCTGGAAAAGGCCAAGGATGTGAACAAGGAGATCCTGGCCATTCTCACCGAGGTTATGAAGGCCCATGGTCGCATTGTCTTTAACGGCAATAACTATTCCGAAGACTGGGTGAAAGAGGCCGAAAAACGCGGCCTTCCCAATATCGGCAATACCGTTGACGCCCTCAAGGCCTTTGTGACCCCCAAGGCCGTCAAGCTCTTTGAAAAGTACGGCGTGCTTTCCAAGGATGAACTCCATTCCCGGTATGATATCTACGTTGAGCAGTACGCGAAACATATTAATATCGAGGCGATGACCGCCATTCAGATGACCCGCCGTCAATATGTCCCGGCGGCCATCCGGTTTATCACTGATCTTGGGGCCTCCCTGGCCGTGGCTGGGAAGCTGGGAACGGTGCAGAAGGAGCTTCTGGAGCAGGTCTGCAGACATCTCGATGCCGCCGCCAAGAAGGTTGCCAAACTCGAAGACGAGGCGAAAAAGGCTCAGGCCATTGACAAGGTGGAAAAACAGGCTGCGGCCTATCGTGACAAGGTCATGGCAGCGGCAGTCAGTCTGCGCGCCGATATCGATGCCCTGGAGTCAATCCTGCCGGCTGATCTCTGGCCGGTGCCGACCTACAGCGAGATGCTCTTCAAGCTGTAATTGCTCAACGTCACTGATTGAATAAAAAAAGGGGAGCCATCCGGCTCCCCTTTTTTTATTTGCCGGTATCTGGTATGGAGAACGGATAGGCGAGGCTGTCCATATCTTTTTCCTTGCGGGTTGAAATGGGTCCAATGCGTTTCCAGTGTGAGGGTGCGAAGAAAATCGCGTTTCTGGCTGGTCAACGATGGGAGTGAGTGTTCGATGATGACGTATATCCAGCAATTCGATCCGGTCATGCAGGCCTTTCTGGCCACCCTTTTTACCTGGGGAGTGACGGCGGCGGGAGCGGCCCTGGTTTTTTTCACCGGCTCCATCAATCAGCGCTTTATGGATAGCATGCTGGGGTTTGCGGCCGGGGTTATGATTGCCGCAAGCTTCTGGTCACTGCTGGCGCCGGGCATCGAGCTGGCGGAGCAGATGGACATGGTCCCGTGGCTCACCGCCGTCATTGGCTTTATGGGTGGCGGCATCTTTATGCGCCTGTGTGACGCCTTTCTGCCCCATCTCCATCCCGGTCTGGCGTTGAGCAAAAAAGAGGGCATCAAGACCTCATGGCGGCGCAGCACCCTGCTGGTGCTGGCCATTACCCTGCATAATATTCCAGAAGGACTGGCGGTGGGGGTTGCCTTCGGGGCGGTGGCGGCCGGGCTTCCCGCTGCCACCATCGGGTCGGCCGTGGCCCTGGCCATTGGCATAGGCCTGCAGAATTTCCCGGAGGGAACGGCGGTGTCCATGCCCCTGCGCCGTGAGGGGATGGGACGGGGAAAGGCCTTTCTCCTGGGCCAGGCATCGGGAATGGTTGAGCCTGTTGCTGGTGTGCTGGGGGCCTATTTCGTGCTCCAGATGCAGACCATTCTGCCCTATGCCCTCTGCTTTGCCGCCGGGGCCATGATCTTTGTGGTGGTGGAGGAGTTGATTCCCACCTCGCAACGGAATGAAGCCCATATCGATCTGGTGACGATGTCCACCATGGCTGGTTTCAGTGTGATGATGATCCTTGATGTGGCATTGGGATAGATACCAGACGATGAAGGATCGGCGTTTGGCAAAGGCCCGCACGGCCTCAAATGAAAGGTTGCAGAATGATGGAGGAGAAGGTGATCGGGGGCAGAGGATGAAAGGGATTTTATTGTTGAATATGGGGGGCGCCCGTTCAGCGCCGGAGCTCCGATCTTTTTTGTATAATATGTTCAGCGATCCCCGTATTATTGGCTCCCCGGTCCGGCATCTGCTTGCGCCGCTTCTCTCCACCCTGCGCTATCAAAAGGTCTGGCGGAAGTATGAGCTGATCGGAGGCAGCAGGATTTACCAGCATACTGACAGACTGGTGGACAAGTTGCGCCGGAGAACCGGGGCTGCGGTTTTTCCGGTGATGCGCTATACCTGCCCGCAGGCGGATGATCTTTTCAAGGAACAGAAGTTCGATGAACTGATCCTTGTCCCCCTCTATCCCCATTATTCCTCGACCACCACCCAGTCCAGTGTCGAAGATGTGCGGCGCGGCCTTGAAAAGTCCGGTCAGAGGCCGGCGATCAGAGAGATCGGACCCTATTACGATGATCCCCGGTTCAATGCCTCGATAATAGAGCGGATTGGGGAACAGTATGAGGATGGCGGCTTTCATCTGATTTTTTCGGCGCACGGTCTGCCGCAAAAGATTGCCGCCCGTGACCCCTATGCCGGGCAGATCGAAAAGCATGTGGCGTTGTTGCAGTCGCTGCTTCCTGAAGCCGGGCTGCATTTCAAAGGGCTTCATCTTGCCTACCAGTCCAGGGTGGGGCCGATGCGCTGGCTGGAGCCGTCACTGATCGATGTGCTCCAGGGTCTGGCCGGTGAAAAGGTGATTGTCTATCCCCTTTCCTTTACCATTGACAATTCCGAGACCGATCTGGAGCTGGCCATTGAGTATAAAGAGCTGGCCCAGACCCTGGGACTGGGCGATTATCGTGTCTGTCGGGTGCAGAATGACTGCGATGCCTTTGTCGAATTTCTCGCCGCCCGGATAGCTGAATAGAGACGCGGTTCAAGGGCCTTGGAACCCACCAGGGCCCTTGGTTCCAAGGGTATCGGTTGGTCTTTTCCTGCGGCTGCGGGATTCCTTTAGGTCTTGCCCTTTTCGGAAAATGGGGCTATAAAATGGCCGTTATGATGGGGAAGGCGGAAGCGCCAGGGCCTTGGTTCTGTTCAAGCCTTTTGCGCGCCTCTCTCTCTGGCCAGGTTAGGTTCCGGCCTCCCGGAAACAGCTCTTGGGAGAGAGATTTTATTTCAGACGGAATCGTACTTTCGTCTCTATTTTTTTCAAGAATAAATATGGAACAGCAGAGTAAAAACAGACAACAGGGGAAGGTCTATCTGGTGGGGGCCGGCCCTGGTGATCCCGGCCTTATTACCCTGCGGGGCAAATATCTTCTGGAACGGGCCGAGGTCCTTGTCTATGACTACTTGGCCAGCCCGAAGCTGCTGAAGTATGTCCCCAAAGGGGCCACGTTGATCTATGCCGGTAAAAAGGGGGGTAGCAAACACACCCATACCCAGGAAGAGATCAATCAGATGCTGGTTGACTGGGCCCTTGCCGGCAAGACCGTGGTGCGGCTCAAGGGCGGTGATCCCTTTATCTTTGGTCGAGGCGGCGAAGAGCTGGAGGAGCTGGTCAAGGCCGGTGTTCCCTTTGAGGTGGTGCCCGGAGTTACCTCGGCCACGGCAGCGGCCACTTACGCCGGCATTCCCATTACCCATCGGGGTTACACCGCTTCCGTCTCCTTTATCACCGGCCACGAAGAGCCGGGAAAAGAGAATTCCAATATTGACTGGTCCAAACTGGCCACGGGTGCCGGGACCCTGGTCATCTATATGGGGATCAAGAATCTGCCCATCATTGTCAGCAATCTGATTGAGCATGGCCGGGATCCCAAAACCCCGGTGGCGGTGGTGCGCTGGGCCTCAACCCCGGAACAGGAAACGGTGGTGGGCACCCTGGAGACCATTGCCGCCCGGGTGGAAGAAGAGGACATCAAGCCGCCGGCCCTGATCATCGTGGGCGAGGTGGTGAGCCTGCGTGATTCCCTGAACTGGTTCGAAAAGAGGATGCTGTTTGGGAAGCGCATTGTGGTGACCAGGACCCGGGAACAGGCCTCGGAGCTGGTCACGGCCCTGGAAGGGTACGGGGCTGAATGCCTCGAATATTCCACCATCCAGGTGGAGCCTTTGAGCTCCTACGCGATCCTTGACGAAGAGCTGGATCGTTTGAACGAGTACCACTGGATCCTCTTTTCTTCCATTAACGGGGTGCAATACTTTTTTGACCGGCTTTACGCCAGGGGGCTGGACGCGCGAACCTTGAAAGGGCCGCATGTGGCGGCTGTGGGCCGGGCCACCGCAGATTTTCTCCTCCACTATGGCATTGTGGCGGATCTGATCCCCAAGACCTTTACCGCGGAAGGGATGGCGCAGAGCCTGCTGGATTTTGGAGTGGAGGGCCGCAATATCCTCATTCCCCGGGCCACCAAGGCCCGTGAGTTTCTTCCCGAGACCCTGCGGGGGGCGGGCGCTCAGGTCACGGTGGTTCCTGTCTATCAGAATGTCGTGCCCCAGGGATGCAAGGAAAAGGTGCGGTCGGCGCTGGAGCTGGGCAGGATCGATATGATCACCTTTACCAGCTCCTCCACCGTCACCAATTTTCTCACCATGATTGATGCCGCCGGGCCGGACGAGTTGCGGAATCTGCTGGCCGGGGTAAAAATTGCCGCCATCGGTCCCATCACCGCCAAGACCGTCACCGACAATGGCCTCAGCGTTGATGTTCAGCCGGAGACCTTTACCATTCCCGAGCTGGTTCATGCCATTGTTGAGTATTACGAGACAGACAAGGCGAGGGGTTGAAGGGAACAAGCTGAAAGGATGGTGGGCTCTTGGATTGCAACCCTGATCTGCTTTTCTTCAGCTTTCAGAAGAATTCCTGCTCCTGTTTTTTCAGGTCTTTTTCCTGGAAGTGTGGTTTGTGCTCTGGATGGTGGGAAGGATATCAAACTGGAGGATGCCCTGACTGGTGCTGATACCTGCGATATTCATATTGATGGTGATGGTCTTGCCGCTGGTTTCGGCAATCAGGGGTTCCAGCTGCTGCATCCTGACCGGGAATTCGCGATTGTTGAGAAAGCCCATGAGCAGGGCATTGATATCGCCCTGGGCAGCGGTGGATGATGCCTGCAGGTCGCTGATCACCGGCTTGATGTAGAGAAGTTGTCTGGCCGGGTCAAAGCGCAGGGCGGCGTTGCACTGGAGCTCCAGCTGTACCGAGCCGACCTTGAGCTTGATGGTGTGGCCGCTGATCTCGGTGCTGAGCTGCATGTCGTCGCCTTTGAGGGCGATCCGGCAGGAAACCCCCTTGTCCTGGATCTGGAGATTGCTGATCCTGATAATGGTGATCGCCCCGCTCAAGGTGCTGGAGCTGGTGTCGATGGCAATGGGCAGGGATTTATCCAGGGCCTGACTCAAGACACTGTCCGGAACCGTGAGGGTGATCATCTTGCCGGCTGCCCGGAGTTGTTCGGGGAGCAGAAGGCTGAGCAGGAACAGGAAGCTGATGATTCGGATGGAGGGGTGAAGCATGGTCAAACTCCTTGCTGGTAAGTGTGTGGAAGATTGCCTTGAAGGGCCTTGCAGGCATGGTCAGGAAGAGGACAGGTTCCCCCTCTTCCATGGATCCTTTGTTTACTCTTCTTTGGGGCATGCGTCAATTCTCGGCTGTGATGATTCCCCGAAAAGTTCTCCCAAGGATGTTTCCGGCAAAATGACCAGACCATCTTTCCCCACTGCTTGTGTTGGGGATTCCTGCCCCCGAACCTGGTATGGGTGACTTCGCGCCTGTGCGGGAATGACAGGTGGTGGGTCGTGTTCGTCATTTTACAGGAAACTCATGGTTTTTCCCCTCTTTCCAGTACCCGTCTATGCCAACCCTCACCGTCTCCTCCCATTGCCTGCTGACCGGTATCTCCCTTCCTCTGGAGAAGGCCATCAAAGAGCGGCTGACCATCGATAATCCCAAGTTTGTCTCGGCCAAACGCTATGGACGCTGGGTGGGCAAGAAGCTGCGGCCAACGCTCAAGTATTATGAGCCGGTGCCCACCGGCCTTCGTTTCCCGCGCGGATTTGCCAATCAGGCGATTCTCCTCTGCCGGGAATACATGCAGGAGACCCCCCGGATTGTGGAGGAGCGGCGGCTTCTCGCGGAAGTGGACTATTGCTTCGGTGGCTCCCTGCGCCCCTATCAGGAGCGGGCGGTGGCCGAGGTCTCGGGGCGATCGTTTGGAGTGCTGGAGGCCGGCACCGGCAGCGGCAAGACGGTGATGGCCCTGGCCATCATTGCCGCCCGCCGGCAACCCACCCTGATTATCGTCCATACCAAGGAGCTGTTGTATCAGTGGCAGCAGCGGATAGGCGAGTTTCTCGGATTAAGCGCCGGTCTGGTCGGTGACGGCCGCCTCGATGTGCAGCCGGTCACCGTGGCCATTGTCAACAGTGCCCGCAGGCAGGTGAGCGAGCTTGTCCCGCTCTTCGGCCATCTCATCGTTGACGAGTGTCATCGGGTGCCCGCCGCCCTGTTCACCGATGTGGTCAGTCGCTTTGACTGCCACTATCTGCTTGGTCTCTCCGCCACCGCCTTCAGAAGCGATGAGGGGACAACCCGGCTCATCTCCATCTTTATGGGAGACTGCCTGCATCAGGTCAATCAGGCCCAGTTGCAGGCCACCGGCGCCATTGTCAAGCCGGAGCTGGTGCGCCGCAAAACCAGTTTTGCCCATCCCTACAGCGGCGATTATCACGCCCTGATCACCGCCCTGGTCACCCATCAGGGCCGCAACCTCCAGATTATCGAGGATATTGTGCAGGCGGAAGGCCGACCGCAATCAGGGGTTCTGCTGGTGGTGTCGGACCGGGTCAGTCACTGTGAGATCTTTGCCGGACAGCTTGCGGCCCGGGGCCTCGCGGTGGCCCTGCTCACCGGGCAGACCCCTCCGGAAAAGAGGGCCGAGATCGTGCGCCAGGTCCAGGCCGGCGAGCTGCGGATTCTGGTGGCCACCCTCCAGCTCATCGGAGAAGGATTTGACTGCTCCGACCTGAGTACCCTGTTTTTGACCACCCCCATTACCTTTGAGGGCCGTCTGCTCCAGGTGCTGGGAAGGATCATGCGACCCTCAGCCGGCCACCTGCCCATGGTCTATGACTATGTGGATGAGCAGGTGGCGGTGTTGCGGCGTTCCGCGGAAGGTCGAAAGAAGGTGCTGGCCGCCCTGTAAGGGGGTTTGGTGGCTCTTTTAGCTATTTCCTTGCATGGGTGATTTTTCTCTGGTATAAAGCGATGTTTTTTTGGTGTGTTCCGGCTGCTTATGCTCGGGATGAAGAAGGCTCCATGGAGCGCCAAAGGCTTCTCTCTCATCTGAATGGACCAGCCCGGGAGAGGAATGCAGAGTTGTCACGAAAAGGATAACTGCGTGATTATCAATAAGCACTCGTCTGATTACGGGTGCTTTTTTTTATTTTGATCCTCAAGGATCCTGTGCGGGATCAAGGAAAGGAAAATGAAACAGGAAAAAATTCGTAACGTCGCCATCATCGCCCATGTTGATCATGGCAAGACCACGCTCGTTGATCAGCTTTTTAAATATTCCGGGATGTTCCGGGATAATCAGGATGTGGCGGAAAGACTGATGGATTCCGGGGATCTGGAGCGTGAGCGCGGCATTACCATCACCGCCAAGAATGGCTCCTATCAGTATGAGGACTTCTCCATCAACATCATCGACACCCCCGGCCATGCCGATTTCGGCGGTCAGGTGGAACGGGTGCTGCAAATGGCCGATGGCGCCCTGCTCCTCGTCGATGCCCAGGAAGGGCCCATGCCCCAGACCTATTTCGTTCTGAAAAAGGCCCTCCAGAATCATCTGCCGGTGATCGTGGTGATCAACAAGATTGACAAGCCGGCGGCCCGCTGTCCCTGGGTTCTCGATCAGGTCTTTGACCTTTTCGTCAAGCTCGATGCCCCCGATGCGGTCCTTGATTTTCCCGTGGTCTATGCCTCCGCCAAGGAGGGCTATGCCCTGGCCGATTATGATGACCCGAAAGAGGGCGGCATGGGGATGCAGATCATCTCCAGGATGATCACCGAGCATATCCCGGCCCCCACCGGCTCCCCCGATGCCTCCCTGCAACTGCAGGTGAGCACCATCGATTATTCGCCCTATCTCGGACGCCTGGGGATCGGCAAGGTCGTCAACGGTACCATTGCCATCAATCAGCCCCTGGCCGTGGCCCGTCGCGACGGGACGATCAAGCCGGTGCGCATCTCCAAGATCTATCGCTTTGAATCCGACGGCAAGGTGCCCATCGACAGCGCCGGCGTGGGCGAGATTGTGGCCGTGGCCGGGATGGATGACGTCACCGTCGGGGTGACCTTCACCGATCCCGATAATCCCATGCCCCTGCCCCTGATTGCCATTGATCCGCCCACCATCTCCATGAATTTTATTCCCAATGATTCGCCCTTTGCCGGCAAGGAGGGAAAGTTTGTCACCTCCCGCCATATCGAAGAGCGTCTGGGACGTGAAGTTTTATCCGATGTTGCCCTTCATTATGAGCCCCTGACCGATGCGGTGGGCTACCGGGTATCTGGCCGCGGTGAGTTACATCTCTCCATCCTCATTGAGAAGATGCGCCGGGAAGAATATGAGTTCCAGGTGACCCGGCCCGAGGTGATTCTGAAAGAAGAGAACGGCAAGATCCTCGAGCCCTACGAATCCCTCACCATTGACGTGGATGAGCGCTTCCAGGGGGCGGTTATTGAAAAGCTGGGCCGACTCAAGGGTCAGATGGAAGAGATGACCACCGGCCACGGCGGCCTGGTGCGGATGCTGTTCAAGATCCCCACCCGCGGCCTGCTTGGCTATCGTTCCGAATTCATGACCGATACCAAGGGCATGGGGATGATGAGTTATGTCTTTGCCGCCTATGGCCCCTATGCCGGTGAGATCAAAAACCGGATCAACGGCGTGCTCCTGGTCAAGGAACCCTGCACGGCCGTGGCCTATGCCCTCTTTAATCTGCAGGAACGGGGAACCCTCTTCATCCATCCCGGCGTGCCCCTGTACACCGGCCAGATTATCGGCGAAAACTCCCGCGTTGGAGACATGGTGGTCAATCCCGGCAAGGGCAAAAAGCTGACCAATATGCGTGCCTCCGGCTCAGACGAGGCGGTTATCCTGACCCCGCCCCGGGCCCTGACCCTGGAGGATTGTATCGCCTATATCAATGATGATGAACTGGTGGAGGTGACCCCGAAGTCCATCCGTCTGCGCAAAAGGGGAGACGCACGGCTTGGCAGGTAGGCTGGTGTTCCCCATATTTCCGAGACCTGACGGCCTCCATATCCTTCTGTAAGGAAGCTTTAAAGTTTTTTTGACAGGTCTCGGTTTGTTGCATGGGTGGGTATCTCCTGGAAACCTTGGGTAAAGATGGACAGACCGTGGAGTATCTCCAGGATATTTTACTTATTTCGTGCGTAGGTCAAGAAAGTTATTGACAGTAAGTTTGGGTTTGGTTAGAATGCACA
>JACDZF010000089.1 GCA_013426795.1 Desulfocapsa sp. | reverse complement strand
TATACGCTGAAGGCGAATGTCGAACTTGGCCTCGCATTTGTGGCTGAGTTTGAACGAACGGCAAATTTTGTTTTGGACAATCCTCTGGTCGGCGCTGTATTTCGTGGCGATCGGCGCCGATATATCCTCCGTCGGTTCCCTTACAGCATCATCTATCAGATCGCCGCTGAGGAACTTCGCATTCTTGCCATCGCTCATCACAGGCGAAGTCCTGGCTACTGGACGCACCGGAAGTAGTTGCCGTTATCTCTTCGACCGTTGACTACGAACGATCAAAGAAAAAACTGCCCGATGAATTTAAATTTAAATCTGTCCCCTTTTTGATACTGCTGACCATGATCGACAACCGTTCCGGAGTGCAGATAGCCGCCGCCGAAGGCAGCGCCTCAAAGACTGACATCAGCGGCTTCGGCAGCCCCTTTGGCGCAACCGGGGGCGGCGCAGGCAGGGTCGGATTGAGCCGCCACAGCCATACCCCGCAGGGCAAAGTCATCACCGCCGCATTTATGGACGCCTGCAACAATATCGTTCGATCACTGCGTCAATAGGAGGCTCAGGAGGTCAAGGGAGGTTTGGGGAAAGGCGGACAGTTGAAGGTAGGCCAGTAAAGCTGAACACTTCTGGTACCATTTAAAAGCCAATCGGGGGGAACAGAAGTCATTTCTGTTCCCCCCGATTTATTCAAGCTTCCATCCAGTCAAGGATGGCGGAAAAAATGGCTCGACGGGATGTGATCTGCTTGACACTTGTCCCGTTCATCGGGGTCAGGCGACTATCGCTCCAACTCATCCAGGAGGCAGGCCGCCAGCAGGGGAATCATCAACTCATGGTGGCCGGTGATATTATATCCTTTACCGCCATTGGCGGTGGGTCGGTTCACCACGTTGGTCAAGGTCCGGTACTGTCGTATAAAATCAAAATTGGCGGTGGTCAGATCATCGACCTGATGGCCCAGATTTCTGACGACGGTGAGCGCTTTTAAAAATACCTCCGGCAGCAGGACCGCTGAGCCGATATTGAGATAGGCCCCGCCCTGCAGCCTGGCCACCTGGGCGCAGAAGATGCGAAAATCGAGATGGGAGGTGGCGCCGATGGCCTCGCCCGAAGCGGAAGGATGGATATGGATAATATCGGTGCCCACCGCCACATGCACCGTCACCGGAATGCCCAGCCGAGAGGCGGTGGCCAGCAGACTTTTATCATTATGGGGGAAATTGCCCGCCACCAGGGCCGCGCCCACCGCCGCGCCCATCCCCATTTTCTTTTTTGCCCCCTCATTGATGGCGCCATTGAGCACCTCACCGGTCTCCTTCGCCGCGCCAAAGGTCCCGTCTCCTAAAACAGTGCCCACCTCTTCCGAGGTAAAACCGGCCATGGCAATCTCCGCGTCATGGATGATGCAGGCCCCGTTCATGGCAATCCCGGTGATGATGGAACGTTCCATCAGGTCGATGAGCAGGGGATTTAATCCCACCTTGATCACATGGGCGCCCATCCCCACCAGGAGCGGACACCCGCGCCGATGCACTGCCGCCAGCTTTCGCACAAGCTCCGGAAAATCCCGGCCCAGCAGCTGATCGGGCAAGGATTCCACAAGGGCCCGCACCGAACTCCCGGCCGCAATGGCCTTGCCGAAATTGTCCACGGTCACCTTGGAAGGCCGCCCATACAGGGAATAGGTACGCAGTCCGGTAAAATCCAGGGGCTCAGGGGTCATCATGCGCCCCCTCCAAAGATCTCCCGTTCCACCAGCTCACAGAGCAGGTGTTCCGCCCAGATATGGGCCTCCTGGATATGCGGGGTTTTATCGGACGGCACATTCAACACAAAATCAGCAGCCCGCCCCACCAGCCCGCCATCTCCCGCCAGCCCCCCGGTCAGGGCCGCCGTCACCATACCGATCTCGCGCGCCACCTCCAGGGCCTTATGCACATTCACCGACCCGCCGCTGGTTGAGATCCCCAGGGCCAGATCCTCGGGTTTCCCCAGGGCCTGCACCTGCTTGACAAAAATCTCGTCAAAGGAGAAATCATTGCCCACGGCCGTCAGTATGGAGCTGTCGGTGGTGAGGGCCAGGGCCGCCATGGGCCGGCGATTGATCAGGAACCGATTGACAAATTCGGCGGCCAGATGCTGGGCGTCGGCGGCGCTGCCGCCGTTGCCGAAGAGGAGAATTTTGCCGCCGCAGCGAATGGTTTTGACCATTGCCCCGGCCAGGGCGATGATCGCCCCACCCTGCTCCCGGGCGAAGGATTCCTGGGCGAGAATTGAATTTTTCAGCGATGTCAGAAGAATCTGTTGCATATTCAGAAGAGAGAAAGCAGAGGTTAGAGGTCAGAAACAAGGGGTGAGAAGCCGACAACAAAACGAGAAGCGCAGAAAATCATTTCAGCTCAATGGAAAACGAGTCTAAGATATCCGGTGCGAAAAGGCAAAAAAAAAGGACATGCCCGTCACCGGGACGGGGCATGTCCTGCACACAAAAAGGTTCCAGGGGAGCCCCGGGAACCGGCAATCCTGTACCAAGGATTACTTCAACTGAGCCAGAATCAGGGCGGTCACTTCCTTGATGCCGAGGGAGCCATCAACGGTGATGACCTTGGCACCGCCCGCCTTCTTGAAGTAGTTGACCGCGGCCATGGTGCCGGTCTTGGTGTCATAGTAGATGTCATGACGCTTGCCGATGGCGGCCTCATCCTGATCATCGGCGCGGGCACTGAGGTCGCCGCCGCAGACCCGGCAGACCAGCTTGCCGTCTTTTTCCACCGGCTTGATGGCCTCAAAGGCAATATGGTTGGGATGGTTGTTATCGTTGGCACACAGGCGACGACCCATGATCCGGTCTTTGGCGATCTGACGGTCAAGCTCGATCTCAATGACATAATCCAAGGCCATGCCGGCCTCTTTCAGGGCCTTATCCAGGGCCTCGGCCTGGGCCAGAGAGCGGGGGAATCCGTCCAGCAGCCAGCCTTGTTCCTTGGACTTGGCCAGGGTCTCCAGCACCATGGGGATGGTAAGCTCATCGGGCACCAGATCGCCGCGATCAATAAACGCCTTGGCCTTCTTGCCAAGCTCGGTGCCGCCCTTGATATGCTCCCGGAAGATGGCGCCGGATTCAATGTGCTTGCTGTTATACTTGTCCTTGACAATGGCGCCCTGAGTTCCCTTGCCGCTTCCGTTTGGCCCAAAGGCCAGAATATTCACCGCCATACCATTCTCCTTGATAAAATGTTCCTGATAAGTTGACAACCCGTTGACCATGGAAATTTTTTTCAAAACATCCTCTGACATCTTTCCAGCCATGGGGATCCATATTGCCGCTTGTCGCAATTGCATGGCACCATTGCTGAATGACCATTCACTCAAAAGAATGACTGGAAAAGATTAAACCAAAATCGAATTTTAGGCCAGTAAAATTTCTCCTCTTCTTTTTTGACTTTCACCGGGAAAGAAGGTATTTTGACACTCATTTTCCACAAGGAGAGGGAAGAAAATGAAATCGGCTGGGGAAATTGACACAGCCGAATTCATCCTTTTTTACTCCTTTTTGTATCCACCCTTCAACCGACCGTCAACATACCCCGTAAAATCATGAAAGACATCCATGTGGGCCTTATCGGCTTTGGTACGGTGGGCAGCGGTCTGGCCCAGACCCTGTTTGAGCAGAACGAACGACTCTTCCGCAAGGTCGGCGCCAGGATCATCCTCTCCCGGGTGGTGACCACCAATCTGACCGAACTCCCCGAACCCTTCAAAGGGGCCACCCTGTCCAGCGATGTCACCGATATCTTCAATGACCCGGCCATTGACATCGTGGTCGAGCTCATCGGCGGCCTGGAGCCGGCCCGCACCTATCTGCTGGAGGCCATCCGGCACGGCAAGCATGTGGTGACGGCCAACAAGGCCCTGCTCTCCATCCACGGTCAGGAGATCTTTGAAGCGGCGGTGCGGCAGAACGTCGAAGTGGGATTTGAGGCCAGCGTCGGCGGCGGCATCCCGGTGATCAAGGCCCTCAAGGAAGGGCTGGTGGCCAACCGGATCCTCTCCATCATGGGCATCATGAACGGCACCGCCAACTATATCCTCACCAAGATGACCGATCTGGGCGCCGCCTTCGCCGATGTCCTGAAAGAGGCGCAGGCCCTGGGATTCGCCGAGGCTGACCCCACCTACGACATTGAAGGCATCGACACCGCCCACAAGCTGGCCATCCTCATGACCATCGCCTACGGCAGAAACGTCCAGTTCAGGGACATCAACACCGAAGGAATCAGCAAGATCCAGCCCATTGACATTGAATTTGCACGGGAGTTCGGCTGCCGGATCAAACTGCTGGCCATCAGCCGTCACCATGGCAGCCATGTGGAGGCCCGGGTCCATCCCACCCTGGTCCCGGAATCCCATATGCTGGCCAGTATCAACGGGCCCTACAACGCCTTCTATTTCACCGGCGACACCGTCGGCAACGTCCTGCTCTACGGCCAGGGTGCCGGCAAAATGGCCACCGGCAGCGCCGTGGCCGCGGATCTCGTGGATATTGGCCGCAACATTCTGCACGGCTCGATCAACCGGGTTCCGGCCCTGTCCTACCTTCCCGAAAATATCAGCGCCCCGGTCATCACCCCGATGACGGAACTGGTCTGCCCCTATTATTTCCGCATCACCGCCCAGGACAAGCCCGGCGTCCTCTCCACCATTGCCGGCATCTTTGGAAAGCACGCCATCTCCATCAAGTCGGTGATCCAGAAGGGGCGCCAGCAGAATGAACCGGTGAGCATCGTCCTCCACACCCATGACGCATCGGAGGCAGCGGTGCAGGATGCCATTGCCGAAATCGACGCCCTCGGCGTCTGCCCCGAACCAACGGTCAAAATTCGCTTTCTCATGGATGGGCAATAAGCCACGGGCCACGGCCCATTGAACCCGAAAAATCAGCCGAAGAAGCACTCGATGAAATATCTGATTCTGGTAGGTGACGGCATGGGCGACCTGCCCATGGCCGAATTGAACCATCGCACCCCCCTGGAAGTGGCCGACACCCCTTTTCTGGATGCCCTCTGCCGCCAGGGCGAGCTGTTTCTCACCCACACCGTTCCGGCAGGGTTTCCGCCGGGCAGCGATGTCGCCAATCTCTCCCTGCTGGGCTACAAACCCGAGGAGTATTATACCGGACGGGCCCCGCTCGAGGCCGCGGCCATGGGGCTTACCCTGGCCCCGGAGCAGACCGCCTTCCGCTGCAATCTGGTGACTCTGGCCCATGAAGCGGGCAATCAGGTGCGGATGATCGACTATTCAGCCGGACACATTGGCAGTGAGGAATCGCGCCAGCTCATCGCCGCCCTCGATGAGGGCTGCGCCACCGACATCTTCCGCCTGCACCCGGGGGTGAGCTACCGTCACATCCTGCTGGTTCGAGGCGATTACCCCGCGATGGACACCGTTCCCCCCCATGATTTCACCGGCAAAGACGTGACCGCGCCCTGGAACCGCTACCATCAGGATTCCCGCTGGGCGGCGCTGCTGGATAAGGCCCGGACAATCCTTGCCTCCCATCCGGTCAATGTTGCCCGGATTGCCGCCGGCAAAAACCCCGCCACCTCCATCTGGCTCTGGGGAGAGGGGAAGTTGCCAAAGATGCCGTCCCTGGCCCAGCGTTTCGGCATCAGCGGCAGCCTGATCTCAGCCGTTGACCTGCTCAAAGGGCTGGGAGTCAACGCCGGCCTCTCCATTGTCAATGTCCCGGGAGCCACCGGCTACCTCGACACCAACTATGCCGGCAAGGCCCAGGCGGCCCTCGACGCCCTGCGCCACCAGGATTTTGTCTTTGTCCATGTGGAAGCACCGGATGAAACCGGTCATCAGGGTCTGCTCAAGGAAAAGATCCAGGCCATTGAAGACTTTGACCGGAAGATCGTCGGCCCCATCTTTCAGGGCCTGGAGGCAAGGGGTGAGGATTTCCGGCTCATGGCCACCATGGATCATTTCACCCCCCTGTGCCTGCGAACCCACACCGCCAATCCGGTCCCCACCATTCTCTACGATTCCCGACACACTGACCAGGGCAGCGGCCTGCCCTTCAACGAGCGCTCAGCTGAGGCCGAAGACCATCGACTGCATGCCGCCATGGCCAATGGCGAATTGCTTATGGAAAAACTGCTGGAACGGCGCAAGCAGGAGTCTTCGTCATGAATGAACTCATCCACCGATGCCGGCACCGTGTCCTCTACGGAGACACCGATGCCGCCGCCGTGGTCTATAATGCCAACTATCTTCGCTACTTCGAACTGGGCAGAACCGAATTCATGCGCGAGCGCATCTGCTCCTATCGTGAAATCGAAGAGATGGGCTTTGTCCTCCCGGTGATTGAATGCCATATCCGCTTCAAGGCCCCCGCCCGCTACGATGACCTGCTCATCATCGAAACCACCCTCACCGATCTGAAAAAGGTCTCCTGCACCTTCAACTACCGGATCATGCAGGAGGATGACCCTGTCCGTCCCCGCTTACTGGCCAAGGGTTCCACGGTCATGGCCTCCATCAACCGGCAGGGCAGACTGACCCCGCTGCCGGATGAGGTCAGCTCCAGACTCCTGGCATTTCTTATCCCCACGCCCCCGCCAGAGAATGGTTCGCAGAGAGAATTCCCTTGACATCGCCCCACAATCTGCTATATTGCCCACTGTAACGCGGGGTGGAGCAGTCTGGTAGCTCGTCGGGCTCATAACCCGAAGGTCGTTGGTTCGAATCCAGCCCCCGCTACCATAACAATGACAAGGGGTTCAGAGAATATCTGAACCCCTTTTTTTTATGCCAATAATTTCTTTCCACCACACTATCCCCCACATCTCCGCTGAAAACAGCTCCGCTCAAAGAGAAAGAGCGCAGCCTGTTCCCTTCATTCAAAGATCCCTACCGACCAGAAAAGTGTAAAAAAGGAAGATTATTGGAAGTTGAGCATTAAGACTGAAAATTTTCTATAGAATTATTTTTAGAATAAGAAACTGCAGATCAGGAGCGCTTTCGCAATGGTTCAGTTCTTAGTGGGAAGGTCAGATAGAGCCCATCGAACTTCGTGCTCTCCTTCACGAATCACTCCCTCCAAACCTCTGCTGTCAGCGGCAGATCGTTGAGTTCGGCGCGGGCTTCGCGCCAGGTTGGATACTGTTTATCGAGCACCGCGACAAACCGGTCACTGTGAATCGGCTCCAGCAGGTGCGTCATTTCGTGAACGATGACATATTCGAGGAGATCCTTCGGCTTCTTCACAAGTTCCGTGTTCAAACGGATATGCCCCGCCTGGTGATTGCAGCTTCCCCACTTGGTCTTCATCCGTTGCAGGAAATACCCGGCGACCACCACCTTCAGCTTCGGCTCCCATTTGCTGATGAGCGGGGGCACCACCGCGTGGAGAAGAGACTTGTGCCACTCGTGAATCACCCCGGCGCGCTTCCTGGCATCGCTGCCAGGGCGGACAGTCAGGGTGATACGCTTGTGGTCGAGGGAGACCGAGGGCTTGGTCTCCTGATACTCGACCGTCATCAGGTATCGCCGGCCCCAGAGATAATGACTCTCACGCTCGATAAACTGACGCGGGGTCTCCCGCGCCTGGTCCTCAAGTTTCTTCTGTTGCTTCCGAATCCAGCCGAGCTTGGAGATGGCGTAAGCGCGAACCACTTCCAATCTGGTACCGGTGGGAGCGACCAGGGTGACGTGGCCGCCCGGCGGATGCACCGAAAGGTGAACATTCTTGACGGCCTTGCGGTTTACGGCGATCATGATGTCGCCGAGATGGATCGTTTCCGTCATACAAACCCCGGCTGGTTCTTGATAATCTCGAACAGCGCCAGCGTGGCCTCGCGGTCACGGTGGAGGATCGGGAACAGGGCATTGAGCACTTGCGCTTCTTTCGCCTGGTCGCCCTTCCAGCCCGCGGGTGCCTGCTCGCGCATTACACAGTCGATCTTCAGTGCCAAATTGACGAGACCATCTCCGTAGTCGGCAAGAGGCTCAGCCAGCTCGGAAGCCCCAGCGCGGCCAGCCGCAAGAATCTGCGGCAGGTTGTTGTAGATCACGATGGCCTCCGGTTTGCCGTGAAGGACCGCAGGCACACCGGCGACGGTATCCTTCCGCGCCATGCGCCTCACCAGGTCTTCCGCCTTCTTGAGGAATTCCTCATAGGCAGCGGCGTCGGCCCGGCTCTGCTTGATGAGGTCATCCAGCAGCTTCGACATCTCCGCGTAGAATCGTGGGTCGGTGAGCTGGTCGCGGATGATGGTCTTGCGGACATTGTTGATGATCCCCTCGGCGATGGCGTTCTTCGAGAGCTTGCCTTTTTCATTCAGCTTTTTGGCGATGGCATCGTGGATGCCGGTCTCGATGATCAACTCCGTCAGCGACAGCGAATTGAGATTGCCCACCTCCGCCGCTGGATCGGCCTGGACGTAGGTGTTAAGCAGGCGCCGCATATCGGCCTCGTAGGGCTTGATGTCCAACTCCTCTCCTGAGTGCTTCTTGATGGCCGAACGGACTTCGCCGTAAAATTCCACCTCTTTCTGCAAGGCTGCACCCTCGGCATCGGAGTAGCCCGCCTCGCTGAGGTCTTGCGCAATGTCGGCATAGGCGCGCACGAAGGTGGCCACGGTCTTGTAGAAGGTAATGCGCAGGGGTTCGGTGTCTGTCAGCGATTGGGGATTGGCCGCGGCACCACAGAAGTAATGGAGGAACTGCTCCATCTCACGAGGTAGCAGCACCGGCTCGCACAGGTAGCGGAGCGCCTCGCGGGCGGCATCGAGCTGTTTCTTTCCTTCTTTGAGCCAGTCCTTCAGCTCGACGTTGTTGCTGCCGCCGTTGCCCTGATCAAGGTCCAGCTCGTCGGAGCTATAGACGGCAATGGCCTCCTGCACGTCATCAAATAACTTCTTGAAATCGACGATATGGCCGTAGTCCTTGTCGTCGCCGTCAAGTCGGTTGGTGCGGCAGATGGCCTGGAAGAGGTTGTGATCGTGCAGCTCGTTGTCGAGGTAGATGTAGGTGCAGCTCGGCGCGTCGAAGCCGGTCAGGAGTTTGCTCACCACGATCAAGAGCTTCATATTGGCGGGTTCTTCGATAAACCGGCGCTTTGCCTCGTCCTCGTAGGCCTTGGTGGTCTGCCCGTTTTTCAGGATGTACTTGGTGTAGGTGTCGAACTTGTAGCGTTCGTCGCTGTTGGCCGGTTCGCGGGAGATGGCGTTGTGGTTCGGCTCAAACGAGGTGATGACGCCGCACTGCTCGCCAAAGGGTTTGCCCTGGAAGATGCGGTAATAATGGCAGGCGTCGTAAATGCTGGCGGCCACGAGAATGGCGGTACCCCGGTCATCGTTTAAGCGTGGCTTGGTGTCGAAATCGTGGATGATGCTGGCCGCGATACGGGCCTTGCGCTCTTCGGCACTCATCAACTCCTCCATCGTTGCCCAGCGTTTGCGAATGATGGCCTTCTGAAAATTATTCAGCATCTTGGTCTTCCGCGCGAAGTAGTCTTCGATGTCACTTGCCGAGGTGAGGCGCTGCGGCACGTCGCGGGCCTCGTATTTCAAGTCGAGCACCACCTTGTCGACCACGGCCTCGTGGAACTTGTAGGTGTGGATGTAGGTGCCGAAAATGTCCCGCGTCCGCAGCTTGGCCGCGTCTTTTTTCAGCAGGGGCGTACCGGTGAAACCGATAAAGATGGCATTCTCCAGCCAACGCTTCATCTGTTTGTTCATGTCGCCGCCCTGGGTGCGGTGACATTCATCCACGAAGACATAAAAGCGGCCATGCGCCGGTGGCGGCGGACCTTTGAGGTCGGCGGGATCAAACTTGTGGAGCAAGGCGCAGAGCAGCCGGGGCGCGGTGGCGCCGAGCTTGGCGACAAACTCGGCCCGGTTGAGGATGCGGGGCGAAGGCGAATCCGCGCCGATGACCCCGGCGTTTCGCATCACTCCTGTGATCTGGTCATTCAATTCAATGCGGTCGGTGACCACGAGGACGCGGGCCTCGGAATCGTGTTCCAGCAGCCACTTGGCGAGCAGCACCATGAGGATGCTCTTGCCGCTGCCCTGGGTATGCCAGATAACGCCGCCCTCGCGGATGCGGATGCGTTCCTGCGCCGCCTTCACACCCGCGAACTGATGCGGACGCGGCACCTTCTTGATGCCGTTATCGAAGATGATGAAGTTGCGGATCAGGTCGAGCAGGCGAGACTTCTCGCACATCTCGGCGAGCGGTCGGTCGAGCAAGGAGCCAACGGTGAGCGCGGCGGTATTGGCCGACTTCCACTCCACGAAAAACTCCTCCCTGGTGGTCACGGTGCCGTAGCGCAGTCCTTGCGAATCGCTGCCCGCGAAGACCAACTGCACCGTCGGAAAGAACCCCTTGTTGAAAATCTCCTCCTGGTTGGTGATAAGCTGGCGCACTCCGTCCCCGATCTCCACCGAGCTGCGCTTGAGCTCGATGACGCCAATAGCCAGGCCGTTCAGGTAGAGGACCAGGTCGGGCCGCCGCTGGTAACCGCCTTTGAGCGTCACCTCCTCGGCGAGGGCGAAGTCGTTGTCCTCAATGCGCTCGGGATTCCACTCCACAAGATGCACGGTTTCATGCGGCTGCCCGGCGGCGATCTGCACCGACACGCCGTAACGCAGCAGTTGGTAGGTGCGCAGGTTGGCCTGATAGAGGGTGATGCCGGTGACGTCGGCAGCAACCAGCAGCTTTTGCAGGGCGGCGGAAATGTGCGCCTCGGAGTAGCCGCGCCGCTTCAAGTTCGCCCGGAGGTATTTCTCCTCGATGCAGCGGTTGTTCTCCCGCTTGTTCCACTCGCCAAGGTAGTCGTAGCCGAGGCAATCGGGGTGGCCCTTATCCGTGAACAGGGCAATGACTCGGTTCTGCGTCTTGCGTTCGGAGCGGGGTTGTTCAGGCATGGGATTCCTTGGGCGGATGGTTCACGCGGAGGCGCGGAGACGCAGAGGATGGGAGGTTGTTGACGATGCGGTGGAGTCCTTCTTTGAGCGTCGCGGCTCCGAAGTTGATGAGCAGGCCGACGGAAAGATTCATCAAGCGGAGGTAGGTCAGGACTTGTTTGCTGTGGACGGGAGCGAGTTTTTCGACCGACTTCAGTTCCACGATCACGCGGCCCTCTATGATCAGGTCCGTGCGGAAGCCCTCCTCGAAAAGCATGCCGTCGTATTCAAAGCGAATGGCCTTCTGCCGCTCTACCTCGAATCCTCGCAGCGCCAGCGCCCGGGCCAGCACCGCTTCATAGACAGACTCCAGCAGCCCAGGCCCTAG
>JACDZF010000088.1 GCA_013426795.1 Desulfocapsa sp. | reverse complement strand
TCTGTCCTTGCTGGGGCCACGCCAGGAAACAGCCGGAGGGATTGCTGTTTCCTGGACGTGGCATAAGAGGCCGTAATGCAATGAGCAGGGTAGGGCCCTGCTCTCGTGTTGGGCAACTCATTGGTTTCGAACGAGTTCCTCTGTTCTTGCTTGGGCCACGCCAGGAAACAGCCGGAGGGATTGCTGTTTCCTGGGACGTGGCATAAGAGGCCGTAATGCAATGAGCAGGTGAAGCTCTGCTCATTGCATAACGGCCTCTAATCTCTCAACCCCTTCCCGGTCAGGCAGAGAAAGACGTCTTCCAGATTGGAGGAGTGGACGGCCATTTCCGAGAGATCAATATCGAGATTCAGCAAGGTGCTGATCCCCTCATGCACCTGGGCGATTTCCATGACGATGGTGTCGTCGTGCCGCTTCCAGGGGAAGGGGATGGTCGCCAGATGAGACTTGAAGGCGGATTCGGGGAGGAGAACCGAGCTCTTCTTGCAATGGTTCTGGATCAGGCGGGCCGGGGTATCCCAGGCGATGATATTGCCCATGTCCATAATCGCCACCTCGTCGCAGAGATACTCGGCCTCCTCCATGGAGTGGGTGGTCATGATGATGGTCTTGCCGTCGGCCTTGATGGAGCGGACGATCTCCCAGAGATTCCGCCGCGACTGGGGATCAAGGCCGGTGGAAGGCTCATCGAGAAAGACCAGGCGCGGCTTGTTGACCAGGGCCAGAGCCAGCATCAGCCGCTGCAGCTGTCCGCCCGAGAGCTGGTCGTTGCGTCGCTTCAGGATCGGCCCCAGGTCGCAGCGCTCGGTCAGGGCCCCAATGTCTTCCGGCTCCTTGTAGAGTTTATGAAAGGAAAGCAGGGTCTCTTCGACGCTTAAAAAACTGAGCAGCGAGGTGTGCTGGAACTGGATGCCGATTTCTTCCCGGAACGACGCCTTGCGCGGCTGTCCCTGATAGAGGATCTGGCCGCTGCTGGGGGAAATAATATCCTCCACCATCTCCATGGTGGTGCTCTTTCCCGCTCCATTGGGGCCAAGCAGACCAAAACAGATGCCCTCGCTCACCGAAAATGAGACATCTTTTACGGCCTGATTGTCTCCGTAGGTTTTGCTCAGATGGATGACGTCAATGATGGTGTTCATGGGCTCCCTGACGGCACGATGCGAGATGACTTTGGGGAGGAAGCTGCGGGACATGTTCCAGGCCCTCTCCTGGAAAAAAAACTGGGGATGTTTTAAACAGAAAGTGGTCATAAAATAACGTCCCCACCGGGGATGTCAAGTTGACATCCCCTGCTGATACCCCAGAATCCCCTGCAAAATGACGATTTGCCCTTCACTGCTGCCATTTTCCGGCCAGGCGGGAAATAATATGAGAACCAAAGGAGAATGATTGATATGAAAGAAAGTTGACGGTGAGGTTTGAGTGACTTGCAGATTCAGGTTCTGTTATGAGAGCCCATTTGGGTAAAATAAAACTTGACTCCGGCCAGAGGACTCATTAGTTTTTGAGACTCATTCCTGATAAGGAGCCCAGATGGTGTACCGAAGGACCAGTCAGCGTGCCCTGATTTTACAAGAATTGCAGGAAAACCGGCAGCATATCACCGCTGATCAGCTCTATGGGCTGGTCAGAAAAAAAATGCCGAGGATCAGCCTGGCCACGGTGTATCGGAATCTTGAGTTTCTGGTGGGAAGCGGTGTGATAGGCAGGCTGGAGATTCGCGGGCGGCAGATGCGTTTTGACTACGATCCGGCTGTCCACGACCATGTTGTCTGTATCAGATGCCAGCGGGTGGAGAATGTGTTATCGGGACAGGAAAAGGAAGTTTATCCTTCACATGATATGGTGGATGGGTATATTATAACAGGATGCCGTGTCGAATTTGCGGGACTGTGTCCCCGGTGTCAGGAACAAAAACAGGAAAAACAGGGAGACGAGACGATGGGATGTGGATGCGCATGCAGTTGCAAAAAATCAGAACTTACCGACGAGCAGAAGCAGGTATTGCAGGCCATGGCCAAGTGTGCAGGCGCCTGCGCCGCCAAGGATATTGCAGCCGCGACAGGGCTTGACGCCAAGGTCGTGAGCAGCCGGGTGACGGACTTGAAGAAAAAGGGTTATGTGGACAGCCCCGAGCGCTGCCGCTATGGGATTACCGAGGAAGGCCGTGCGGCGATAAAGGGTTAAGGCCGTTTGCTGTTTGCGCCCCTGTCTCGGCCATCATCTGTCAATGAATCAAAAAAAGGAATAAAGACTATGGATACTCCTGGAACTCAATCGATCTGCCAGCCCCTGGTAACCAATGAAGCCCCTGATTTTAAAGCGACTGCCGTCATGCCGGACAACTCTTTCAATGAGAAGTTCACCCTCTCTTCCTTGCGTGGCAAGTATGTCCTGCTCTTTTTTTATCCCCTCGATTTTACCTTTGTCTGTCCCTCCGAGATCCTTGCCTTTAACCGGGCCCTGGATCAGTTCAAGGAGCGGAACTGTGAGGTCGTGGGTGTTTCCATGGATTCCCATTTTACTCACCTTGCCTGGAAAAATACCGGCGTGAACGATGGCGGGATTGGCAATATCCAGTTTCCTCTGGTTGCGGATCTGGACAAGAGTATCGCCCGCAGTTACGGCGTCCTGCTGCCCATGGGGATAGCCCTGCGCGGGCTCTTTCTCATAGACAGGGACGGTGTTATCCGCAGTCAGGTGGTGAACGATCTGCCCTTGGGCCGCAGTGTCGATGAGGCCTTGCGGGTCCTTGACGCCCTCCAGTTCACCGAAGGGCATGGCGATGTCTGTCCGGCCAACTGGAAAAAGGGGGATGATACGATGACCCCCACAGCAGCCGGCGTGGCCCGCTATCTCCGCGAACATGCCAATGATTGATGGTCTTTTTTCGCTGGTTGACGTGAGCTGCTGAGTGAATAGAATAGAAGTTGTATGCGAGGCTCTTTGGCCGACGGGGCAAAGCTGGTAAAGAAAAAAACTTTATCGGGAGTCCTGTCTGGAAGGAAACAACATTTTAAGGAGACATGAATATGGCAACAAAACTGGAAATTTATAAGTGTAATATCTGTGGCAATATCGTCGAGGTCCTTCACGCAGGCGGCGGCGAGCTGGTCTGTTGCGGCGCGCCCATGGTACTCATGGACGAGAATACCGTCGATGCCGCCAAGGAAAAGCATGTTCCGGTGATTACCAAGGTGGATGGGGGCTATAAGGTGAATGTCGGCAGTGTGCCCCATCCCATGGAGGAAAAACATTTTATCGAATGGATCGAGTTGATCGCCGGAGATGCCTGTTATCGTCAATTCTTAAACCCCGGCGATGCGCCGGAGGCTTTTTTCGCGGTCAAGGCGGACAAGGTGACGGCCAGGGAGTATTGTAACCTCCATGGCGCATGGAAGGCCTGATCCTTCTCTCGGCGGAGAAGTAAAAAAACTGCTGCAAACAAGAGGTTGCGAGGGATGGCAGGTGGTTCCGGTCAGTGCCGGCGCTCCGGGAAGGTGTGATGGAGTTTGACCGGCCATGGTGGGACAATTTCTGATGTATCGTCAAAGGAGGAAGGGTATATGGCAGCGCCAGAGGAAATGTATCAGTGTCAGACCGTTAATTGCGGGTATATCTACAATCCCGATAAAGGTGATCGGAAAGGAAAAATAGCCAAAGACACGCTCTTCAAAGATATCCCCGATGACTGGCATTGTCCGGTGTGCGGGGCAAGTAAGAAGGCGTTCAGGCCTCTGATAGGACCGGGGTCGGTGCAGGCTGAAAACATGAAAACGCAGGATACTCCTGCACAATCGTCAGGGAGCACAGGAACCATGCAAAAATATCGATGCAACATTTGTGGCTATGTTTATGATCCGGAAAAGGGCGAACCCGGCTCAGGGATCGCTCCCGGAACTGCTTTTGAAGACGTTCCCGAGAGTTATGAGTGTCCGGTATGCGGGGCGACAAAGGACGATTTTACCGCTGTTTAGTGACTTACAGATTCTTTTCTTGTGTTTTTGGCAAGAAATAATCTGGGCAAGGAACGGATTTTCGTTTTTTGGAGTGGGGAGTTTGCCGGGCATCCTTCAGCTCTCACTCCAGCCTGAGTTTGACCATCAAGTCAGCTATGGGGCTCCATTCTGTGGATGTCCCGTGGCTGACTTATTTTTATGTCTGTCCCGACGACAAGGGGTTATCGAATGCCGAAAAAAATTCTGCTGGTCGCCTTTCAAGGGCAAGCCATGTGTTTTATCCATGTTTTGCTCAATGGCCTGGAGCTTGCGGCAAAGGGTCATCAATGCAAGATTATCGTCGAAGGCGAGGCGACCAAACTGATCCCCGAGATCAGCCGGGAGGGTCATTTTCTCAACGGTCTCTATCGGCAGATGCTCGAAAAAGGCCTGCTCGAAGGGGTCTGTCGTGCCTGCTCCGCCAAGATGCAGGTGCTTGATGATATGAACAAAGCAGGCCTTCCCCTCCTTGATGACATGTCAGGGCATCCGGGAATGGCGAACTATATTGAACAAGGATTTGAAATTATCAATTTCTGACAGGAGGGTGGGACCTTGAATCCAACGAAGATTGCTGAAAATATTTACTGGGTAGGGGCTGTGGACTGGGATATCCGTGATTTCCATGGATATTCCACGAACAGAGGTTCCACCTATAACGCCTTTCTGATCATGGGTGAGAAAATTACCCTCATCGATACGGTGAAAAAGTCGATGAAGGCCGATCTCATCGCCCGTATCAGCGAAATTGTTGATCCCGAGAAGATTGATTATATCGTAATGAACCATGTGGAGATGGATCATTCCGGTTCTCTGCCGGATATGGTCGAGCTGATCAAGCCGGAGAAAATTTTCTGTTCCACCATGGGGCAGAAGGCTCTGATCCAGCATTTTCACCGGGAAGACTGGCCCTACGAGGTGGTTGTGCCGGGTCAGGACCTCGATCTGGGCGGGAAAACCCTTGCCTTTATGGAGACCCGCATGCTCCACTGGCCGGACTCCATGTTTACCTATGTGAAAGAGGACAAGATCCTCTTCTCCAGTGATGCCTTCGGCATGCATCTTGGCACCAGTGAGCGTTTTGACGATCAGATTGATCCCTCCATTCTGATGGACGAGCTGACCAAGTATTACGCAAATATCCTGACCCTTTATTCACCCTTGGTGAAAAAGCTGATTGCCAAGATCAAGGAGAGCGGCCTTGAGATCAAGATGATCGCTCCGGATCATGGTGTAATCTGGCGGTCGAACCCGATGATGGCCATTGATGCCTATGAGCGCTGGAGCCGCAATGAGGGCAAGGGCAATGCCATGATCATCTATGACACCATGTGGCATTCCACCGAATTGATGGCCAAGGAGGTCGCCAATGGTCTGCAGGATGAAGGGATCTCGGTGAAGCTGTACAATCTGTGCTATAACCATCGCAGCGATGTGATGAAAGAGGTCCTCGATGCCAGCGCCATTATTCTTGGCTGCTCGACCCTGAACAACGGTCTGCTGCCGAGGATGGCCGGCTTTCTCATGTATATGCGCGGTCTGCGCCCAACCAACAAGATCGGTGCCGCCTTCGGCTCCTTTGGCTGGTCAGGTGAGGCGGTGAAGCTGCTCAACGAGGCCATGACCGAGATGAAGTTTGATCTCATCGATGACGGCATCAAGGTGAAGTATGTCCCTGAAAGCAGCGATCTTGCCAACTGTGCGGCCCTGGGCCATAAGATCGGCCAGGCCTTGAAGGCGAAGCAATAACGGATTAATCCCCGAATTGCGGAGAAATATAAACGGGAGGAAAGCACAGCATGAAAATCCATGTAGATAAAAATATTGTCGAATTTTTTCCGGAGAATGAGCAGGAGACGGCGTCCATGGAGACCCTGTGGCGCAAGGTGGTGGATTGTGCCCAGGAGAATAAGCGGTTGACGGCCATCGGCGAATATATTCCGCTGAAGCTGAATCTGGCCAGATTCGTCATTGAAGGCGTTCCCGGGGCCACCACCTACACCGAGGACACGGCTGCCGAAGAGTGTACGGTGATCTGCACCACCTGTAATAAATACATGCACCTCAAGGGTGGAGACGCGGTGCCGGTCTGCTGTGGACGCCCCATGGAAACCGCTGATTGAAGGAGAGCTGAAGGCGTGGGGGCCCCGGCGGCCAAAGAGATTGTGCAGATTGTGGATCGGGAAAACCGGGTGACGGGTGGTCTTCCCCGTCATCGCATGCGCAGTCAGGGCCTGATCCATCGGGCAAGTTATATCCTGGTCTTTAATCAGCGGGAAGAGCTTTTTGTCCAGAAGAGAACCACCATCAAAGATATCTATCCCGGCTACTGGGATGTGGCTGCGGGCGGGGTGGTGCTGGCCGGGGAATCCTACGAAGAATCCGCCTCCCGGGAATTGAGGGAGGAACTGGGGGTTTCCGGGGTGGATCTGCTGCCCCTGTTTGACCGCTATTTTGAGGATGCGGACAACCGTGTCTGGGGCCGGATCTTTCGCTGTACCCATGACGGCCCCTTCACCCTCCAACCGGAGGAGATTGACGCCGGGCTGTTTATGACCGTGCCCCAGGTCCTCGCGCGCAGTCTGCACGAACCCTTTACCCCCGATGGAATTTCTATCCTCCGTCAACTCTTCGATCAGGTCTGAACCCCTTGTGATTTCTTACAATCATATCGCCCTCTGAGCCGAAGAACGTCTTTTCCTTTGAAGGCCGGCCTCTGGTTTTTCGGCCATGCGCCCCTTCCCTCCCCCTTCCCCCCAGTGCGAACCAGCCCAATCTGATTCCTTGCCGGGATGGACGACGGTGGCTCAGTCACCCTCTGCCATGCTCCCCAGGGCTTGTCTCGCGCTAAAATTCTCTATAAGTCTCGAGTTTCCCCCTTAGGCATGGTATATAGGGGATATTTTTTTTCTCGCATGGCTAGGTCGGCCTCATTTTCCTGATTTATTGCAAGAACAGGGATACTCCGCCAGTTATCCAAATTTAACGGTAGCAGAAGGTATTGCATGATTAAGGCATTTCTTAAAAAGGCCGGAAACAAACTCCGAAACATCGCCAAATCCGGTAAGAAAGAGCAACATGAACACGCCGCTCCGGCCCCTGATCGGGAAAGATCTGCTCATCGACAGGAGGCAGAGGCCGAAAGGGCGGTACCGGATCTGTCTCCGGCCAGGGCACCGGAAGAGGAGGCATCGGCCAAGGCCCGCCGTCCCCGAGCCAAACGTGAGCCGCGCCAGGCGGAGTGGGATCTCTCTTCCTTTGTGGTGGAGCCCGTTGCCGGCAAGACCAGATTTCACGACCTCGATCTGCCCCTGGTGCTGATGCATGCCATCGCCGATCTGGAGTTTCAGTATTGCACCCCGATTCAGGCGCAAGCCTTGCCGGATCTCCTTCCCGGTCGTGATCTGATTGGCCGGGCCGCCACCGGTACCGGAAAAAGCGCGGTCTTCCTGATCGCCATCTTCACCCAGTTATTGAAAGAGACGGAGCAGCAAACCGCGGCGGGTACGCCCCGTGCCCTGATTATCGCGCCGACCCGGGAGTTGGTGATCCAGATTGCCAAGGATGCCCGGGCCCTGGCCAAATATACCAACCTGCGCATTATCTCGGCCTATGGCGGCACCGATTATCAGAAGCAGCGCAAAAGTCTGACCGAACAGCCGGTGGATGTGGTGGTGGCCACCCCCGGCCGGCTCCTGGATTATGTGGGCAAGCAGGTCATCAATCTGCACCGGGCCAAAATCATGGTCATTGATGAGGCGGACCGGATGCTGGATATGGGATTTATTCCCGATGTGCGCAAGATTATTTACAAACTCCCCGCCAAGGAACAGCGCCAGACCATGCTCTTCTCGGCCACCTTCACCCCGGAGGTCAAACAGCTGTCGGCCCAATGGTGCCGCGATCCCATCACCATTGAGTCGGAACCGGAGCAGGTGGCCGTGGACACGGTGCAGCAGATTGTCTATCTGACCACCACCGCCGAGAAATATTCGGTGCTCTACAATCTGATCACCAGCAAGGAGCATGAACGGATCATCGTCTTCACCAATATGAAAAATGAGGCGAGAAGGCTGTTTGATCGGCTGGAGCGCAACAGTATTGACTGCACCCTGCTCACCGGTGATGTCCCGCAGGACAAGAGAACGGCGCGGCTGGAGGCCTTTCGCGAGGGAAAGGTGAAGGTGATGATTGCCACCGATGTGGCCGGTCGGGGTATTCATATCACCGGTATCAGCCATGTCATCAACTATACCCTGCCCTATGAACCGGAGGACTATGTGCACCGCATCGGAAGGACCGGCCGGGCCGGGATTGCCGGGATTTCCATCAGTTTTGCCTGCGAGGAGGACGCCTTTGTCCTGCCCGATATCGAGGCCTATATCGGCGAATCGCTGCACTGCGTCCAACCCGATGAGTCCCTTCTGGTGACGCCTCCCCCGGGCCACGGACGGCCCAGCAGCGAGGGCGCCATGCCAGGTTCAGGAGCCACCCGAGGCCAGGGACGACCCGGTACCTCCCGCTCCCCGGGCCGACCAAGATCGACATCCACTCCCTACCGGAAAAAGAGATAATCTCCAGATGATTCATCTGACCAATATCAGCAAGCAGCACGGTTCCCAGATCCTCTTTCAGAACGCCAGCCTCCAGGTTCTCCCTGCCAGCCGTAACGGTCTGGTGGGGCCCAACGGCGCCGGCAAGTCCACCATATTCCGCTTGATCACCCGGGAAGAAGAACCGGATAAGGGCGAGATCTCCTGCGCCAAAAAAACCGTTATCGGCTATTTTTCCCAGGAAGTGGGTGAGATGGCCGGTCGTCCGGTGCTGGCCGAGGTGATGGCGGCGGCAGGCGAAGTCACCGCCCTCGGCGAACAGATGCGGGAAATGGAAGCGGCCATGGCCCGGCCCATGGATGACGGGGCCATGGACGCCCTGCTGGAAAGGTACGGCAACGCGGTGGAGGAGTTTGAGCATCGGGGCGGATATGATCTGGAGGCCCGGGCCCAGGCGGTGCTCACTGGTCTGGGGATTGGCCCTGATGCCTGGCAGCAGCCGGTGGAGTCCTTCAGCGGCGGCTGGAAGATGCGCATTGGTCTCGCGAAAATTCTGACCATCAGCCCCGATGTGCTGCTCCTCGATGAACCCACCAACCATCTTGATCTGGAGTCGATCATCTGGCTGGAGGAGTGGCTGGCCACCGAGTTCAAGGGGGCGCTGCTTATGACCTGCCATGATCGTGACTTTATGAACCGGATTGTCAACCGGATCATCGAGGTCGCGGCGCAGGGGGTGACCACCTACAGCGGCAATTATGATTTTTATCTGCGTGAGCGTGAGATCAGGCGGGAACAGCTGCTGGCAAGCTTCCGCCGGCAGCAGGAGATGCTGGCCAAGGAAGAGGATTTTATCGCTCGTTTCGCGGCCCGGGTCTCGCACGCGGCCCAGGTTCAGTCGCGGGTCAAGAAGCTGGAGAAGATCGAGCGGATTCAGCTCCCCCCGGAGCAGAAGGTTTTCCGCTTTGAGTTTGCCGAACCCACGCGCAGCGGCGATGACGTGGTGTGGATGGACTCGCTGGCCAAGTCCTGGGTGCTGGATGGCACAGGAGTGACCGCAGGCCATGGACGGCCCAGTGTCGCGGGTGCCAAGGATGGCACAGGAGCGACCGCAGGCCAGGAGAAGTCGGTCTTTGGCGGGGTCAGCGGGGTGATCCGGCGTCAGGAAAAGATTGCGGTGGTGGGGGTGAACGGGGCCGGGAAGTCCACCTTTCTCAAGGTCCTGGCCGGTCAGGTGGAACCCTCAGGGGGCACGCTGCGCATCGGTGCCGGGGTATTGCCCGGTTATTTCAGTCAGCATTCCATGGAACTGCTCAACCCCGAGTTGACGGTCTTTGAGACGGTGCAGGCGGTGATTCCCACCGGTAATATCGGGGTGATCCGCAACCTCTGCGCCGCCTTTCTCTTTCAGGGCGATGATGTGGACAAGCGCATCGCCAACCTCTCGGGCGGGGAAAAAAGCCGGGTGGTGCTGGCCACCCTCCTGGCCCAGCCCCTGAATTTCCTCATTCTCGATGAGCCCACCAACCATCTCGACATCCAGTCCATCGAGGTTCTGCTCGAGGCCCTGCAGAAGTTCACCGGCACGGTCATCCTGGTCAGCCATGACCGGCGCTTTCTCCGTTTGCTGGTGAATCGGGTTTTCGCCATTGATCACGGTGCCCTTCACATCTATGAGGGCGATTACAGCTATTACCTGCGCAAATCCGCCGAAGAGCAGCTGTAAAGGGAGCCCCTCATCCCCTCATCCATATCCTTTTCGGCCCGCTGCCCTTTCTCCTTTTGGGTGTGCCGTTTCCACACCTCTTTTCTCCATCCCTTGTCTGCGGAGAAATGGAACGCTGCCATGCAAGCTTATTAGTTGAAAAAAAAATCAGAGAAGGATAAATAGAAATCGAGCGTCTTTTCATCCACCCCCGATCATAAGCCGTTGGGAATCCGCAATAAACCTTTTCAATCATCAATTTTTTTTCAACAGACAAAATCATGGCAAAGTGCGCCCCCGCTGACCACACTGGCAAGCCTGTTAGAAATTACCGCAACGTCCCCCATTACGAAATTCAGACCATCTCCCGGTCGCCAGAGCTGGAGTTTATCGCCAGCACCATCGAATCCGTCATGTGCCGCCTGGGATTTTCCGATCCCGATGAAAGCTTCATGGATAAAGATGCCGCCGGGGTTCTGGAACTGTTCTTTGATCGCTATCATTTCAAGGATGCCGAACTGGAACTGGACAATCCCACCCTGAAAAAGGGCTACGAACTTCTCAGCGAGACCATCGAGGAAGACCTGACGGATATCCCCAAGGAGGATCTGGTACGGGTGATGGCCACGACCCACCGGGCTATCCAGCGGCGAACCAGAGGGGGCGATGAGTATCTTCGATTTATTAATGAATATGCCGGGGATTGAAAGGGATTTAGGTGCCGTAAATCCTGGAGCAAGAGAAGACTTGGTTGTTTGGTATAGTTGAAGGTGTTTGCTGAGCGCCACGCCCAATAAACCAGCGGAACTGATTGCTGATTGTTGGACGCGGCATAAGGCGCCGTAAAAGACTTGAGCAAGAAGAGATTCTGGGGGGGGGTTGGTTTTTTTTTGCTGGTCGCCACGCCAATAACCAGCGAAACTGCCTGCTGGTTATTGGACGTGGCATAAGGCGCCGTAAAATCTGTGAGCACAAGAAGATGTGGTTGTTTGGTATAGTGGAAGTTTTTTGCTGAGCGCCGCGCCAATAATCAGCGGAACTGATTGCTGATTATTGGACGTGGCATAAGGCGCCGTAAAATCTGTGAGCACAAGAAGATGTGGTT
>JACDZF010000367.1 GCA_013426795.1 Desulfocapsa sp. | reverse complement strand
GTTAGGGATAAGTCTGCCATTTATACTGCCACACAGGCGCATTTGGCAAATGAAAAATACCTGCATGGTTTGGCGTTGTTCGGCTGGAACGGTTCAACGTAGTGGTTCATTCATGATGGCTGAATAATAGCCGGACAACAAACAGGATTCCGCATGCATTATTCCAATGTTTGTCTTCATACCTTCGGATACGTTCTGCCGCCAAGGAGAGTCACCTCAGAAGAACTGGAGCATCGACTGGCAAAGGTTTACGAACGGCTTAAATTGCCCTTGGGCAGGTTGGAGATGATGAGTGGTATCCGAGAAAGGCGCTTCTGGAATCCCGGCACCAGGCCCAGTGAAGGAGCCATTCTGGCCGGACGTCAAGTCATGGAGCGGGCAGGGCTTGTTCCGCAGCAGATAGAATGCCTGATCTTTACCTCCGTTTCACGGGATATGATGGAGCCGGCCACGGCTTCTTTTGTGCACGCCGGTCTTCAGTTATCTGAAAATTGTCTTTTGTTTGATCTTTCTAACGCCTGTCTCGGGTTTCTCGATGCCATGGTGGTTCTGGCTAATATGATTGAACTGGGGCAGGTAAAAAATGGTTTGCTGGTGGCAGGGGAAACCGCAGAAGAACTGGTGGAATCCACCCTTGAGTCGCTGCTGACAGACATGTCCCTGACCCGCAAATCGATCAAGTCTGCCTTTGCCTCGTTGACCATTGGTTCCGGGGCTGTTTCCCTGTATATGTGTCAGGCAGAAGGAAATGAGGATCGACCACGTCTGGCACATGGTGCCTGGCGGGCCAATACAACCCATTCCGGTCTTTGTCAGGGGAGTCAGTCGGGCAAGGATATAACGCTTATGAACACTCACTCTGAAGAATTACTCCAGCGTGGGGTTGAGACGGCACATCTTACCTGGCAATCATTTTCAGATAAACCCGGGTGGCAGGCGGCAGATATTGACCAGTTCTTCTGCCATCAAGTGGGTTCCGCCCATGCCAGACTCCTTTTTGATACCCTTGGTCTGGAAGCAGCGAAAAATTTTGAAACCCTGGCCACCCTGGGCAATGTGGGATCCGTTTCGGCCCCTGTTACCCTGGCCATGGCCATTGAACACAAGGCCTTTCAGCCTGGTCAAAAAGGGGCGTTGCTGGGCATTGGAAGCGGCATAAACTGTTTAATGCTGGGTGTCACATGGGAGAAACACTAAAAAAATTGGTAGCGTAGAAAAAGAGAGACCTTGACGATGTAAGAGTAAAAAAGC
>JACDZF010000366.1 GCA_013426795.1 Desulfocapsa sp. | reverse complement strand
CTCGTTCCGACAGACTCCTAGATGGCTTATGTAAATGGCTAAATACTTATGATGTCCCCTTATTTGTCCATATTTCTCATATTTCGGAGGGAGCGCCTTGGCCGAAAGGTTAAGCATTTGACTGTGGCACATGGCGAAACACCGGCAGTAATGACACCAGCCACCCGACTAGCAAGCCGATGGCCAAAGTGCCTAAGCAGTAGAACGGGATAAACAAAAAAACGATCACCGCGGTGGACGACATTTGCCCTGGCCCATAGAGCGGGTACCAAACTGAGATATGCCCTGGAACCATCAGGCTAAGAATGCCGACTAAGCCGCCTACGCCAAGGCACGCCAGGCGCGATGGAGTGAGCCTGCTTGCGGCGGCAGCGCAGATGGCCGACAGGGTGGCGAACGGAATGAGCCCAATTGCTGCCAGAAGAAACAAATTATCACCTTCAGAAAACTGCCTTTCCATGATGTCTTCCGCGGCCACTAAGGGTGCGATGTTCCCAACGAACACTTCAAGGTAAAAGATGATGAGTGACGGGACGACAAGTCCAATCACCAATGGTGTGACCACCCAAATCAGACGTTGCTTCTTGTTTGCTTTCATGGTGCCGGGTTTGATGCCTAACGATTGAAGCTCAGCCGACGGGCCACGAGTGCGGTGGCGACGAAGGCTGGCGGTGAAGATGAACATTAAAAATGAGCCGAAAGTGACGGGGCAGTGCGCATGGCCCGGTTGACTGAAGCGACTGGTTGGGCGGTAATAAGTAATTAAGCAAGACCGTCCCCTTTACTTCTGGCTCTGAATTTCGTGATAATAAATTTTGACAGATGTCCAACAATGCCAAAAACCAAGGGATAAACGAGCAAAAATAGGGTTGCAAAGAGCGCAAGAAGGAACCAGGCGCGGTGTTCGGACGTCCCGAACGTATAGGCATAGGTATTCATCCCAACATAGGCGCCAAGAAGGAAGAAAAACAATCTGCAAATTCCGCTTCGATAGGCAATTACGAGAGCGGAAATCGAAAGCAGGGCCTGCCCAATATAAAATCCACTACTACTGTCAAATGGCTCAAACTTATCGGAAACAAGTGCGACAATACCCCAACTTACGGCCCCGAGAAAAATTCCAAAAACCAGAGCAAAACCGTTCTTCAATTTCATTAAATCTCCCGCCTAGCGACCAGCATGAGGGGCGGCGGCCCCGTGCTGGCAGATAAAAAAACGGACGGCTCCCCGCCGTCCCTCTCTATGCGCTTGT
>JACDZF010000087.1 GCA_013426795.1 Desulfocapsa sp. | reverse complement strand
TACGAAAACACCATCGCAGAACCGGTCAGCAGAATTCTTCGAAATGAACTGTTATTGGGATTTTTCAGGTAACTTACACAGGAACTGACGATCACTCATCAGATCCTGACCGTTCAAATAACGTTCAATCGACTCTGCCGCAACCTTTCCCTGATAGACCGCCTTTGCCGCAGTCTGCGGGCCCAGGACATCATCTCCGCCGGCAAAAACCCATTCAACAGAGGTCTGTAAGGTCAATGGATCAGTTTCATAGGTCCCTTTTTGAGTCAGGGTGAACCCAAGTCCATAATCAGCTGTATGATCTACTTTTTGACTAATCGCAGGGATAACCGAATCGGCTGTGATCACAAAATTGGATGAGTCCAGAGCCACCGGCCTCCTTCTTCCGGAAGAATCAGGCTCGCCAAGCTCCATCCGGACACACTCAACACCAACAAGTCTCCTATTCTCAGCAAGAATTCTAACCGGTGCGGCCAGGGTCTCAATGTGCACTCCCTCCTCCTCAAGATGATGAATCTCGGCTCGAGACGCAGGCATTTCTTCCTTCGTCCGGCGATAGAGGATAAAAACATCGGTTGAGCCTAAACGAAGGGCTGTCCGCGCGACATCAATTGCCACGTTACCGCCACCAACAACAACAACTTTCTTGCCAAGGTCGATCACTTCTCCAAGATTCACTCGACGCAAATAATCAACCCCGTGCAGAACTCCAATTGTACTCTCCTCATGTTCAAGACCCAGTTTTCGACTCGCATGGGCCCCGACTCCAAGAAAAACAGCATCAAAACCCTCTTTTTTCAAATCACTCAAGGTTTTATCTTTGCCGATGGTCACTCCATTACAGATAGTGACACCACAACTTCTCAGGACATCAAATTCTGCCTCAACAATACTTCGAGGTAAACGAAAGGGAGGAATTCCAAAGGTTAACATCCCGCCAAATTCTGACAGACTCTCAAACACCGTACAGAGAAAACCCTTATGGGATAAGTAGTAGGCAACGGACATTCCCGCCGGGCCTGACCCTACAATGGCAACTTTCTTGGGTTGCGGCAGGGCACAGGGTGACAAGATGTTCTTTTTTTGAGCAACCATCCAGTCAACAATAAATCGTTCAAGCATCCCGATGGCAACGGCTTTCCCCTTCCCCTTGCCGCGAACACAGGAACCTTCACACTGGATTTCATGGGGACATATCCGTGAACAGACCGCCGGCATGGAGGATGTCTCCCGAATCTTCCAATACGCCTTTTCGAACTCGCGTTCACGGAGAAGCGATATAAAGCCGGGGATATCATTATTAATGGGACAACCACTCCGACACGAAGGTTTTTTGCACTGAAGGCAGCGATTGGCCTCAAGAAGAGCCGTCTCAAGGGAATATCCGGCTGCGATTTCGTTAAAATTGGCAATACGCTCAATGACTGGCAACTCAATTGTCGATTGCCGGGGAATAGCCATACGTTCTTGAATTTTCATGTTTTACCCTACAGTGATCTCTTATATAAAAAATGAAAAGCATTGGCTGAAAAAATAATAAATATATCATGGGGCCGTACCGAATGGAGAGCAACTCAACGGAGAAGCTTTGCCTGCGTAAAGGGCTTTGCACAAAAAACTTAAAAAAAAAGGTCGTTCCATAAGAGGAACGACCTTCTGTATGATAACATAACCAGAAAAAAATCAGGACATTTTGGAAACCTTCATACGGGCCAGAGCTCTTTGCAATGCAGCTTCAGCACGGGTTCTATTAATCAAATCATCATGCTGTACACTTTTGGCAAGACGCTGTTCTGCACGCTCCTTCGCACGCATGGCACGATCAACGTCAATCTGTCGACCGATTTCAGCACTTTCAACAAGAAAGGTAATCTTATTATTCGAAACTTCACAAAACCCGCCACTAATCATCAGATTCTCACGCTTCTTTCCCTGCTCATAGGTCAGTAAACCTATTCGTATTGTGGACAGGAAAGGGGCATGATTGGCAAGTACACCGAAATCACCACCATATCCTGGAGCATTCACGATATCGACATCTTCGCTGACAACGGCACCATTGGGGGTGACCACTTCAAGTCGTATTTGTTGAGCCATTGAATTGACCTCTTCAAAAGTCTTAGATTATGCCTTTTCCTTTGCGGCCTTGGCAAGGGCTTCGTCAATGGGACCGACCATGTAGAAGGCGTTCTCACCCATATCATCGTACTTACCCTCAAGAATCTCCTTAAAGCCTTGAACCGTATCTGCAACCTTTACGAACTTACCGTCCATGCCGGTAAAGACCTCAGCAACGGTGAAGGGCTGGGAAAGAAAACGCTGAACCTTACGGGCCCGACCAACCAGAAGCTGATCATCTTCAGACAACTCATCCATACCAAGAATGGCGATGATATCCTGCAGATCCTTATATTTCTGCAATGTAATCTGGACACCGCGGGCCACGTCATAATGCTCCTGACCGACAACGTTCGGGTCAAGGATACGGGATGTGGAGTCGAGGGGGTCAACGGCGGGATAAATTCCAAGCTCAGCAATCTGCCTTGACAAAACAACGGTTCCATCAAGATGGGCAAAGGTTGTGGCCGGAGCAGGGTCGGTCAAATCGTCCGCGGGGACGTAGACACACTGAACGGCGGTGATGGAACCCTTGGTGGTGGAGGTGATGCGCTCCTGTAAGGCACCAAGATCAGTGGCAAGTGTCGGCTGGTACCCAACAGCTGAAGGAATACGTCCAAGGAGTGCAGAAACCTCAGAACCTGCCTGCGTAAAACGGAAGATATTATCAACAAAGAAAAGTACATCCTGACCTTCTTCATCACGGAAATATTCCGCAGCGGTCAACCCGGTAAGAGCAACCCGAGAACGAGCTCCTGGAGGCTCAGTCATCTGACCATAGACGAGGGCGGCTTTTGGCAGTACCCCGGAGGCCTTCATTTCCTGATACAGATCGTTTCCTTCACGAGTCCGCTCCCCAACGCCGCAGAACACTGAGATACCACCATGATGCTGGGCAATATTATTTACCATCTCCATCATGATAACAGTCTTGCCGCAGCCAGCACCACCAAACAGACCCATTTTCCCGCCCAGCGGGAATGGTACGAGGAGATCAATAACCTTGATACCGGTTTCAAGAACACGAACCTCAGTATCCTGCTCGGTGAACAAGGGCGCATCACGATGAATGGACATCGTCTTGGTTGAATCGATGGGGCCGAGTCCATCAACGGGACGACCAACCACATTCATGATACGGCCAAGGGCTGGCGGTCCCACCGGAATGGTAATTGATGTTCCGCTGTCACGGGCCTCCATGCCTCGAACCAAACCATCGGTGGTATCCATGGCAATGCAACGGCAGGCATTGTCACCAAGATGCAAGGCAACCTCGATAACAAGATTATCAGGCACGTCAGATATTCCTGGGTTGTTCACAAAAAGGGCATTCATGATGTTTGGTAATTTACCGGGCTCAAATGCAACGTCCACAACCGGTCCAACCACTTTAATAATTTTACCTACGTTTTGTTCACTCATCGGGATTCACCCCTCCTTACAGTCTTTAAATTGGTAATGGTCTATTATCCCTTAAGGGCTTCAGCTCCACCAACGATATCCATCAGCTCACCAGTTACGGCGGCCTGACGAGCCTTGTTATATACCAGTGTCAGGCTATTTACAATGTCACGACAGGCAGAAGTCGCATTATCCATTGCCGTCATTCTGGCGGCATGCTCACTTGCACCTACCTCAAGCATGGCATGGTACAAAATTACATTCAGATACAGCGGCTGCATAACGTTCATGATTTCTTCAGTGGAAGGCTCATAAATATAATCTCCACTGATCGCTTTCTTCTTGACCTCAGCGGTTCCTGCGACCGGCTGCACCGGGAGCAAATCCTGAGCGGCAGGGCGCTGTACCGCCACTGATTTAAAGTGGCCGTACAGGACCTCCACTTTATCAGCACCACCTTTGACAAAGTTGTCAGCGACATCCTGGGCAATTTCTCGGGCGTGGAACATCTGGAAGCCTGCCATTATATCTGTATAGGACTTCCTGACCTTTCCCGTCTTCTTGAAATATTGATGCCCTTTCTTGCCCACACAGACAAAGCTGACTTTTTTTCCTTCTGCTTCGTAGGCCTTCATCTTTTTTTCCGCAAGCTTGTTGATGTTCGCATTAAATGAACCACACAGCCCACGATCAGAGGTAACAATCACAATTTCCACAGAAGAAACTTTTCTTACCTCCATCAAGGGGAAAGAAGCTGTGTTTGCTCCCCCTGACAGATTGGACATTGCCTCTTCAAATTTCGATGAATAGGGGCGAAACGCCTCCATCTTCATCTGGGCTCCTCGAAGCCGCGCAGACGCAACCATATTCATGGCCTTGGTAATCTGCGCGGTTTTCTTAACCCCACCAATCTTAGTCTTAACGTCTTTTAAGCTCGCCATGGCAAACCATTATCCTCTCTTGGTTGAGACCTGAAAATTGATATCTTTAATTGATACCCCTGGTTGCCTTGAAGGTTTGACCGAAGCTGGTCAACGCCTTATTCAGCTTGGCCTTAATGTCATCGGTGAAAACTTCCTGCTCCTTGAGATCCGCGAAGATAGAAGGCTCATTGGTCTCAATATAGTTAAAAAGTTCGGCCTCATAGTCTTTCAGGGTATTCACCGGCAGACTGTCGAGATAGCCATTGGCACCGGCATAGAGAATGGTGACCTGTTTCTGCATCGGCAGTGGCTGATACTGAGGTTGTTTGAGAATTTCCACCAGTCGTTCGCCCCGGGTCAACTGAGCCTGAGTGGCGGCATCCAGATCAGATCCAAAAGCGGCAAAGGCGGCAAGCTCACGATACTGGGCGAGATCAAGGCGCAGGGTACCGGCTACCTGCTTCATGGCCTTTACCTGGGCAGATCCACCAACGCGGGATACCGACAGACCAACATTGATTGCTGGCCGGACGCCTGAGAAGAAGAGATTGGGTTCAAGGTACACCTGACCGTCAGTGATGGAGATAACATTGGTAGGAATAAACGCAGAAACATCCCCGGCCTGGGTTTCAATGATTGGCAGGGCGGTGAGAGATCCGGCACCAAGCTCATCATTTACCTTGGCAGAGCGTTCAAGCAGTCGTGAATGGTTGAAGAAGATATCGCCAGGATAGGCCTCACGTCCTGGTGGACGTCTGAGCAGAAGGGAAAGTTCACGATAGGCAACGGCCTGTTTTGACAGATCATCATAGATAATAAGGGCATGCTGACCACGGTCACGATAATATTCACCCATGGAGGTCCCGGCAAAGGGAGCAATATACTGCATGGGGGCAGGATCGGAGGCGCAGGCAGCAACCACTGTCGTATAAGCCATGGCGCCATGTTTCCGCAAGGCCTCCACAACCAGGGCCACCGTTGACTTTTTCTGACCAACGGCAACATAGATGCAATGAACATCCGTCTCTTTCTGGGCGATGATGGCATCAACACAGAGCGCCGTCTTGCCGATCTGACGATCGCCAATGACCAGCTCCCGTTGTCCTTTGCCCACAGGAGTCATCGCGTCAACGGCTTTGGCGCCGGTATAGCATGGCTGATGCACGCCTTTCCGGGCGATAACGCCGGGGGCCAGCACTTCAATCTTGGCCGTTTCCGTTGTTTTAATGGGGCCCTGACCGTCTATGGGAAATCCGATACCATCAACAACCCGGCCTTCCATGGCTGGCCCAACGGGAACCTCGGCAATTTTGCCGGTTCTCTTGACGATATCGCCTTCCTTGATTCCCCGGACACTGCCGAGAACCGCACAGCCGACATTGTCTTCTTCAAGGTTGAGGGCAAGACCCATAATGCCCCCGGGAAACTCGAGGAGCTCCATGGCCATGCAGTTCTGAACGCCATAAACACGAGCAATACCATCACCAACCGATATAACGGTACCGGTTTCATTCAGGTCAATACTGGTCTCGTACCCGCCAATCTGATCTTTAATAATCTGACTGATTTCCTCTGCTCTGATTTGCATTTTTAATCTCTCCCCTTAATGGAATCTTTTAAACCAGCAAGTTGTGTCCTGATACTGCCATCGAGCTCCAAATCTCCAACCTTGGCGATAATACCGCCAATGATTGAAGGATCGACACTGGTGGTCAGTGCCACTTTCTTACCGGTAAGCTTTTCTAATGCTACCCGCACCTTGTCTTGCAATGCTGCACTCAATACTATGGCAGACACGACGGAGCCGTGGCTGACATTCTTTTCATTATCGACCATGGCCTGAAATTCTTCCGCGACCTCAGGAAGGATCACCGCCCGTTTCTTCTCCACCAGCAGGTTGAGAAAATTGGCCATTATCTTTTCCACCCCCATGGACACAATCATCCCAGCCATTACTTTCTGGCGGATATCCATGGGATAGAGGGGATTCGTCAAGGCGTCAACCACCTGCGGATGGGAGACATATAAGCCGGCAACCCCTTGCAGGGTCTCATTGTACTCATCAAACTTACCCTCTTCCTTGCCCACGGCAAAAAGCGCCTTGGCATATCTGCGTGCTAAGATTGTCTGTTTCACTGGATGGCCCCTACCTTGTCTAAGTAATCTTCCACAATCTTGACCTGATCATCGCCGGTCAGATTCTTAATGATTAACGCCTCAGCCATGACTGCCGCTTGATCCGCAATCTCATTCTTCAACATCCGCCGGGCAGCAGTGACCTCGTTGGCCACCGCCATCTGCGCCTGACGTTTTATATCTTCCGCCATTTTTTCAGCACGATCGATGATTTTGGCCTTCTCAATCTCAGCCTGGGCAATGGCCTTTTCGACAATCTGGTCCACATCCTTTTCAACGGAAGCAAGCTTCGTCGAAAACTCCTTATATGAGAGCTCTGCTGCGGCCTTCTTGGCCTCCAGAGACTCCAGATCATCCTTTACCTGCTTACGCCGACCTGAAAGGGCAGAGCCAATGGGCTTGGCGCCAAACTTGACAAGAATAAACATCAGGGCGGCAAAGTTCATAACCCTGAGACCAAAATCCTTCAATTTAGCCGGCGAAAGACTGTTCGAAGCCCCATGACCTGCATCAGTCGCATGCTCTGCGGCCACGGCATGGCCACCACTTTTTGCGGCGGAACCGGCATCTGACGCCCAGACCACAGAACCCAATGCCAAAGAGAGCCACAAAACTGCGGCAACCAGCACGCAATTTTTGGCCATTTGTTGCACCCTTTTCATCTTAGAAGCTCCTTCCCAGAATTTTACTAGCCATGGCAGTGGCAAAACCTTCCAGATTGGCCTGCAATTCTTTTCCAGCAGTAACGATCTGTAATTTAACTTCTGCCAACTGTGTATTTTTTTCCGCGTCCGCCTCAGCTTTAATGGCTGACAATTTTTCATCCCCGGCAGCCTGTGCCCCTGCCCTTGCTGAATCCAATGCCTCTTTTGCCTTTCCAGAAGCGAACATCATTTTTTTATCCACCTCTTCCTGCCGGCGACGAGCGTTTTCCTGAAGCTTGGCAACATCATCCTGCATCTCCTGGAACCTGGCAGCACGATCTCGCAATATCTTCCGCACGGGCTTGTAAATAATTGCATTCAGCACAAACATCAAAACAAATATGTTTACCATCTGAATGACGAGGGTGATGTCCATTGTAATCATTTTTATACGCTCCTGTTCAACGAAGATACACAGAAATTTCATTCAAAATGAATGACGATTCACAATATGTGAGAGGGTTCTACATCATAAAATGAGGCGTGTCAACTTTTTTTGTGGCGAACATTGGGGGGAGTTTTCTCAACAATAACAGCGAATTTATAGCGTTTTTCCGGCCTATCTTCAAAAAATTAGCGTGCAAAATTCAGCGAATCGGCCAGCATATTCTGCACCAACTTATGCACAGCCGCCACCGCTCCATTCAATTTATCGGTCATCGGCCCACCGGCCTGGGCCATGTCTGATCTTCCCCCGCCCTTTCCTCCAACCAGGGCCGCAACCTTTCCCACCAAAACCCCGGCAGAGATTTTTTCCGTCAGATCTTTCGAAACTAGTGCCAGCAGCACAACCTTGTCCCCAATCACCCCGCCCAGCACCGCCACTCCTGACCCCATGGAATCGCGCAACCGGTCCCCCAGCTCTCGAAGGGTCTGGGGGCTGTCGAGTTCGACCCTGGCCGCTATGACCTTGACCCCTTGGACGTCCACCGCCATCTGCAACAGGTGGTGGAGATCGGTGACGGCCAGCCTGGTTGCCAATTCCGCCAGCTGTTTTTCCAGTTGTTTCTGAGCGCCGGCCATGGATTTGAATTTATCGGAAATCCCCTCCGGTTTCACGTTCAGGATGTGACAAAGCTCCTGTTCACGCTCCCCCATGGCCTGGATATGGGCGATGGCCACCCTTCCGGTTAAGGCCTCTATGCGCCTGACCCCGGCTGCAATCCCGCTTTCCGAGATAATCTTGAACAGGCCAATGGCTCCAGTGGCCGAAACATGCGTGCCACCACAGAGTTCCTTGCTGAAATCACCCGCCGAAACCACCCGCACCTGATCACCATACCTCTCCCCAAAGAGAGCCGTGGCTCCCATTTCGATGGCCGCATCACGAGCCAGAAGCTGGGTATCAACCCTCATATTGCTTCGAATCTTGTCGTTTACCCGCCGCTCAATCCTGCCGATTTCCTCCTCACTGAGGGGACTGAAGTGGGTGAAATCAAAACGTAATCTCTCAGCGGTCACGAGGGAGCCGGCCTGTTTGACATGTTCGCCCAGGATTTCACGCATTGCCGCCTGGAGCAGATGGGTTGCCGTATGATTGGCTGCGGTATCGCCCCGTTGCTCATCGGATACGGACATTTCAATCTCCTGACCGAGACGAAGGCTCCCCTCTTCCACCCGCAACTGGTGGAGGATAATCCCGTCAGCTCCGGTGCTTGTCCCCAATACCCGGGCATACCCATCTCCCCAGCGCACCATCCCCACATCCCCTGCCTGTCCGCCGGATTCCGCATAAAAAGGCGTTTTCAGAACAAACAGGCGGCCTTCCGAGCCGCTGGGTATCTCCGGGACCTCAATCCCTGTGGGACTGAGCAAGGTGTTGACCCGGGTCTTGACCGTCAGCTGTTCATACCCGACGAACTCAGCGCGGGCACCGCACTCTGCAAGATCTTGAACCCCCTGCTCACGAAGCTTGATGGCGTCTCCCTTCCAGGAAGCTCGAGACTGGGCACGCTGCCGGTTCATGGCGGTATGAAACCCCGCTTCATCAAAGCCGATTTTTTTTTCACGGGAAATATCGCGGACAATATCCATGGGAAAGCCGTAGGTATCATACAATTTAAAGATAAAATCTCCGGCTATTACCGGATCACTGTCCTGAGCAATGCGCTTGATCTCTTCATCCAGAAGGGCAAGGCCATTTTCCAGCGTTTCTCGAAAGCGCTCTTCTTCACTCACGACCACCTTTTTCAGCAGCTCCACCGTGTCCAGAAGATGTGGGTAGGCGTGGGACATGGTGACCACCACACTGGTTGTCACCCCATCCATGAAGGGCTTGACCAGGCCAAGGTTGCGGCCAAAACGAACGGCCCGCCGCATGATCCGACGCAAGACGTACCCCCGCCCCTCATTGGAGGGAAGGACCCCGTCAGACACCAGAAAGGTGGTGGCACGGGCGTGATCAGCAATGACCCGCATGGCTGTGGAATCGGCCCCATCCTGACCATAACGGCGTCCGGAGAGCACTTCCAGTTGTTGAATAATCGGCTGGAAGAGATCTGAATCATAATTATTCAGTTTCCCCTGAAGAACCGCCGCCACCCGTTCGAGCCCCATCCCGGTGTCGATACTGGGTTTGGGCAGACGGGTCATGGTTCCATCCGCTGCCCGGTTAAACTGCATAAAGACCAGATTCCACAGTTCCAGGAAGCGGTCACAGTCGCAGCCCAGAGCGCAGTCAGGATGACCGCACCCCGCCTCGACTCCCTGATCAATATGGATTTCAGAACAGGGACCGCAGGGGCCGGTATCGCCCATGGCCCAGAAGTTATCCTTCTCTCCCATACGAACAATACGACCAGGCAACAATCCTTCAACCTTTTCCCATAACCCGAAGGCCTCATCATCCTCCTCATAGACCGACACCCAGAGCTGCTCCGCGGGTACGTTCAGCTCACCCACAAGAAACTCCCAGGCGAAACGAATGGCGTCCTCCTTGAAATAATCGCCAAAGGAGAAATTGCCCAGCATCTCAAAAAAGGTATGATGGCGAGCGGTGTACCCAACATTTTCCAGATCATTATGCTTCCCGCCCGCTCGAACACAGCGCTGAGAAGTGGTGGCCCGCACATACCCCCTTCGGTCTTCTCCCATAAACACCGTTTTAAACTGAACCATACCGGCATTGGTAAAAAGCAGGGTGGGATCATCCTTGGGTATGAGAGACGAGCTCTCCACCACGGTGTGATCATGTTTGGCAAAATAGTCCAGAAATTTCTGGCGAATGGTATTTCCGTTCATAATAACAACTCAAAGAATGAAGGTAGAAAAGAAACCGCCTTATACAATATGGGGCAGCATGGCCTTGAACTCCGGGGTACCGGCCCGGCCCAGCAACTCATAAATAATCATCTCAGCCGGGCCAACAACGACTCCCAGCGCAGCCAGACGAGAGAGCCCCAGATCATAATTAACCTTGCTGCGCGAGGAAACCCCGTCCGCCACGACCCAGGGCACCAGCCCCTGTTCCAGAGCCCCCATGGCCGTCTGATAGATACAGATATGGGTCTCAACGCCAGCAAGGATAAGGGTGGTAACAGTTTTCGGCAATTGAGTTATCAATGACCGGGTCTCAAGATTTGCAAGGGCGTTAAATTCAGTCTTATCTGGACGCGGGATTCCTGTCATCATCTCTTCCAGCTCAGGGACATAGGGCCCCAATCCTTTTTTATACTGGGTATTGGCAAGAATCGGCATCTTCAGAATCCTGGCACAGTGGATTAACCGGGAGATGTTGGCAACCACCCGTTCCATCTCGTAAATGTGGGCCATCAGACTTTGCTGGGGATCAATGATATGCAGGCAACACTGTTCAGGTCGTAACAAACTCACACCCATATCCTTCCACTCCAATAAAAAAATGAGTCCGCGAGGGAAAAGCTGCACTCCGCGGTTCAAAAATACAGCTCCCGATAAACCGGGAACATTATAAACTTTAGTCCACTCCTGCCACCCTTTTTTCTCATCCGTCGACCAACTTTTTTCACTCTGACCCGGCCAATGCCCGCAGTCTCTCACGCGACCCCGGGAAGAACAGCTCGCCTGAATGTAAGACACTCATCGAAGGCAATGTTGCTCACTTCCAGGAAGACTGACCCCATACCAGGCCAGATGGGCTGCGCCAATGAGAACGGCTTGAATACCAGATACAATTCAGCACCTTGACTATAAAGGCTCTACCGCAGAATCTGTGGGTAGATAGCGAAAAAAAATAGGGCATTGCC
>JACDZF010000365.1 GCA_013426795.1 Desulfocapsa sp. | reverse complement strand
GTATTAATATCCTTTGCCTCCCTCTTGCGAGATAATCTACGGGAAAGTGATATTGCGGGCCGCATTGGTGGTGAGGAGTTCGCGGTAACCATGCTTGGAGGTAGCATGGATGCGGTTGACGCCGTGTTAGAGAGGATTCGACTGGTGGCCGAAAATGATCAGGTGGCCTATTTAGATGAAGTCATCAACTATAAAATCAGCATCGGTGTGGCGGCGCTGGATGCTGATTTTTCCAGTGATTTGTTGCAGCTCATGAAACAATCCGACGACGCACTCTATGTTGCCAAGGCTGATGGTAAAAACCGCGTAGAAAAATGCAAAGCCAAGGAATAGGATGGAGCAACGGGGACTGGGGCACAGAAGAGCTTGTTGATTATTGGTGAATTCACCCAGTTGAATTCTCCAACTGGATTGAATAAACCGTGTCGTGATCGCCCACATCGACAGGAATAATTTCTTGATTTTCAATGAGAAATTCCATGGTGATGCGGTAGGAAAGGTTGATCGATACCGAGTGCAGGTCTGCAAGTCGTCCAGACAGGCGATGCAGTCGGAGCGATGGATGAAAGGGGTTGGCCTCCAGCAGCTGCAAGGTCTTCAGGTACTGCCGTTCTAACTCGGGATGACGCTTAAGAAAGCGGAGGGCCCGTTTCTCATAGTGATCAGTAAAGACCAGCGACCAACTCACAGGGAGGCCTTGAGACGGACCAGATGCTCTTCTGCGCTTTCCTTGACCGTTCTTCCAGCGGCAATATCAGCGCGAGTCTGAGCCAGAGCGGCTTCCAGTTCGCACTCACGCAGGTAATGATAGTGATCCAGATCCATTATCACGTAGCGTTCCTTCCCGCGAACGGAGATCATCGCCTCAGTTTGCATGGCAAGGACGGATTCAATGGCGGAAACTCCTTTGGTCTTCAGGTCGTTGGCAGATATAATGGTCATGGAAGTTCTCCTGTTGTAGTCGCATTATCAATAGCACTCTTAGTAGTATTATAAAGAGTGCGCTAGTTCCTGTAAAGGATGAAAATGAGTTTACAGGAATGAAGTCTATTTGAGAGCCAAACCCTCTTTTTCCCTCCCCAAGGAATCATTTAACAAGCAACTTCCCATTTTGGGAAAAAAGAGTATGATGCCTGTATGAGAGTTATTTCTAAAAGAACATTGCTCAAATTTGGCGTTGAACATCCTGATGCCGTGAATCCCTTGGCTGCGTGGTATGCTGAGGCGGCAAAGGCGCTATGGCCGACTCCGCAGGAGATTAA
>JACDZF010000086.1 GCA_013426795.1 Desulfocapsa sp. | reverse complement strand
CGCCCCGCCTTGCAGTACGGCCGGATCAAAATAAATATTTTATCCCCTTTTTCTTTTACGCGGCGCACGTTAGAATAGACGTCCATCTTATTCAGAAACTGTTAAACGTGGTCTGTTATCCCCCGGTCAAGCCGGAGCTTTACCTGAAAGAAAAAATGGAGAGAATGAGTATGAAATATTTAGCAGCGATGCACTCCGCCATAGCCCTCGTCATAGTGTCGGCGATATTACTCACCGTGAGCGCTTGCTCCGCACCAAAATGGGTGGATTCAACCCTCAACAAACTCCCGGATATGGGCCGGGAAGACAGTCAAACAGCTCAGGTCTATTACGTCATCACCGCCGGACTGCCGGTGTATGCGAACGCCTCCACTTCCTCAAAGGTATTGGGACGGCTGACTCTGAACGAAAAAGTAACCCGGACTCGACTTGAAAAGGGCCATGCCTATGTGGTCACTGAGGATGGGCGGCTTGCAGGATGGGTCAACAACAGCCGCCTTGACTGGCGGGTCCCGACCAAGGATGCGCCGGCAAAGGCGCCCTCAGACAAGGCAGATGGCACCCCTGCCCGAAGCGAATCCGGCCAGCCGGAGCCCATCCCGGAAAGTCCGGCCCCACCTGTCCAGGTCCCGGCAGTGCTTGCCCCACCGGACACCCCTGTGCCGGAAACGTCCGGCACCACCACTGAACCGGTGGCGGAAACACCGGCGGAGTCAAAGGCACCCGTGGGCGTCCCTGAACCCGTTAGGGAAGCGCCTCCCATGTCCAAAAAACCGGCGCCGGGGGGAGATGGTTCAAAGCCCGCCCCTTCCATCTTCGACTCCTTCTAATCGCCAGCGAAGAAGATGATCGAGAAGCAAACCTCATGGCAGCCCCAGTGGTGGAGCGCGATCACCGAGATCGGATCGGTGAGTGATGAGCGCCGCGCCGTGGTATTGCATGATATCTCCGAAGGATCAAAGACATCGCCGGTCTATTATGCCCTGCTCGGCATCTCAGAGCTGATTGCCGGCTTCGCCCTGATCATTAACAGCGATGCGACCCTGATCGGGGCCAACATTGTGGCTCCGCTGATGACCCCGATTTTTGGTATTTCCCTGGGCTTGATGCGGGGGGATATCCATCTGCTTGGAAGGGCGCTGCTGGCGGAGTTCGGTGGTGCCGCCCTGGGTGTCGGCCTCTGTTTTCTCCTTGGCCTGATGCCGTTCATGGGTGAACCATCGGTGGCCCTTCTGGCGCAGACCAAGCCCACCCTGATCGATCTCTTTGTCGCCGCCCTGGCCGGTTTCGCCGGGGTCCTGGCAATGATTGATGAACGCGTTTCTCCGGCCTTGCCCGGCGTTGCCATCGCCACTGCTTTAAATCCACCCATAGCCGCCATGGGCCTTTGTCTTGCAAGCGGCGCCTACCAGGGTGCCTGGGGCGCCTTTCTCCTCTTTTTTGCCAATGTTCTCGCCATCCTCATGGTTGGGGCGGCCCTCTTTTTTGTGGCAGGTTTCGTCACCCGGGAAGAAATTGGCTCACTTAAAAGTCTGTTACACCGGTTTTCAGCGGCCATTATCGGCCTTATCCTGGTTACCGCTTTGCTCTCCAGCTATCTCATCGGACTGGTGCGGAATCTGCGAATCCAGACCAACATTAATGCCGTCCTTGACGAGGCTCTGGCCAAGGAACCAAACACTGCCCTAGTAAAGGTTGAATTCAGTCACCGCAACGACGGCATCGACGTGATTGCAACGGTGGAAACTCCACGCGTAGTTGAGCCGACGAGCGTAAAGAAAATGGAAGAGGAGCTGCGCCAGCGACTTGGGGAGTCAGTTCGTCTTTTCATGCGATGCAGTGTCACCAAGGATGTTTCTGCCACCGGCTCCACCAACATTCGGCCCTATCTCAATCTTGACGGCAAGGTAACTGAAGCCCAGATGTCACCGTCGATGCGCATGCTCCAGCAGGCCGAGCAGGTGGCCCGCGAGATTGCCTCGACCCGCCCGGCCTTGCAGTTTCTCGGCACAGAACTGGTTGAGCTGGCGTCGCGTCCAGTGGTTATTGTGGCAATCCAGAGTCCACACGAGCCGATGGCCGGTGAAGTCGCAAAATTCGAAAAGCTCCTGCAAGAGCGCCTGGACGAACCAAACCTGCGCGTTGTGGTTCGAAGAACCTCAACCACCGACCTCTCATCGAAGGGTCCCATCCTGCTCGGGGAGGCGCACCTGGGTGCCACCACCCCGGAAAGTGAACTCCAGCAGGCCCAGGCCGAGGCCACGGTGCGGGCGGGTATTGAGGCCATCCCCCATAGCTTTGCCCCGGCCGTGGACGCGGTCTTTTACGAGGGTGCCTGGACCGTCCGCGCCGAGGTCGTCGGCCCACGCGTCATGACCCCGGAGGAGGTTCGTGCCATCGAACAGCGCAGCGCCAAGACCCTCGCCGCTCCGGTCTTCCTCACCGTCTGGCCACACGCTGAAAAGCTCCAGGTAACGGGGAGTGGCTACGGAGTTTTGGGTGAAAAGCTCACCGACTCCAACCATTGAGCCACGGCTCGAATCTTTGTCTTATCGTAATGTTGAGGTCACACAAAATTGGGGTCAGAATACTTTTAAATCTTTAGAAAAGGTGAATTCAACGGTGAATTCAATATCTCAGTGCACCACCCGAAGATGGAGTAATTCAGCGCCGGGGCGGCACAAGGATGGTGCGGTCAAACTCGGCCTGCCAGCGGTTTTCACGATGGTTGAAGGTGCGCACCTGAACCCGGTCCGGATACAGGTATAGGGAGTTGCTCCAGATGGTGTCGCCCTTCATGCTATCATTATGAATATTGATGATCCGACCGGCGTAGATGTTGATGAAGGAGGAATAACTGGCTTCAGTGGGCGGGGTGTGGGTATGACCGGACACCCAGAGAACAACCTGGGGATTGGTGATCAGGAGCGTGTGTATCCAGGCCTCCGGCTGGACGACGGCATTGGGACCATTGACATAGTGCCTGAATCTGGTCTGGGTCCCTTGCAGTGGAGGGTGGGCGAAGATGATGGTTGGTTGGTTGCGGTGCCGGAGGAGCTGAATGCGGAGCCATTCCAGTTGCGCTTCGCCGACGCCGGTGCCAAAACGGTCGTGATCGGTGGAAAGAAAAAGGAGCAGGTAACCGCCGATTTCCCGCTTGAAGTAGTGCTGGTCAAGGCCGAAAGTTTGCCGGAATTTGGCCAGCTTCGCCTGCTGAAAAATAAAGGGTGCGCGGATATACCCTTGGGCCACAAGTGGATAAGGCGTCTGGTAGTAATAGTCGTGGTTGCCCACAATCGGGGCCAGGGGATGGCGCAGGTTGCGGAAATAGGTGGCGGCGGCGGCGTATTCCTTATCGGTGCCGTAGTTTTCGGTAATGTCGCCGACGGCAACAACCAGGGCGACATCCCGCCAGGTATTGATCCTTTCCAGAACCGCCTGCTTGGCAACCAGATTGTCACCGGGCAGATGGGGATCGCCGAGAACAACCAGGTGGACGGGTGCACCGGTGCCGGCAGGGGGATGCCCGGCTCCGCACCCGGAGAGGACGGTCAGGGCGAGCAGAACCGCAGCGACGAGCGGCGCGACCGGCCGAGCACCGCTATCAGGGGCGGCCCAACACCAGCCGGTTCTCAGCGCCTCAAACACCCTTGCTGCAATGGTGGCTATCGAATTCAGGGAATGCATACACGAGCAAAATCGGGGTCACAAAATCGGGGTCAGAATACTTTTAAATCTTTAGAAAAAATAAGATCCGATTATTTTCCTATACCCGTCGGCAAGGGGCTCATCGAGGGGAAAAATTCATCTCGCCCATACATCTGATGGGACAGGAGGTTCAGAGGCCTACTTCTGAACCTCCTTCCAGTCGGTCACGAAATTACGAAGATACCAGTCCTCAACCTTTTTTCTAGCCCAGGGGGTTTTCCGCAGAAACACCAGACTGGACTTGATGCTTGGCTCACTGAGAAAGCACTGGAGCTTGATCTTCCTGCCCATTTTCTCCCAGCCGTACTTCTCCTGCAGACGGACCAGGATCATCTCCAGGGTGATACCGTGCAGAGGGTTGTTTCTTTGCTGGCCATCGTCCATGCTCAGGGCATCTGTCCTTTCTTGTCTTCTTTCTTGGCCTTTTTTTCCGCTTTCTTTTCTTTCATCGTCTTGGCTGGCTCTTTTTTCGTTTCTTTTCTCGTATTTTGTTCCTTGCCCATGATCCTGCCTCCATTCAATACCTGTTAAACTTCCCCGAAGACCCCGTGCCTCCGAGGCACCACCACAAAGTTTGTGTGTTGTTCCTGCGCCGTTCGATTTTGGCTTTCAGCTCAAGACCCCTTCATTTGGTCGTCTCTCTTCCTGCAAAAATATACCCTAACCCCGATGAACGGGATACGAGCCTTTCGCAGATTCTATTCTTGCAAAAAAACAAGAATAGAATCTGTAAGGCACTAATGTTTCTTTTCTTTCTCTCGATTTTTATCACGAATAACAATCTGCACCGGTACCTTGTCCAGCCCCAGCCCTTCCCGGTAGCGGTTTGTCAGATAGCGCTGATAGGAAAAATGGACGCCCTTGGAGCTGTTGCTCATGATCACAAATTGCGGCGGCTTGGTGCCGATCTGCGAGGTAAAATAAAACTTGAGCCGCTTGTTCTTATAAATGGGCGGGCTGTGATATGCCACCGCGTCCTGGAGCAACTGATTCAGGGCCGCCGTGGGAAACTTGGCGGTAAACTGTTTGAAAATCGCTCCGATGGCTGGGAAAATCCGCTTGATCCCGTACCCGGTAAGGGCTGAGACATGGAGCACGGGAGCAAACCCGACGAAGGGAATGGCCAGCCCGATATCGGCCCACAACTTATCCTGGCGCTTCTTGTCATCCTTGATCAGATCCCACTTGTTCACCAGGATAATCAGCCCCCGCCCCTGTTCCTGGGTGTAGCCGATCACCGTTGTATCCTGCTCGGTGATTCCTTCAGCGGCATCGATGAGGACCACGGCGATGTCACACTTCTCCATGGAGGAGAGCCCCTTGAGGATGCTGAATTTTTCCAGCTTCTCCGTGGTCTTGCCCTTGCGGCGGATACCGGCGGTATCAATGAGCAGGTAGTTATACTGGTCATAACTGAGCAGGGTATCCACCGAATCGCGGGTGGTGCCGGAAACCTCGGAGACCACCATCCGTTCCTGGCCCAGAATCTGGTTGATCATGGACGACTTGCCGACATTGGGACGCCCGAAAAAGGCGACCTTAATCGTATTTTCGGGCAGAGCAACCTCGTCGTCGTTTTCCTTGACCTGTTTACTCAAGGCATCCATCAGGGTATAAAAGCCGAAACTGTGCTCCGCCGAGAGTGACCAGAGGGGCTCCACTCCCAGTTCATAGAAGGGGGAGAGCAGTTTCAGTTCCTGCTCCGGGCTGTCGATCTTGTTCACCACGTGAAAGATGGTCTTGTTGGTGCGACGCAGCATATCCACCACTTCCAGGTCCGCCGGCATAATTCCCTCCCGGCCATCCAAGAGAAAGACGATGATGTCAGCCTCTTCAATGGCGGCCATGGCCTGCTCGCGGATATGATCCACCATCAGGTCCTCAGGGTTCTTATCAATGCCGCCGGTGTCAACGAGCATGAACATCTTTTCATCCCAGAGCACGCGCGCGTAATGACGGTCACGGGTCACACCGGGAGTGGGGTCAACAATGGCCTGCCTGGACTTGGTAATCCGGTTAAACAGCGTTGATTTTCCGACATTGGGCCGCCCAACCAGGGCGACGATGGAGTACGTTGGCATTTCTTCCTTTCTATATATGATCCGATCATCGGAATTCGTTACGTGAAGTCAGCTCAGGACAGTACAACGCGATGGGATTCAAGGGTCAGAAGTACTGAGCGAGGCATCGTTTGCGTATGACTCTAACCTACCATACACGAAAAGAGCAGATATTGCACCCTGATGCCAAGTCCTGACGGTTTTTTATCCATTTCCCGACGGCCATCCCCATATCTTCTTTGAAGCAAAAAGGGATATGGCATTTGTTGAGGACGGTTGCCTCCCTTCCCTGTGGAGCACTGGTCATATTGCCTTCTCCTGTTTTTCTGCTTATAAGGTGGACGAAGCAAGGATGCGAGACGATTAGCCCTTGCTTATGGGATAAAATCCGAGTTTAGTCTGAAAATTGGAATCCCTTACCCTGACAACTCCATTCATTGCTCCTTACCTCTTTATTTATCCCACACTCCTCCCATGAACGACAAACTGCAAAGCCTGATCGAGGCCATAAAAAAACTGGAGCAGGAACTGACCCTGGAATTCCAGAAAAAAGAAGCGGAGTTCTCGTACCATATTCGCGGTAAAAAGGTCCTCTTTGACCAGGAGATCAAGCGGCAGCACAAGCTCATTGCCATACGGATCTCCCGGTATCTGAGGGAGTCGGAGTTCCTCAACATTCTCACCGTCCCCTTTATCTGGGGCTGCCTGTTTCCGGCCCTGTTTATGGATGCCGTTGTCTCCCTGTTCCAGGCCGTCTGCTTTCCCATCTACAAGATCCCCAAGGTCAAACGAAGCAGCTATATCGTCTTCGACCGGCACTCCCTGAGCTATCTCAACGGCATTGAGAAGCTCAACTGCCTCTACTGCGGCTATTTTAACGGGTTGATCGCCTACATTCGCGAGATCGCAGGGAGGACCGAACAATTCTGGTGTCCGATCAAACACGCGAGACGAACCAGTGATTTTCACAGTCGCTACAGCAAATTCCTGGAGTATGGTGACGCTGAAGGCTATCGTCGGGAATTAAACGCGGTCCGACATGCCTTTGAGGATTTACAGACAGAAGAAGAAGCCGCAAACAGTCGGGAAGGGAAATAACGACAAGATTGTAACGCTGGTGTCGAGCAAGACACGGTTTCCGGCAGACTCCCGTGGTTTCAGATCACTTTCCTTGCCGCAAAAGCTCCATGGCCCGAACCACCAGATCGGGCAGAACCCGCAAACCGCGAAACTCCTCATTCCCCAGACGCCCGTTCAGTGAGGCCAGGGCGGGAGCAATGAAACGGGCGAAAAAGTCCTTGCCCCGGACCCGGCTTAAAAATGAGAAAGCGCCAATGATCTGGAGATTCCGCTGCAGGGCAAGGAAGGCATAGTGTCGCCGAAACAGCCGGACATCCAGGGGATGCAGGACATTGACGGCATCAACATAAATCCCCAGCAGTTCCTCCTGGAAAGGCACGGGCAGAGCAGTATAGGGGTCAATGAGCAGGGAGGCCAGATCGTAGCCCAGAGGCCCCATTCTCCCCCCCTGAAAGTCAATAAAGCGAATCTGGCCGTCCTCCACCATGATGTTTCGCGACTGAAAATCCCGGTGCAGAAAAAAACCAGAGGGCGCCTCCGAGGCCATGGCGGCGATCTGCTCAAACTCCCCTTCAATCCCCTCCGGTACCGGCTGATCCAGCAGTTCCTGCCAGAATGCCCGCAGAAAATACCCGGATTCCCGGCCCAACATCAAGGAACGATCATACTCCCTGGTATCCCAGCACCAGTCGCAGTCAAAGTCCAAGGCCCCGCGAATCTGCATCACCGCCAGTTCCCGCACGGCCTGGATATAGAGGGGGCGAACCGCGCGCAGATCCATCACGCCGCCGGGGCCGCGATGAGCCTCCACCAGATCATGGAGCTTCACATCCCCCAGATCCTCAAAGAGGAGCAACCCCGTTGCTTCATCCCAGCCATACTGGGCGGGAACCCGGACACCATGGGCGTGAAGATGGCTGCCAATCATCCGCGCCGCCTTCGCCTCCCGTAAATCCGGCCTGGTCTGCCCCGCAGGTGCCACTGCCAGACAGAGCCTCTCTCCATTTTTCCGCATTACCCGCAAGAATCTCCGGCTGGAGCCGTCTCCACTCAGGCGCTGGATCACCAGGGATGCCAGTGACTCATCGGCCTCCTTCCGGGAGACAAGACCGGCGGCCCGGAGCAGAGAGGCCAGGATCGGGATAATTTCGCTTTCTTTTTCTTGAGTCATGCCTACAATAGTACCCAGTGTCCCAAACACCGTAAAGAAAATAACGGAGCAGTTTCTCCTCCGGCCATTTTACCAAAAATCAAGTGAACCCAGCCTCGTATGCCTCTCTTACAGTCAAGTGATATCTTCCGCGAATCCCTCTTTCGAGTCGACGAATTCACCATCACTTTTGAGCTGGTTCCAGGCCGGGGATCAGGGGGAAAACAGCTGGATGCCACCCTCAGGTTTGCCGAAGAGGCAAAAAAAGATGGCCGGATCAAGGCCCTCTCCATCACCGATAACCCCGGTGGCCATCCGGCCCTTGCCCCCACCCCCTTAGGTCTTGAGATTCAGGCCCTGGGCATTGCCCCCCTGATCCACTTTTCCCTGAAGGACAAGAACCGGAACATGGCGGAAAGCCAGCTCTTTGAATGCCATCGTCACCGCCTCCTCAACCTGCTGGTGCTGGGTGGCGATTATCCCCGATACGGCTACCAGGGCCAGGCCATGCCGGTCTTTGATCTGGACTCTCCCCAGCTTCTGGCCCTCATTCATCGCCTGCACGGCTCCCTTCCCCTGGAAAAAAAGGCCCCCGGTGGCCTGATGCCGCTGCCTGCCATGGATTTCCTCGCCGGCTGCGTGGTCTCGCCTTTTAAGACAACCGAGGCGGAACAGGTCTTCCAGTATGCCAAACTGATCACCAAGGCCCATGCCGGTGCCCATTTTGTCATCAGCCAGCTTGGCTTTGACATGAAAAAATATGAGGAGCTGCTCCTCTTTTCCCGCCACAGCGACCTTGGTGTGCCCCTGATTGCCAGTGTCTTTATTCCCGGCTTGAAGGTGGCCGAGATGATGGTGCAGGGGAGGGTTCCCGGCATTGTCTTTCCAGAATCTCTGCTCAACCGCATGCGCCAGGAACAGACGGCGCAGGACAAGGGGGAAGAGGCCCGATTGCTGCGGGGGGCAAAGATGGTGGCACTACTCAAACAGATGGGCTACGACGGGGTTCATCTGGGCGGCAATAATCTCGATTTCAGCAAGATAGCTTTTCTTCTCGACCAGGCCGATTCCTTGACCAGGAGCGCTGATCTGGAAGAGCTCCGCCGGGAAGTGGACTTTCCCGCACCCGCCACCTGGTATCTCTACCCCGAATCAGGACGACAACTGGAAAGACCCCGGACAGCCCTGACCGCCCCGATCCTGTATCGTATCAACCAGCAGATCCACGACAGCGCCTTCAAGCCGGAGGGATTCCTTTTTCCCCTGGCCCGGTTCATCAGTCTGCGCTCTGATCCACACAGGCAAATCCGCCGGCTGTACACCAGCTGTGAGCGGCTGCTCAAAGCCATTCTCTTTCGCTGCCGTATGTGCGGGGACTGCACCCTGGCCGAATCCAACTATCTTTGTCCCCAGTCCGGCTGTCCCAAAAAAATGATCAACGGCCCCTGCGGCGGCTCTCTGCATGGCTTCTGCGAGGTTTACCCGGAGGAGAGACTCTGTTTCTGGGTCAAGGTTTATCAGCGCCACCCGGTCAGTTCCCCCAAAGAACTGTCCCTCCGGTTTCCTCCACTCCCGCCGAAGGATTGGGCGCAGCAGGGAAGTTCGTCCTGGCTCAATTATTTTACCGGCCGCGACCACAACAAGCTTGGCTCTGAATCGACCAGGCCCTGACAGTACCAAAGCTTGTGCCTGGACCTTGCCGCTCATCTGCGGCGCTACATGGCCACCAGTTGATCCACGACCTTGCGCCCGCAGGCAACCCGCACGCCATCCCACACCACTGATCGCTGGAGAGAGACATCCCTGCCAATGACAGCATCATCCCCCACGCAGACCCAGTCGCGCAGGGTGACGTCTCTTTCCAGTTTTGCGGTATCGCTCAGGCAGTACCTTGACGATATGCCGGGTTTTTCTCCACACTGATCATGCGAAAACCTTCCGGCTGCCTCTTGCAGCTCCGGCCAGAGGGGAATCCTGCCGGTTAACAGCCCGCCATGCAGTGCCAGATAATCCTCCACCGTTCCCATATCTGTCCAGAAGCAGTCATCCACCCGCGCCGCGACAATCCGCTCCCCCTGCTTCAGCAGCCTCCGATAGCCATCAATAATTGAGTATTCTTCGTCGGCTGGAATTCCTTCCAGCACCCTTGGCTCAAGAACATGCAAACCGGTAAAGGCCAGCACCTGCCCCGGGGTGCGATCATCAAAACTGCAAATATGCCCCTCCCGCACCGCCACCGTATTGAACCGGGGGCAGTCATGCATGGCCATGGTCACTGCCCCGCCATTTTGAATATGGCCTTCATAGAGATGACGGTAATCAATGGTGTGATAGATATCGCCATTGGTCACCAGCACCGGCTCGTCACGAAACCGGGCCAGGGCCAGCCGCAGACCGCCGCCGGTGCCGAGGATGGAGGTTTCTTCCTGGATCAGGACGCCAGGGATTTGCTGGAGGGCACGGACGATCTGGTGGCGCAGATGATGACAGTTGACCACGATATGATCAAAACCCGCCCGTTGCAGACGGGCAATGGTGAGCAGCAGCAGGGGTTGATTGAGGATGGGAAAGAGGGGTTTGGGGCGAAGGAGGGTATGGGGCAGCAGACGGGTTCCGAACCCGGCGGCCAGGATCATGGCCTGCATCACAGGGGCGAAAGGGAAAATTTTGAAAGAAAAAGTGGCATTAAAACACCAGTGTTCCGTCAGGATTTTCAACCACCCCGACCACAACCAGACCGGCCCTGTCAGCCGCCTTCACCATGGCCTCACGATCAAAGAGCAGCGATTGTCCAGCCTCCACCGCCAGCACCGCCGCCTTGACAGAAGCCAGGGTCTCCACTGTTTTCAGTCCGGTGGCCGGCAGGTCAAAACGAAAATCCTGGGATGGCTTCTTGACCTTGACCACCACCGCCTTTTCCTTGGCCAGTTCACCGCCCCGGATGATGGTGGCGTCTGTCCCTTCGATGGCCTCCACCGCCAGCACCGTTCGATTCCTCACCACCACGCACTGTCCGATATCCAGCCGACCCACGGCCCGGGCGTTGTGCCAGCCAAACTCAATGTCCAGGCGCTGCTCATGGCTGGGCTTCTTTTTGCTCAGAACTCCGACGGGGAACAGGAGGTGGCGCAGATACAGGGTGGACTCCAGCACCCTGATCTCTTCACCTTCCAGGGCTCCAGCCACTGCCCGGAGAATGGCGTCGTCCTGTCTGCGATCGATCTTGTTCCACAGGGTCAATCCCTTTAAATCAGGAAAGACATCGCGGAAGACCTGGGTCTTGGTGATCGCTCCCAGGAAAACGGTCTCCCCAACCCCTTGTTCACGAAAAAAATTTATTATTTTTCCAAGTTGACCAAGCTTTACCCAGCAGACCACATCGGCAGCTTCGGCCACCTCGGGGAGCGTTTCCCCCTTATGCGCAATCACCGCGACCACCCGGCCCGCTTCTTTCGCGGCCTTGATGAAGAGAAGGGGAAACTGGCCGCTTCCGGCAATGACACCTATTTTTTCAGGATACACACGCATGGAATACTTTGCACCACAACAGCCATGAGCCGTTGTCGTAAAGGGATCGTTGTTGAAACATCAAAGAGATGGCAGACGCAGACGGTTGCGCCCCTGCCATTGCTGGAACGAGTTATGAAATGAGACGGGGAGAGTGAACATTTCATTCTGTCCTTGTGCTTATTGGTACAGCCGCGCCAGGCTGCAGCCCGAAAATGGCTGATGGTTGGATGCGGCATAAGGTGCCGTAATAAATGAGCTTAAGGGACTGCTCATCATGGTAGCAC
>JACDZF010000085.1 GCA_013426795.1 Desulfocapsa sp. | reverse complement strand
TATGCCAAATATTTCAACATTTTATGTCGCATTCTAATGTGACAAAGTAGAAATAGTTACGAAAAAACAAGAATAGAATCTGCGAAAGGCACTGATTTTCCCTCAGCCCTGACGTTTCTTTCGGGGAACAGGCAGGCTTTCCCATTGTTTCCCCAGGAGTGAACCGGGGGCGGCAGACCATTCACCCCGGATGCTGAAAGTTGTATGCACGATCCACATAGTCCCTGTTCCGTTGCGAGTGACGTTGAATGGAGAGCTGAAAATTCAGTGGATTTTTGTCTTGACTCAATGAGCCATTATGGTTTAGAACAATTCCATATGAGCAACCCATGAATGGGTTGCAGAACATCACCACTAACATTATGGGAGGCTCAAGATGCAAGGTAACGTTATTGCAGATGAATTCAAAAAGATGGTATGGATTAGGGACAAAGAAGGAAAAGAGTATGCCTGTACCCTCGGCGATATTAAAAATATCAAAAAAATTGAGGATATGACTGAAGAGGAGAAGAAAAACTGCCTGGATTTGAGCAACGTGCTTGGTGACAGCTGGTAAGCATTTTCTCTTTCGTCAGTTCTGCCCCAATGATGCCACGGTCTGGACCCAATCAGACTGTGGCATTTTTTTTTAATCGATACAGCAGAAAGCCATCGAAAACGGTGATTTTACCGTTTCCACACAGGGTGGGCCTCACTGTATGCCTCAGTCGGAAATGGCGAACAGCCCCTGTTGCGTCAATGAGAGAAAAGTTACCTCAGTTTCCGGAACTCGGCATGGCATGGGGTGCTGTGGCTTATCCATGAGCCGACCTCATTCTTTCTCTGTTTCAGAGAGCTTCTTTGTTCCTGGTTTAAGTTGAACCAAAAAATAACCAAGGGAAAGGGCCAGAACGATTGCCGCTATTCCCATCAGAGCCTGTCCTGAGTATTTTTCGACATCCAGGATAATAACCTTACGCGCAATGGCGATAATGGCAACGGCCATGACAATTTTCGCATGATTGACATTGTTGCTTGAATAGGTTTTGGCAATGGTTTCAAGGAGTTCCAGGCCAATCAGCACCAGCATAAACAGGCCGAATATCTCGAACAGCTCATTTATTTCGAGAAGGAAAATTGGCGGGGTGATAATATCTTTGATGATGATCCATCCCAGTTCGATGGTTGCGAGCATGACAACCAAAGACATCATGACCAGTAGAGAGATGAAAATGACTCTCTCGAATTTCCTGATTGCTTCTATCATCGTATCTCCTTTGTGTGTTGAGTTGCGTTTACACCTCTGCGATTTCTGATGCATTTATCGAGCGATATTATTGGCAGGACGATTGCCCCCACCGCCATTGCGAAGATCCAGGCCCGACCATCAAGGGGCGCGGAGTTGAAAAGCGTCTGCAGCGGCGGCAGATAGATGAAGCACACCTGGAGCACAAGCAGAAAGCCTATGCCGATAAATATAGGCGGGTTGCTGAAAAAGCCCTGAGCAAAGAGCGAAGAGTGGAGGGACCGGCAGTTGAGCAGGTAAAAAATCTGGGTGAAGGTGATACTTGTCACACAGAGGGTCTGCGCTTCAGAGAGGGCCAGGGCATGCCGGGCAATCGTCACCGGCTCTGGACCAACGATACGGTAGTATTCCCAGAGGAACAGCCCGCAGGCGCCTGCCGCCATCAGGATCCCGACAATAATCAAGCGGGTGATAATGAAACCCGAAAAAATCGGTTCGTCGGGAGAGCGCGGTCGTCGTCGCATGGCATTCGGCTCCAGCACCTCAAAGGCCAGAGGGATTGACAGGGTAACACTTGCCACCAGATTGATCCACAGAGTCTGACTGGGAGACATGGCCATAAGAAGTTCATGAACACCATCAACCTCGATCGTCGGAAAGAAGAACATCGAGACCGAGAGGGTGCAGGCCAGGCCGAGATTGGTGGGCAGGACAAAGGCCAGAGATTTAATGAGGTTGTCGTAGACCCGGCGCCCTTCCTCCACCGCTGCCGTGATGGAGGCAAAGTTATCGTCCATGAGGACAACCTTGGCTGCTTCCTTCGATACCGCTGTGCCGGTTATACCCATGGCAATGCCGATGTCGGCGCGCTTGAGGGCCGGTGCATCATTGACACCGTCACCGGTCATGGCAACAACGTGGCCCTGGGCCTGCAGGGCCTCGACGAGCTGGATTTTATGCTCCGGGGCAACTCTCGCAAAGACATTGGTACTCATGGCCGCATCCTGCAGCTGCCTTTCGGAGAGACCGTCAAGGTCACGGCCCGACATGGCGCTTTGTCCCTGCGGCAAGAGACCGAGCTGGCGACCGATTGCCTCGGCCGTCACAGGATGATCGCCAGTTATCATTTTGACCGTAATTCCGGCGCTATGGCAGACCCCGATGGCGTCCATTGCCTCGGTTCGGGGCGGGTCGATCATGCAGAGCAAACCTGCAAACTGCAAACCACTGCGGACCGACTCCGGTTGGATCTGCTTTGCCGAGACGTTTTTCTTTTGCGCGAAAGCGATCACCCGCATGCCCTGGCGGGCGTAAGTGGCCATGGCGTCATTGATGCGGGCCAACTCCTCTTCGCTCAGGGTGCAGCGTTCAAGGACACTTTCAGGGGCACCTTTCAGAAGGATATTCTGTTCCCCGTCAATGATGTGCAGGGTGGCCATGAATTTACTGTCCGACTCGAAGGGGATGACGTCCAGACGAACATAATGGCTGCGCAGATCCTGGCTCGCAAGGCCTGCCTTTTCAGCGGCAGCAACCATTGCCGCCTCGGTTGGATCACCGGTGACGGTCCAGATGTTGTGTGCAAGGCGCAGCACGGCATCATTACAGAGGATGGCTATGGTGAGCAGATCATCGAGGGCAGTGGGGAGTTCAGTGAGACGGGTACCATCGCGTTCGATTTCCCCGTCCGGAGCATAGCCGATACCGGAAAACCGGTACTCCTGCCCGGCCAGCCATGCTACCTGCACCGTCATCTCATTGCGGGTCAGGGTGCCGGTCTTGTCAGAACAGATAACAGTGGTGGAGCCCAGGGTTTCCACCGCCGGGAGGTGCCGGACCACCACATGCCTTTCGGCCATGCGCTGAACGCCTATGGCGAGGCATATGGTAATTACCGCCGGAAGACCTTCAGGGATTGCCGCCACTGCCAGAGAAACGGCGACCATAAGGGATTCGCCAAGGGGAGCATCTTTGACCCATATGCCGAAAGTAATGAGAATGGCCACCACAATAACCACCGCCGCAGTAATGCCATTGCTGACTTTGGCAAGCTGACGAGTCAGAGGGGTTTCCATCTGCCCTGTCTTGTTGAGCAGGGCATTAATGCGGCCCAGCTCAGTGCTGCCGCCGGTGGCGACCACAACTCCGGTGGCAGTGCCTTTTAAAACAAGGGTTCCGCTAAAAGCCATGCATACCCGGTCGCCAAGAGGGGCGTCTTGGGCAACGGCATCGCTTTTTTTTGCCACAGGCAGGGACTCACCGGTGAGAGCGGCTTCTTCGACCAGGAGGTTCTTGACCTTGATCAGCCGCAGATCAGCAGGAACCTTGTCGCCACTCTGCAAGGTCACGAGGTCGCCAGGGACCAGATTTTCGGCGGGAACGGTCATTGACTGCCCTTCCCGATGGGCGGTGGCAAATTCCGGCATCATGTCTGCAAGTGCCTCGATGGCTTTTCCTGCCCGGTACTCTTGCACAAAACCAATAATGGCGTTCACAACCACCGCACTGAAAACCACCAGGGCATCAGTAATTTTTTGCAGGCCGATCGCCAATGTACCGGATGCAATCAAGAGCCATCCAATCGGGTTGTTTATCTGACGCCAGAAAATCAGCCAGGGGCTGTCATTTCCCTTACGAAGGAGGGTGTTGGCGCCATAGTGTTGCAGCCTTTCTGCTGCTTCACTGCTCCTCAACCCGCTGAGACTTGTCTGAAAATCGGATATGACATCCTGATCTGATAAGGCATGCCACGGCATACCATCTGATTGTGCAATGTTTTCACGCATAATGAGTGCCCGTCCGGAAAAACTAAAAGAGATTGAAGGTGTTTCAACGAGGGAATCCATCTGACGCAAGGAAGTGGCCACCCCTTGCCGTATCTGGGGTCACGACCAAGCGGCCCCATCCAAGAGTGGGTTTCCTGTTTCATCGCCTTGTGAATAAGACCGCAACGATCAGCCCCGTTGGGTGAGTTTCGTCCCTTGCCAGTTGGCGCAACCCGACATCCAAGGGGCTATTTGGTTCAAAAAATATCCCGTTTGTTTCAGAGTCAAGACAGAATGTGCTGAATATTTTGCCGCTACCTGACAAGTTGTATGAGTCAACAGAAAGAGAGAGTAATCATTTATTGAAATCGGCGGTGATTTCCTGCAAAAAAACGCACTTTTTCAAGTGGGAGGATCTGTGCTCTGAACAACCATCCCCCGGCGCCATGGGGAGAACACTCCAGCTCGGGGCCACTTGCGCTGAGGGGACAGCCTCTTTCATTGTTAGAGATTTTTGCGTTCGAACCAAACAAACATCCATAGAATGCCCGCGCCGAAGACAGGAACAATAAGCCAGGGAGAGATATGCAAGACTTCGACCAGCCCGATTTTTCCAAAGTCCTTCCATGCTAAAACCGTGGACTTGAAAAGAGGGTAGAGCTCGGCGTAGAGAGCAGCCCCAACGACCATGCCGGCAATGGCGAAGACTGCATGCCAGCGCCCTTCGCCCAGAGCCCCTATGGAAGTGCCCGGACAGAATCCCATCACCGCCCAGCCGCAGCCGAAAAGGCCGCCTCCAACCAAAACAGCGCCCATATTCATGGCCTTGTGGCTCAGGACAATGATTCCGGTACCGGCAAGAAGCTGAATTCCAACCATGCCGACCAGTATGGCTGACAGCATGAATTTGAAGATCGTCATGTCCTTCAAAAGCATGGCCCCGACCTGCTTCTCAAAGCGCAGGACGCGGCCCTTTTGCAGAAGAAACCCGAACGCTGTCCCTGTAATCAACCCGAGTATCTGTTCAAAGCTCATGATGCTCTCCTCCTGTAGACAAGTCCGGCAACGAGAACCCCGGTTCCGAAGAACATGGCCAGGGCGATAAAGGAGCTGACCGACAACTGCATCATGCCGCTGAGACCGTGTCCGCTGGGACAGCCGTCTGCCATGCGGGCACCCACCATGGCAAGAACACCTCCCAGGAAAGCGCCTGAGCCTCGTTTTCCGATTGATGGGCCAAACCGTTCTTCCCAGGTCGGCGGGACACTCTCCCACTTGAAGCTCTTGTCGGCTGTGGATGCGATCAAAGCTCCGAAAAAGATCCCGACAACAAGCATGAACTGCCAGTCCACGCGTACTTTCTCCTTCGTGAAATATTCATTGCCAGCGACTCGATCAGGAAAGACTGTCCGTTCAAGCAGTCCCGCAGCACGCACAAAAGTCGTTGATGCGCCAAGGTAATTCGTCTTTCCCATCCATTGAGTCGTTGCATACACCGAAACGATCGCCAACACCCCCACCAAGGCTCCTGCCAGATACGGACTCCATCCACCATCTTCTGTCTTCAGTCTCATCGTCATCTCCTCTTTTCATGTGCCTGTTTCGAACGCAAAGCTAAGGGGCTGCGTGGTTATTTTGCACCAGCCTCTACTGTTTGCTGTTTTTCTTGGGACCAGGTTTTTGCGGCCTTAAAATCCGCCTTGTTGTGATTTCCAGTTGATCAGCAAACATATCATCCCCCAAGGGTCGACCGGTGGAGTGATGACGGTGCAGCAGATCGACTTCCTGCTCTGGCGTCGGCATCAAAATGGGGCGCCAGTGAGGAACCGGGCCCAGATGTCCACATCATATTTCCTGCACCAATGGGCCATCAGTTCCAAATAAGCCAGATAATCGTCGTCGCAGAAGAAGGTCTGCTGGCGGCGATTTCCGCGCCGGGTGACATGATGGGGGCAGCCAGGGGCTATGACTCGTGCGATTCTTGCCATGGTGAAAGTATAAGCCGCACGAGTCCTGAAGAGTCAACGATAACTATCCTGTCCCTGGAATCATCCGGAATCTTTTCGGATTCCCGCTGAAAAATGAAGGCTGACCCGAGTGAAACTCCCTGATACTTTTCAGATCTTTTTCCCAAGAGTCAACCCTTCTCTCAGTAAGCGCCGGACAATCCGCCATACGCCTGCGGCCAGTTGGAAGAACGAGACGGCGAAAGGACTGGTCCCCACCCATACCAGCCCGGCCACCAGCCAACAGCCACGAGACAGGGTGCGGACACGCCCCTTGCGGCTGGCGGTGACGGCTCGTGCCAGGATCACCTGGGGCGGCATTGGGCCCGCGCTTTGTCTTTGAGCATCACCGCGCAGCCAGACGCCCTTTTCGCCCAATCGGACGACACGATGGAGGACGTAGCATCCCGGCTCGGCCTGGGCCAGGACGATATCCCCACACGCCAGGGGGCGGTCCAGCGGCGCCAATTCAACCAAGTCACCGTCGTGGATAAATGGGATCATGCTGCCACCGCTCACGGTCATGGATACGTGCTGGCCGCGCTGTAGGGCGTCGGCCACAACCGGCATCAGTTCCTGGCTGGGAACTCTCACAGGACCGAGCGCACCAGGTCAACGACCTGCCTCTCCGGTCGGCAGCGAAGACGATAGACCGGCACCCGGCTTAGAATTTCACCAAGGTTGGTCAAGGCGAGGTGCATCAGATCCCTGTCCCAATAGGGAAGAAAGGCGCGTGCCAGAATGAGCGGGGCGGCCGCGGCCGGAGCCAGCAGTTCCATGCTGTTCTCGGCTGCCTGCTCAAGCACGATCAGGGCCGCCAGGGGCGCGGCATGGTTCCGCGCGATTTCGGCCGTACCGCCCCAGGGAGTCCCATAACAGCGCGGGCTGCCCCGCTCCACCCGCACGGCAACGCGGTCATCGTTCATCGCGGTTACCCCCGCTTCCTGGCACCACAGTTCGGCCTGGGTGCTTTTCCCTGCCCCGGAATGACCGATAAAGACGATGCCCTTACCGTTGTCATCGAGGCCGGAGGCGTGCAGGACCAGCCCCTCGGTAAAGAGGATGGTGGTCCGTAAAATGAGCTCCCCCGCGCCTAAGGCAAGAAGAGACTGCCACCGTTGGCCATGGCGGTGTTCGGTAAGGTTCAGCTCATCCCAGGACGGGTTGGCGCAGAGCACGCCCTGCGTCTGAGAGCTTCCATCCTCCGCCGGGTAATGCAAGGCGGCGTAATACCGCCCTCCGCCCCGGTACATCGTCCAGATCGAGCCCGGGTCATAGATCAGTTCACCCAAGGGAACCGGAGCCTGGGTGCTTTCTTGCCAACACAGGGCAACACGCCGCAGCGGCTGCTCAGGCACCCCGAAAAACGCGCCCAAACGATCTTCGATGTCCATCTGGGCGGCGGCAAGGGGGCTGGTCAGGGCGATTGTGATGCGGGCGATAGTGATGGGAAGACTACTCAGAGTGGGGGCCATAACGCTCCTTGCGGGCATGGGCGATCTCGCACAGATAGGGTACTGGTTCAGAGAGACTTCCGGTCTCGAGAACCGAAAACGCCGGGCAGCGCGGGCAGTAGTCACGCACCTCGCAGGCCCGGCAGAGCGGCGCGAGAGGCGGCGCGGAATCGACAAAGGCCTGGACCTCTTGCCAGGCCTCACGAAAACCGCTTTCCAAGGGCCGCGCCGCCGGCTGGATCAGATCCAGGCAAGGGCTCATCTCACCCCGGGAGTTGACGACGAAGGCAGCCTTACCAGCAGCGCAGTAAAAATTCTTCTCGTTTTCAGATGGTGCCCCCCGCAAGGCGCGTTCTCGCCATTCGCTGGCGGAGGCGCGGTCGGTCGCTTCAAGCTCCACGCACTGGGCGGCGGACATCCGGCAGCCTGCAACCCCGCAAGGGGCCTGGTCACGCCGTTTCGTGAGCAGCCAAGCCGCCGAGAACGGCAGGTCCCAGGCGGCTGCCATCTTGCGCATGGCCTCCAGCTCACCGACGTTGCGCGTGGTGAGAGTGGACTTCAACCCCAGCGGCACTCGATATTTGCGGAGCGCTTCGATGCCGGCGAGGCAACGCCCAAAGCTGCCCGGCACGCCGGTGACGGCCTCATAGGTGGCGGCGGTGGCGCCGTAAAGGGTGATCTCGGTGCGGCTGGGCGGCGCCTCGGCCAAGCGTCGGGCAATGGCGTCAGTAATCAGCGTCCCGTTGGTAAAGAGGGTGAGGAGCAGACCGAGGCGGGTAAGCGGGGTATATATCTCGAAAAAGTCGGGTCGCAAAAAAACTTCGCCACCGGTCAAGAGCAAAAAGACCATGCCGTTCTCCATCGCCTGGAGCGTCAGCTCGAGCCAAGCCCGGGGTGAGAGTTCCCCGGCGCGCAGGGCCGCATGGCCTGCGGGTTGGCGCACATAGCACATGGTACAGTTGAGGTTGCAGCGCTCGGTCAGTTCAAAGGTTCCATTGACCGGCTGGCGCCGCTCAATCGCACGGCGGCCGAGTTCACCCACCAGTGGCCCATACTCGGTGGGCAGGCCGCCAGGCGCGGTCATTCTTCCAACAGGCCGAGACGGGTGATTTCGGCAAGAAAGGTCTGGATATCGGCACGGGCGACGGCGGACGGCACCTCAAAGCGCTCCGCCACGGCGGCGATCAGCTCATCCAGGGTACGTTCCTGGTCCAGCAGCGCCCAAATAAAAGCGGCGGTCTCGTTGAGGGTCATCAGGCCGTTCAAATCGAGGACTCGGGCACCAAGCGGCACCAGCAGATTTTCCCCGGCGATATTTTGCATCATGCAGTCTGTTTTATGTTTCATGGTGTTTTCCAGTCAACAAGAGCCGCCCCTGAAAGGCTACCCGGAGGCTTTCAGGGGCGGCCTCACAATTTTTACATTCTGTATGGGAAGGAAGATCGAAATATGAAATATTTCTTTCTCCCTGGATCGCGCTGGCCCGGTTCCAAACTTCCTGTCAACCCCATGACAAGTCGTGCACCTCAAAGACTCCCCTGGTTCGAACGGTGCTCCATCCATGGGGAAGATGCCTGGGGATCAAGGTTGAGAGGGGCTTACCTAGCTTATATAAGGATTCCTAACACATATAGGTATAGAAGCATTATCCTTGCGACATGCCAACAATCTCTCCTCCAGTTTCAGGGGGACAAATGTTACCTTGGGGGGAGTGTATGGCTGTTTTTGGGTGGTTTTCGTTTTCTCTGTCTTCATCGTCCGTATCCTCGAGTGCTTGCTTGCATTATTTTGCCAGAAAAAGGGTCCCTTGTTCACGGCAGATGCCAATTCATGTTGAATTCGCATCTGGAAATTCGCGCCCGGCTCCCTGGCACCGCCCCATTCTCCTTCACTGGTTATTGGGGCATGGACTCCGCCCCCGCCCCGGAAGTTCCTGTGACCGAATATTAGTTCTTTGATGTGCCGCTGTCGACTGCAAAGTGCGCGACAAGATGGCCTTTTTTTTATGAATCCTCGCTCTTTCGTCTGGGGAAACTGGAACTGTTCGAAGCATGAGCGTGTCTGTCAGGAAAGGCCAAGCCCTTCCGGTGTACTCGCAAAAAAACTCGCAACCTTGACTACCCTGCCACTCCATCCTGACCTGAAAGTGTCGATGACCAAGGGACGGCAACCGTCCCGCCTCGCCTCCGGCGTGGCTCAAGCTCAGGGACATGAGCAGAGGCCAATCGAAAGCTCTGTGTTCGTGACCCTGAAAAATAACAACCAGTTTCCCCCCTTGAAACAGCGAGGAGCCTGAAAGTCTTGCACCTCAAAGACTCCCCTGGTCCGAAAGGTGCGCCATCCATGGGGAAGATACCTGAGGATCAAGTTTGAGAGGGGGGCTTACCTAGCTTGCAGCTATAGGCCCACCTGGACAACTAGCAGGATGGTCATACACCTTGAGACATGCCAACAATCTCTCCTCCAGTTTCAGGGGGACAAATGTTACCTTGGGGGGGGTGTATGGCAGTTTTTGGGTGGTTTTTGTTTTGTCTGTCCTCATCGTCTGTCTCCTCGAGTGCTTGCTTTTATTACCAGAAAAAAGGTTTCTTGTTCAAACAAATGACCATTCATGTTGAATCCGCATCGTGAACTTCCCAGAAGTTCTTTGGACCGTCTCTCAAATCCCCTATCCCGCAGAAAATTCAATATCCTGTCCTCCCGAGGAAAGACAGCAAGAAGGACTTCACCCTCTGGAAAGAATCCCGAAGATTAGCGGGGATTCTCATAAAAGATATACGAGGTTGAATAATCGCTGAACTCAAAATAGACCTTTGACTCATTGGCATCGGCTATCCCATTCAGATTTTCATCCATGATCCCATACCCGAAACGATAGGGGCGATCCACCCCGCCGGTGGTGGATGCGGCGGTGGTGAGTTTGTCAATCTTCAGAAATCGCTTCACCAATTTTTCACCAGCATACACCTCCAGGACTCCATTGGTGCCGGTCCAGTTCTGCACCGCTCGGCCAAACTTATTCTGGGTCTCCTGGGTGCATCCGGCGAGCAGGAAAAGGGCTGTCACAATCAAACCAGTCTGTTTCATGGAAAAATCCTCGTGTCATCACTACAATTCAATCAGCAAACCTCAAAAAAAGTTCATGCTGACCACCTTTGCCGACGCCGGCGCCGTTCATCATCGGGGACACCTTGAACCCACCCCGCGGCGACACCCCCGGTTTCACCGGGAAAAAATCATGCTCAAGGCCCGATAAACAAGCTTGGCCGCCAGAAAATCCGCCGCCGGATGACACGCCTGGGGCACCAGACCAATCACATCCAGGCCGACAATCCGTTTTTCACTGACCACCTGGCGGATCAACTCCAGCAGCATATACCAGTGAATCCCGCCGGGTTCGGGTTTCTCCACGGAAGGCATCAGGGAGGGATCCAGGACATCAAGATCGATGGTGACATACACCGTGTCGCTGAGCATATCGAGGGCGTCCATCGCCGCGCTCACCCCGTGCCGATGGAGATCACGGGCATAGACCATGCGGTCAAGATCCACCTTGCCCCGCTCCTCGCGGTCCATGCTGCGAACGCCGATCTGGACTGCTTCGCACATCTCCCTGACCCTGGTGGTCACGCAGGAGTTTCCATACTCTTCGGCGACAATGGGACGAAGATCAGCATGGGCGTCAAAATAGACCACACTGAGATCACTGTGACGCTCCAGGGCCGCCTGGATCAGACCGATACTCACCAGATGCTTGCCGCCCAGACCCACCACCAGCTTGCCGTCACGGAACAGGGGCGCCGCCTGCTGACGCACCTCGTCAATCATGTCGATGGTGTTTTCCTTGGCCGATACCGACGGCAGGGTGCAGATTCCCTGCCGGTAAACCTCGGAGTTTGTTTCGATATCAAACAATGAAAGACGGGAGGAAGCGGCCAGGATGGCCTGGGGGCCCCGATCAGAACCTTTGAGCACTGTGGCTGTACCATCGTAGGGAATGGGCAGGACCGCTATCTTTGCCGTTTTATAGGCGCTGTATTTTTCAGGAAGGGCAGTAAAATTCATGGATGTCACTCATATTCCCTCTAAGACGGCAGACTCCCCTGCCGCGGGTTTGTTGCCCCTGAGACCCTTCCGCGGAAATTCGGACCAGGGCGCCCTGGAAAGGATGCTGACTCTTTCCGATCAAGGACATCACTTGCAAAAAAAGCAATCCTGATTCTATAACAGAACCAGCATGTTCGCAAGAAACCATCGTATCAGGACCCAAATAAAAACCCACCAGGGGTGGCAGGACGACACGTTCATCCTTCAGCGGCCCCGGCAGCGCCACTCCAGAGGCGAGAAAGAGGTCCGCGAAGCGGACTGGTTCGTCCATGAAGGCCGATGACGAAGGAGATGGGGC
>JACDZF010000084.1 GCA_013426795.1 Desulfocapsa sp. | reverse complement strand
AAGATGGAGGCGCGCCTGAACCTGTATCCACCCCTGCCCCGCACTGCCCCCCTCGAGATGGACGAACTGGTCGAGCTGATTCAGCAGGAGGGGATTCGCTACGGCTTGAACCGTGAAATTCTCCTGGATTGCCTGAAACAGAGCGGGGAGGAGCAGAAGGTTCTGCATCAAATCCTGATCGCCATGGGCTTGCGACCCATCTCCGGAGTTGACGCCATTCTCCGTACGGAGGTGGAAATGGGGTCCATTCCCGGGAAAATACTGGGCGACGGCAGGATTGATTTTCACGAACGCAGGATGTTCATCGGGGTCCGGAAGAACCAGCTGATTGCCACCAAGGTCCCCGCTACCACGGGAACGGTGGGTGTCAACGTGCTGGGAGAACCCATCGGCCAGAAAGAGGGGCAAGATCTCAAGGTCAACGTGGGCGAGAATGTGCTGTATGATGAACAAAGCGGTGAGATCCGGGCGGCGAAACCGGGCGTGCTTTCCATGGTTCAGAATACCATTAAGGTGACTTCAAAATTGACCATCCCCGGCGATGTTAATTTGAGTACCGGCAATATTGATGCCCGGGATGCGGTGGAAATCGGCGGCAGTGTCCAGTCCGGGTTTCAGGTCAGCGCCCAGGGAGACCTGGTGATCAGTGGCGGGGTGAGGTCGGCCACCATTGTCTGCCACGGAAATGCGCTGGTCAGGGAAGGGGTTACGGGCAAGCAGACCACCCTGCGCGTTGCCGGCGATGCGGATATCGTCTTTATCGAACAGGCGGCCATCACCGCTGGCGGGACGGTTCTTGTCCGCAAGAATATCTATTACAGCCAGATCATTGCCGGCGGCGATATTCTGTGTCAGGAAGAAAGCAGAATTTTTGGCGGTGTTACGGTTGCCGGCGGCAATCTTCGGGTTGGCCAGGTCGGTTCCGATAATGCTGCTCCTGCCCTTATTGCTGCTGGAACGGACGGAAAACAGTATCTCAGATACAAGACCCTGCATCAGGAAATTGTGGATAAGGAAGATGAGCTGGAGCTTGCCCTGCAACTGCACGGCCACGACAGCGGCCTGCCCTTTCACCTGACCATGACTGAAGAGCTGGAGGAGCTGCACCATGAGTTGAACCATTTGAATCTGTCCACGGAGAGACGGGCGGACTGTCCGGATGAGCTTGCCGCGAAGCTCGGGAGCAGAACCATTTCGGTGTCGGGTTCCATCGTTGCCGGTACTCAGATTCGTATCGGCAACGTGACGATGGTCGTGGAAACAGACACGGCTGCAAGGATATTCACCCTTTCTGAAGACCTGCGCGAGATTGTTTTTCTGCCTTTCTAGGGTGAGATGGAGAGGGAGTGGTATGGGGATGGAGGTGTTTTGTGGGAGAGAGGGGATGAATCCTGAAGACTGAAGAAAAATCAGCGCGGATTTCAACTTTCTCTATGGGTGTATCGGATTCAAAAAACGTCGGCTGGAGAGCGTATGTTTGTGAAATTATGGATGCAGAAGGATGTGGTGACAATCTCCCCTGACCAGACCCTGGCTGAGGCCGATGCGATGATGCTGGAGCACCGCATCAGGCGACTTCTCGTCGTGCAGGACGAAGAGCTTATCGGTATTATCGGGAAAGAAGATATCTGGAGGGGGATTCCGGCCAGCAGCGATGAAAATACCAGGAAGATTGCGGCTGGAAGTAAGGTGCGGGCCTATATGACCCAATACCCTATCACCGCCGATCCCATGGATCCCCTGGAGGATATCGCCCTCGAGATGCGTCGCAACCAGATTGGCGCGATGCCGGTCCTTGAAGATGGCAGGGTCATCGGCATTATCACCGAATCGGACATGTTTCGGGCCCTGGCAGAGATCCTGGGCGCCGGCAAGAACGGGGCCCGGGTGGAGCTGAAAATAGATCAGGACATTAAAGAAATCCTGCAGGTTGTGAAACTGTGCAAACAGTTCAATGTCAGGATTATTGCCATCTCCCTCTATCAGGATTTCACCCCCGAACATCAACTGCTCACCATCCGGTTTGAGGGTGATGAGCTCGACGCCCTCATTGATGCCCTGTGGCAATCGGGCTGTCAGGTAAACAGGGTCATCCGTAATGATCCCACCGATACCCATTGAGAATTGGTGATTGTCATGGCCTCCACACCCGCACTGACACCCTCATCCTTCCCTGCCGCCGGATGAAATGCGGCTTTCCGTTGAATGAGACGGAGTTCAATCAGAAAGGACTGACCACCTTGTCGGCACTGACCAGACTGTCCATCAGTTCAAACATATTGGTGGATTTCCCCACCAGGGGATTTTTCCCCAGTTTAAAAAAATCCAGGCAGGTTCCACAGGATAAGATCTGAACACCATTTTTTTCCAGTTCCTGCAGTGCTTCCAGGGCCTTGCCCGGAGTGGCCACCAGCCTGACCCCGCCATTGTAAAAAAGAATCCGGCGGGGTGGGGGGGAGATCTCTTTGATGGTGCTGATATAAGTCTGCAGCAGCGCCCAGCCCAGTTCGTCACTGCCCCGTCCCATGGTGTCGGAACCAATGGCATAGACCAGATTGCATCCAGAAACCTTTTTTTCCGGCATGGCGCATTGGTAGTCGGTTTCATCAAAGGGAACGTCTGTCGCGGGGGTCTCCGTTGCCCCCCTTCCTGGTGCTGCCGAAAAATTCAAGAGAAAACACCCATCTTCCAGAGTCTGCGCCTCCACCTGGCAGTTCCGGCTGTGGCCAAAACGCAGGATATTGTCACGGGACGCCTCATTATCCACCAGGATGGCAAAGCTCTTTTCACCCTGTTCAAGGGCGTCCTTGGCCCGCAATACCGGTTGCGGACACGCCAGTCCGCGACAGTCTATCTGTTTCATCATAACCTCACGTAAAAAGAAGGGAGCCATGAAAGGTTCCTGAAAAGTTCCTTTTTCCAAAAACCTTCATCTTCACTGCAGAGACAACAAAGGATGAGCGTTGCTTCGAAGAAGAGCCGAGGGGGCCGCATTGCAGCCGCTCAGGTCTCTTTTCAGCGGCCCCCAGAGAGGCGCAGACCTTGGGGCCACTTGCTCCATCTGATGCCACTCTGCGAAGAAAGTTTGGAATAAAATAATCTATCAGGCTCTATTGATCAAATAGATAATTTCTATTCAAAAAATACTTTGTATGGTAACGGTAACAAACATTGAAAGGAAATGAGGGCGATACGCCTCTTTGACTGTTGAATACACTCCGGAGAAACTCCATGGATCTGCACAAACTAGCCGTCTATTGCAAGGTGATTGAATGTAAAAGTTTTACCAGGGCTGCCGAGGCCATGTTTCTTACCCAGCCCACCGTCAGCGAGCATATTCGCGCCCTCGAACAGGAAACCGGACAACATCTGATTAACCGTCTGGGCCGTGAAATCAACGTTTCAGAGGCCGGGAATATTCTCTACTCCTACGCCAGAAAAATGCTCCATCTCCAGCAGGAGGCCCTGGAGGCCCTGGGACACTACTCGGGAAATCTGGCCGGACGCATGGCCATCGGGGCCGGTACCATCCCCGGGGCCTATATCCTGCCGGAAAAGATCGGCGCCTTCAAAAAAAGGTATCCTGACATTAACATTACCCTGCGCATTGCCGGGTCCCGGACCATTGCCGGAGAGATCCTTTCCGGGGAACTGGAAATGGGGATTCTGGGTGCGCAGTGGCGGGAAAGCGGCTTGGTCTGGCGGGAAATCTTCAGTGATGAGTTGATCCTGGCCGTGGCCGCCGATCATCCCTGGGCCAAAGGCCGGGAAATCACCTTGAAACAACTGGCTGCCGAGCCCTTTATCATGCGCGATCACTCCTCCGGGACCAGAAAGGCGGTGGCCAAGATTCTTGAACAGCATGGGCTGAATCCCGCCCATCTGCATGTGGTGGCGGAAATGGGAAGCACCGAGGCAATACGCCAATCGATTAAGGCATCCATCGGTGTTGCCATCCTTTCCTCGCAGGCCGTCCGCGATGATATCGCCCACGGCAGCCTGGTGGAGGTCGCCATTGAAGGGGTAAAGATGGTCCGACCTTTTTACATGGTTACCCGCAAAAACAAGGCCATTTCCCCCCTCTGTACGGCCTTTATCGAGAGTCTGATTGATGGCCCCGAACCATTCCCGGTCTCCTGAAAAACGAGCATCAGAAGGTCCCTTCCTCGGGCAGGATCCGGACCGCACCTTTGTCGGCGGAGGCCGCAAACAGGGCATAGGCGCGCAGGGCCGGGGAGACCTGACGAACCCGGTCGGTGGGCCGGAAGGCCTGCTTGCCCTTCAGCTCTTCCTGCTGTCGTCGCGCGCCCAGTTCCTCTGCTGATACCAGAACATTGATACTTCGACCAGGGATGTCAATTTCAATACCATCCCCATCCTTGACCAGCCCTATGGCGCCGCCCGCCGCCGCCTCCGGGGAGACATGGCCGATGGACAGGCCGGAGGTGCCCCCGGAAAAACGGCCATCGGTGACCAGGGCGCATTGTTTGCCGAGATGGATTGATTTGAGATAGGAGGTGGGGTAGAGCATCTCCTGCATCCCCGGCCCTCCCTTTGGTCCTTCATAGCGGATAATAACCACGTCACCGGCCTTGATGGCGCCGCTGAGAATGGCCTCGCAGGCGGCCTCCTGGGAGGAGAAGACCCGCGCTGTTCCGCGGAAGTGAAAGATGGAAGGATCAACGCCGGCAGTCTTGACGATGCAGCCATTTTCCGCGATGTTGCCATGGAGAACAGCCAGCCCGCCATCCTTGCTGTAACAGTGGGCCACATCACGAATACAGCCGGCACCGGAGTCAAGATCGGGTTCGGCGTACATGGTGGTCTGCGAGCCCATGACCAGGTTGCGGCCATTGGCGGCGGGGGCACTGAGATACAGATGCCGGGCCTCCTCGCCGGCCGTGCCCCCGGCCAGATCCCAGTTCTGCAGGGTTTCCGCAAGACTCGAACCATCGGCCCTGGACACCGAGGTGTCCACCAGGCCGGCCCGCGCCAGCTCCCCTAAAATCCGGATGATGCCCCCCGCCCGGTTCACATCCTCCATATGATAATGGGAGGAGGGGGCGACTTTGCACAGATTGGGCACCTTTCGTGAGAGGGCATCGATATCGGCCATGGTGAAATCCACCTCGGCGGCATGGGCGATGGCGAGCAGGTGGAGGACGGTATTGGTGGAACCGCCCATGGCGATATCGAGGGTCATGGCATTGCAGAAGGCGGCCCGGCTGGCGATGCTGCGAGGCAGGACACTGGCATCTTCCCGCCCATACCAGGCCTCGGCCATCTCGACAATCCGTTCGGCGGCCCGGACAAACAGCCCGACGCGGCTGCTGTGGGTGGCAACCACGGTGCCATTGCCGGGCAAGGCCAGCCCCAGGGCCTCATTCAGACAGTTCATGGAGTTGGCGGTGAACATCCCGGAGCAGGAGCCGCAGGTTGGACAGGCACAGCGCTCAATCACCTCCACCTCCGAATCCGAGACCGCCTGGTCTCCGGCCATGACCATGGCATCCACCAGATCATAGCGTTTCTCGCCATCCACCCCCGCTTCCATGGGCCCGCCCGAGACAAAGATGGCGGGAATATTAAGGCGCATGGCCGCCATCAGCATTCCGGGGGTGATCTTGTCGCAGTTGCTGATGCAGATCATCGCATCGACGGTATGGGCGTTGCACATGTATTCGACACTGTCGGCGATGAGTTCGCGCGAGGGCAGGGAATAGAGCATCCCGGCATGGCCCATGGCTATTCCGTCATCAATGGCGATGCTGTTGAATTCGGCGGCAAAACAGCCATGCCCGGCAATCTGTTTTTTCAGCTGCTGGCCGATCTCGTGCAGATGGACATGGCCGGGGACAAACTGGGTAAAGGAGTTGACGATTGCGATGATGGGGCGGCCAAACTGCTCTTCGGTCATGCCATTGGCGCGCCAGAGGCTGCGAGCTCCGGCCATGCGCCGGCCAATGGTGGTTGTTGCGCTGCGTAGGGGGATTGCCATTTTATCACCTGGGGGAAAGAAAGAGAGGGGGGGAGGCAAGAAGATATTCCACTGCTCTGCCTGGGGCTTTATCTGTGATTTTCTCGCTTGATTTTTGAAATCAATTCAAATTTCTGATTCCATTTCCATCAAAATAGTGCCAATATAGTTGGAAAATATACTGGATTGCCCCGTTGATTGCACTTTCTTTTTCTGGAGAGAACGCCGATGAAACAAGCAGAGATTGATTACTGGATTACCGCCATGCTCAACTCCTATGAGAATGTTTCGGATCTGAATTTGACGGTGGGCAGGCCCCTTCAGGTTGAGAGCGCCGGTGAGCTGCTGCCGGTTCAGGTCCAGCCGCCGGTTCACCGGCTGACCCCTTTTCAAACCGAAGTTTTTGCCCTGAATCTGATCGGCAACAATAAGCGCTTGCTGTCCGACCTGCTCCATACAGGTTCCTGCGATCTCTCTTACTCCCTTGGCGAAAAGGCCCGGTTTCGAGTTAATATTTTTTCCCAGAAAGGATATTACTCCATTGTCCTGAGGAAAGTGGAGACGAAGATTCCCACCATTGAGAGCATGGCATTTCCTACCGTCTTTCATAAAATTGCTGCTGAGAAAAACGGTCTGGTTCTGTTTACGGGATCCACGGGTAGCGGCAAGTCAACTTCCCTTGCGGCACTTCTCCACAAGATTAACCAGGAGCGTCAGATTCACGTGGTTACCCTGGAAGATCCCATTGAGTTTGTGCATCCACACGAGAAGGCCACCTTTAACCAGCGCGAGCTGGGCAAGGATTTTGATACCTTTGCCTCTGGCGTGCGCGCCGCCCTTCGTCAGGCTCCAAAGGTCATTCTGCTGGGCGAGATGCGGGATCGCGAGACTATGGATATGGCCATTGCTGCCGCTGAGACCGGTCATCTGGTGTTTTCGACTCTCCATACCATTGACGCTGGCCAGACCATAAACCGGATTCTTGGTTTTTATGATCAGGACGAGCAACCCCAGGTTCGCAATCGCCTGATTGACACCCTGCGGTGGGTTGTCGGCCAGCGCTTACTGCCCAGGGTAACGGGGGGACGAGTGGCCGCTTTTGAGATCCTCTGTACCAGTATGCGGGTCAAGGATCTGATCATGAATGGCGAACGGGATGAAAAAACCTATTACAAGATTCTGGAGGCCGGTTCTGCCGTGGGGATGCGCACCTTTGATCAACACATCGTTGAGCTCTACGACCAGGGCACCATCTCCGAGAAGACTGCTATGTCCTTTTGCACTCAACGGAGCGAGGTCTCAAGAAGGCTCGACACCCTCAAGGCCGCCCGCGGTGAGTCAACCTCCACCCTCTCCGGGCTGGCCATGGAAGAGGAAGATAATAAGTTACACTGGTAGAAAGGAGACGGAAGGAAGAAGTTGGAAAACCATACCAAAAAAATGAGAAAGCAGCCATGATCGTTACTTGCCCCATTTGTCAGAAAAAACTTAAGCCCAGCACCAAGGTTGAAGAGAGCCTCCGAGGGCTCGGCCCTGGAAAATCACTGCGAATCAACTGCCCCCAATGCGGAGGCTCCATCCCTCTGGATGCCTCCATGCTGGACGCGGATATTTCCTCACCCAGGGGCTATGACACGTCACCGGCGCCTCGGATGGTGGTGAAGCCTCCCCCTCCGCCCAATCTTGCCGCTCTCAATACCAGTCAGTTGGAGGGCAAGGTGATGATGGAAGACATTCCCCGGGCCTTGATCCTGATGCCGGACTCTGCCGATCGCCGTCTGGCGACTGCGGCCATGGAGGCCCTGGGGTACAAGCCTGTTTTTGTCCAGTCGCCGGAAGAGGCCATGGAAAAGATGCAGTTTATCACCTACGCCAGTGTCATTCTGCACTCCCGCTATGAGGAGGGTGGTCTTGAAAATGGCAAGTTTCATCAGTTCATGCGTGCCATGAACATGCATAAGCGCCGTTTAGTCTTTTATATTCTTATCGGGCCGGAATTTCATACCTTCTATGATTTGCAGGCCCTTGCCTGTTCCGCGAATCTGGTGGTCAATGACCGCGAAATGGCCCAGCTCGAGATGATTGTGCGCACCGCAATTCCCCAGTACGAGGCCATGTTCGGGATGATCATGCAGGAGATCAACGCCCTGGGGTAAGGACGCAATGATGGGGCAGGCAGCAGGAAAATCGGAAAAACCATGAAGAATCAGTATCGCAGCAGTGATGCCCGCCGGTATATCGACGCCCATCCCCATTGCCATCCTGACCTGGCGTTGAGGGTGTACACCTCCCGGCTCATCGGCGAAGAGCCGTCGCTGGTCCTCCATGGCGGCGGCAACACCTCGGTCAAGTCGGAAGGTTTGACCCTGCTCGGCGACCCCATGGAGCTCTTGTTTATCAAGGGCAGCGGCTGGGATCTGGCGACCATCGAAGCGCAGGGCTTTCCGGCCCTGGATCTTGCCTATCTGCGACGTCTGCGGGTTCTTCCCGGCCTGAATGACGAGGAGATGGTGAACCAGTTCAAGACCCACATGCTCGACAGCAGCGCCCCCAATCCCTCCATCGAGACCCTGGTGCATGCCTTTCTCCCCCCCCGCTTTATCGATCATACCCATGCCGATGCCATTGTCACCCTGACCAATATGGCGGATCCGGAACCTCGTCTGCGCCACCTCCTCGGGGACAAGGTCGCCATTCTGCCCTGGATCATGCCGGGCTTTCCCCTGGCCAGGGCCCTGGCCCACTGCTACGAGACCCATCCCGGACTCGAGGCCATGGTCCTGCGCAACCATGGCCTCTTCACCTTTGGTGATGACGCCGAGACTGCCTATGGCCGGATGATCCACTACGTCACCCTGGCCGAGGAGTATCTTCAGTCCCGGCAGCCGCCGAGCTTGGCGCGGCTGGAACCGGGCCCGGAGGGCAGGCTGGACGGGGCCATGATTCTGCCTTTGCTGCGCGGCGCCCTGACCATTGATCCCGCCGCCGCCGGCCCTGTTCCGCCCTTTCTTCTCCATCTCCGGGACAGCGAGGCCATCGGGCAATGCCTGAGCCGGGCTGATGCCAGAGAGCTTTTCAGCACCGGCGTACTCACCCCCGATCATGTCATCCGCACCAAGAATTATCCCCTCTGGCTTGATCTGCACGGCTGTGATGAGGCCCGGACAGCCCGGACCATTGGCACGGAAATGGCCGCCTACGAAGATCGCTATCGCCACTCTTTCCAGACCCAGGTCAGCGCCAGACAGCTGACCCGCACCTGCCTTGACCCGAAGCCGCGCGTTATTCTCATCCCGGGCCTCGGCATTGTCACCGCCGGGGTTACGGAAAAAGCGGCCATCATTGCCGCCGATATCGCCGAACATACCCTTCTGGCCAAGGCCCTGGGGGCGGCTGTGGCCCCCTATCAGGAGCTGGGGGAGGGGCATATCTTTGATATGGAATACTGGAGTCTGGAACAGGTCAAACTGAAAAGGGGCAAGTTCCTGCCGCTGGCCGGTCGCAGCGCCCTGGTCACCGGCGGCGGCGGCGCCATCGCCTGCGGCATCGGGCGCAAGCTCCTGGCCGCCGGGGCCCGGGTCTTTCTCTCCGATATCGACCGTGAACGGCTGCAGCGGGTCTGCGAGCTGCTGGGGCAGGAGTCTGACCCGGCCCTGATCAGCGGCATCACCATGGACGTCACCGATGGAGCCTCGGTGCGCCATGGTCTGGAGACCATTGTCCTTGCCTGCGGGGGCCTGGACATCCTCGTGCCCAATGCCGGGCTGGCCCATGTGGCCACCCTGGAAGAACTGGACGAGGCCGCCTTGCGGCGGGTGCTGGAGGTGAATCTGGTGGGCGTCTTTCAAGTGATCAAGGCCGCCATCCCCATCTTCAAACGTCAGGCCGGAGGCGGTCATATTCCGGCCCAGATCATCATCAACAGCTCCAAAAATGTCTTTGCCCCCGGTGCCGCCTTCGGGGCCTATTCGGCCTCCAAGGCCGGTGCCCATCAACTGGGCAAGATTGCGGCCCTGGAGCTCGCCGCCATGGGTGCCCGGGTCAATATGATCAACGCCGACGGGATCTTCGATGATCATGGCATCTCCTCCGGGCTCTGGGATGTGGTGGGCCCTGACCGCATGCGCTCGCGCAACCTCGACCCGGCCGGCCTCAAGAACTACTACCGTAACCGCAATCTGCTCAAGACCGAGGTGCTGGCCGATCATGTGGGCAACGCCGTGGTCTTTTTCGCCTCCGGCCTGACGCCCACCACCGGTGCCACCCTGCCCGTGGACGGCGGCGTGGCGGAAGCCTTTCCCCGCTGACCCCCCCTGCCTTTACCGGGCGGGAACAAAGCGGCGGATATATTTGTCCACATAGCTTTCCGGCAGACCCGCATCCCGCAGCCCGTAATTGATGCGGGCAATATAGGCCGCGTCCGGTGCCCCCTCGTCGCTGACCGGATCAATATAGACGAGACAGCTGATCTCCCCTTCCGCCATCCTCACCGTGCACTCCTGCTTTTGATACAGACCCGAGCCGACCTCTTCATAGGCGTCCAGATTCCGCTCATCCCTCTCCGTCAGGGTATGGACAACTCCGTGCACATCCTCATCTGGCGCAAGGGCAAGGGTGGCATAGCCATGGGCATTAATCAGCCAGCGATAGCCGGACAATACCCCCAAGCCGATGCGGCTGTGGTCCGGACAGCGGCTGTTCATCTGGGCGAGCCACATATTGGAGCCGTAGGCGAAATAGTACCTCATGGCCGGCAGGCCTCCCAGCCCAGCATGGCCTTTTTGCGCGTGCTGCCCCAGCGATAGTGGTGAATTTCCCCGTTTTTACGGATGACCCGGTGACAGGGAATCAGCCAGCCGACGGCATTGGCAGCCACACCTTTAGCCACGGCCCGGGTGGCGGCGGGGTGTCCGAGGTATTTGGCCAGTCCCTGATAGCTGATCATGGAACCCCGGGGCAGGGTGAGCAGGGCCTGCCAGACCTGGAGCTGGAAACTGGTTCCTGAGAGGAGCAGGTTGAGGGGCTGTTCACCGGCGTCTCCATCTGCGGCAAAGATCTGCCGGATCTTCGCCTGATGGGGCATCGTGTCGTCGGCAATGAGGATCGCCTGGGGCCAGCGTTGGCCCAGTTCGGCCAGACATGCCGACTCTTGCCCTTCATCGACAAAGGAGAGATGGCAGATTCGTTCCCCGCTGAGGGCCAGCAGACAGGTGCCGAAGGGGCTGGGATAGAGGCCATGGCGGATGGTCAAGCCTGCTCCCTGGTGCCGGCCCTGCGGGGACGAGCGGGAAGATGGGCGCTGGATCAGTGAGCATCTGATTGCACAGGGATGGGAACGCCCGGCCAGGGCCTGCTCCGCCGGGTTGGCCCCGAAAAAAAGGTCCACGCTTGCTGCCAGTTTGCGGCGGATTTGATCCGGGCTGAGGGTGTGCAGGAAGTGGCGGAGATCCACCCCCGCCCACTGGAGAAAAAGCTGATCCATGACCGATGGGCCCAGATCCGATGCGCGGATATCAGTCTTTGCTGCGGCTTTCCCATGGTCTTGATCCAGGCTGTCAAGGATCATGGCTATGGCAGGATATGCTAAGGGGTTTATCATTAGGGCTCCCGGGAAAAAAGGGGGTGGATTTATAAGCACTTCTTTATGGCTGAATTTATCATATCTGCGCTGGTGAGACGATATTTTTTGAAAGGGGGCAGGTGCAGCGCCCTTGTCGATACCGGACCGCAGCACCATAGAAATTTCCTGTTTTACATATGAACCTGTTCCTATTAATGACTCAGGGTGGTTTGCATCTGTTGGCCGCTTTTCTGACGGCTGTTCACAAAAAATTGGTAGCGTAGAAAAAGAGAGACCTTGACGATGTAAGAGTAAAAAAGCCCTCCCCTTTATGGTAAGAATAGTTTTGGCAAACCAACCATAATCAAGGAGGGCAATATGGGATTTCGCTCGTTGTCAATAAAGATGTCGCTTTTGTTATAACATTGTGACGGTAGCTTTT
>JACDZF010000083.1 GCA_013426795.1 Desulfocapsa sp. | reverse complement strand
TGTCGGCGAGACCAGCGCTCATATTCCGGGCTGGAAGAAAAAAAGCCGCCTGAAGCCTGAGCTATGGAAAAATACAGGGATATCGTTTATTTTGAGTCCTGTATGGAAGTGCGGCACGACTTCGCCCCACTTGACGCATGACCACCAGAGCAGCCTTGAGGTGAAGAACGATGGGGAGGGGACACTGATGACTCGCAAGCGCTTGGTCTTGGATTCCCGGCTGCTTTTGATGGTCTGGATGGTGCTGTTTTTCAGCCATGTTCAGGCAGTTGCTGCCCCTGTCTCCGAGTTGTGGCCCCGCTGGCAGGCCCATGGGGCGGACAGCGTCAAGGAGGTGGATCACGCGGCCTGGGAGGCGATCCTGGAAAAATATCTGGTCATCCCCCATGGTAGCGAAATCACCCGCTTCCGGTACCATGCGGTGTCGCCCGCTGACCGGAAACTCCTGCAGGACTATCTCAGCTATCTCCAGCAGATTCCGGTCAGCTCTCTCAACCGGCAGGAGCAGAGGGCCTACTGGATCAACCTGTATAATGCCTTGACGGTTCTGGTGATCCTTGACCATTATCCGGTAAAAAGCATCATGGATATCGATATCTCCCCCGGCCTGTTCGGGCGCGGCCCCTGGGATGCCAAGCTCCTCACTGTTGAAGGGGAAAAGGTCAGTCTCAACGATATTGAACATCGTATCCTGCGCCCGGTTTTCCATGATAACCGGCTTCACTACGCCTTAAACTGCGCCAGTCTCGGCTGTCCCAATCTCCAGAACCGGGCCTTTACCGCCGCCAATACCGAGGCGATGCTGGACGCGGCCGCCCGAACCTTTGTCAACAGTGCCAGAGGGGCGCGCATGGAAAACGGCAGGCTTCATGTCTCCAGTATCTACAAATGGTTCCAGATGGATTTCGGCGGCAGCGACGAGGCTGTCATCCAGCATCTGCGCCACTATGCCGAAGGTGACCTGGCAGAGGCATTGCGCACATACCGGGGGGGATTGTCAGACGGCTATGACTGGAGCCTGAACGGCGCGGAGTGATACTTTTTGGAGAGGCGGCCTGAAAAAATGAAAAATCGTCAACACAACAGGGTTGGATTTCTGATGATCGCTACAGATGCAGGGAGGGGGCCAGGCGCTGAGTCCTGCCCGAATCAGCGGGAGTGGCACGATTGTCGGCATGGCCATATCGCGCCACTGTCTGCCGTCGATCCCATTGCATCAAGGCTGGGGAGCGTTTTATGAAAGCTGATATCGGACTGATCGGCCTCGCGGTCATGGGCCGGAACCTTGTGCTGAACATGAATGAGCACGGATTTTCGGTGGCGGTGTTCAACCGAACCGTCTCCAAGGTCGATGAATTCCTGGCAGGGCCTGCCGCCGGAACCAGCATTGTTGGCGTTCATTCCCTGGCCGAACTGGTTGACGCCCTGAAAAAACCGCGCCGGGTGATGCTGATGGTCCAGGCTGGAGCCGTGGTTGACTCCTTTATCGAGCTGCTGCTGCCGCTGCTTTCGGCGGGAGATATCATCATCGACGGGGGCAATTCCCTCTTCAGCGACACCAATCGCCGCACCCGTGACCTGGCCGGGAAGGGCATTCTCTTCGTCGGCTGCGGGATCTCCGGAGGTGAGGAAGGCGCCCGCCGTGGCCCCTCGATCATGCCGGGCGGCAACTCCCGGGCCTGGCCCCATGTGCGGGGTATCTTCCAGGCCATCGCCGCCAGGGTTGATGGCGAACCCTGCTGCGAGTGGGTAGGCGAGGAGGGGTCCGGCCACTTTGTGAAGATGGTGCACAACGGCATCGAGTACGGCGACATGCAGCTTATCAGCGAGGCCTACGATTTTATGGGACGCGGCCTGGGGCTGGCCATCGGGGAGATCCGTTCTGCCTTCAGCCGGTGGAATGGCGGCGTTCTCGATTCCTATCTGATGGAGATTTCAGCGGACATCCTCGGGCGCAGGGATGACGATGGGGCCCCGCTGGTGGACAAAATCCTTGACACCGCGGGCCAGAAGGGCACCGGCAAGTGGGCCGCCATCAACGCCCTCGATCTGGGAGTCCCCCTCACCATCATCGGAGAGGCGGTGTCGGCCCGTTGCCTGTCAGCCATGAAGGATGAGCGAAGAAAGGCCGCGGCGATCTTCCCGTCCCCGGTTTCCCCTGGCGCAGATGATGTCGAAGGCTTTGTCGAGGCGGTGCGGGACGGGCTCTATGCCTCAAAGATCATCTCCTACGCCCAGGGCTATACCCTCATGTGCCGGGCCGCGAAGGAATATGGCTGGCAACTCAACTACGGCGGGATTGCCCTTATGTGGCGCGGCGGCTGCATTATTCGCAGTGCCTTCCTGGGCAATATCAAGGAGGCCTTTGAACGGGATCCGAAACTGGAGAATCTTCTGTTCGACGACTTTTTCCGCGATGCCATCCTCGGGGCCGAGGGCGGCTGGCGCCGGGTGGTGGCCAAGGCGGCGGAACTGGGTGTTCCCATTCCCGCTTTCTCATCGGCCCTGGCCTATTTTGACGGCTATCGCAGCGAAAGACTGCCTGCCAACCTGATTCAGGCCCAGCGCGATTATTTCGGCGCCCACACCTATGAACGAGTTGACCGGCCCCGTGGCCAATTCTTTCATACCGACTGGATCGGTAAGGGGCGCTGAACCTCCCTTCCCGGCTGCCGGAAAGTCCCAAAACGGCAGCCAGATGAAAGCTCCTGCCAGCCGGTCAGAACCGCCTTCTCTCAGTCAGCCCTTTCTCCCGCCCCACCGTCCATGCTGCTCGCCATGGACGCCTGTCGGTTCCCCCTTCCCCGATTCTAAAGCCCTTTCTCCCCCGTGCCCCCTATAATCGGGCAACATCCACCTCCACCGACAGGGTGTGCAGCCCGCCTCCCATGACCACCCCCTTCACCGGCGCCACATCGCTGTAATCCCGGCCCCAGGCCAGGGTGATATGGGCCTCGCCGGGGAGAATGTTATTGGTGGGATCAAGATCAATCCAGCCCCGGTCCGGGATAAACAGGGAGATCCAGGCGTGGGAGGCGTCGGCCCCCACCATCTTCGGCTTGTCCGGCGGGGGAGTGGTTTCCAGGTAGCCGCTCACATACCGGGCCGCCAGCCCCAGGGAGCGCAGGCAGCTGATGGCCAGATGGGAGAAGTCCTGACAGACACCCTTGCGGGAAGCCAGCACATGCTCCACCGAGGTGTCCACGGTGCTCGCCGATTTGTCGTAGGTAAATTCGGTGAAGATCCGCCGCATCAGATCCATGGCCCCGCAAAGCACCGGTGTCCCTGGCGGAAAGGAGACCCGGGCATAGGTGAAGATGCCGGGGCCGATGGCGATCATGGGGCTGGGGAAGACAAACTGATACGCATCCTGCACGTCGCCCTGGCTGTGGCTGGCCAGTCTCTGCACGACGGCTTCCCAGGGCGGGGTTTCAGACGCCGGGTGGGTCATGGGCGGACTGGTTGAGACAACGCTGGTGGCGGTCATGGCCAGCTCAACGTGGGGATGCTGGACCATGAAAACATGGGCGATATTGCCGAAATAATCAATGCGGCGGTGCATGTACTGCGGCTCGGGCACCAATGACAACCAGCTTTCCGCAATCTGCTGGCTGTCGGTGGCCCGGGGAGTGAGGAACAGCTCGTTCTGGGAGAGAGACGCGGGCTCCGAATACTGGTAGGAGGTGGTGTGGATGATCCGGTATTTCATTGAACGCCCTCATCCGGCAGCAACAGGGAAAAATGGGGGGTCGCCGTTACCCGGCTCAGGTAATGGGCACTGATCTGCAACCCGAAGTCCTTGAGCCGTTTCTCCATGGTCTCGAAAAAGTTGCTTAAAAACAGATCGGTATCCCCGTTATTCCAGCCGCCGACCGGACAGGCGAGGCCGGTGAGGTCGAGGAGACGGGTGGTGGTGAGCATCTCCAGGGCCATGCGTTCTTCAGGGCTTGAAAAACGCCGCTCGCTCTGGCGGGGCAGGTGCTCGACATGGTCGGAGAGCTGACTCAGTTGAAAGGCCAGAGATTTCGGGTTGCTTTCGTCCATAAGCAGAAGATCGAGGGCGGGAGCCAGTTGAAAGGCGGTCCGGTATCGGGCGCGATAGGTCATGATGCTGTCGGAGACCTCAAGCAGGGCTTCCAGGGTGTTGCGCGCGGGTCCGCAGGCCCAGGGCAGGCCGATATGGAGCAGGTCGATCTGATGGAGGGCCCGCTCCATGCGCCGTCCCATATCCATGAAGCGCCAGCCCAGGCCGCGGGTCATGCTCTCCATGGCCAGACCGCTGAAGGAACTCAGGGTAAAAAGGGTGTTGTCGAGCAGCTCAAGGGGGTCGGCGTCCGGGCTTTCGCCAAAATCATCGAGACGATTGATGACCCGCCAGGAATCCGGAGAGAGCCGGTCGCGGACGGTGCGGGCTGCTTCCTGCACTCGCTGGAGAATGGCGATGACGCTTTCCGGCCGATCCCGCAGGTAGAGGCCGTCGAGCAGCTGTGGCCCCAGGTCTTCGGAAAGGATTCCGCCGCTCTGGTTTTCCGGAGGATCGGCAATGGTGTTGCCCGCCCGCAGCAGAGTGAGAAGAAACTGCATCTCCGGGATGTCTTCCGGCCGGGTCTCACCGGAGAGGCGCTTGAAAACTGAGCGCAGCAGCCGAATCAATCCTTCCGCCCGCTCCAGATACCGTCCCAGCCATAGGAGGTGGTCGGCCACGCGGCTGGGCAGATCGCTGCCGCGCCGGAACTCGGCCACGGTCTGCAGCCCGTTCATCATGCTGAAATGCTCCACCGGCTCGTCGGACAGCACCCAGATATCCTTGCTCTGCAACTGTTCCGGGATGTCGCCCAGCAGGGTGTTGATATCCTGGGCGGTTATCGCCAGGCCGCCGGGCATGACCGTAAAGCCCTGGTCGGTGGCGCAGACAAAAACCCGCATAAGGGTATGGCGGGCACTCACGCCGCCTTCCTCCCAGGCGGGAACGGCGGAGGGCTGGAGAGTTTCCTTTGCCATTATGGAAAAGGGCGAGGCCTGGATGGCATTCGCGAAATTGTTGGGAAGACCGATGGAGGTGGAAGGATCGAAGGCGTGATGGACGGTGAGGCGGTGCAGGTTGGCCAGCACCTGGTTTTGCCCTTCCGCCGTGCCGCACCACCAGGCGGGATGACTCTCAAGAATCAGTTCCTGGCCGAGAAGCTGACGGCAGAGGCCGGGCAGAAAAACCGGAAGCACCGGGGTCTCCAGGAAACCGCTGCCAATGGGATTAACGATACCGATATTCCCTTCCCGGGCCACCTGGATCAGGCCGGCAACACCGGTGGTGGTGTTGCGGCGCAGGGCAAAGGGGTCGCTGTTGCTGTCGGTGATCTGGCGGAAGATGACCTCCACCGGCTCCAGCCCGGCCAGCTTCTTCAGGAACACCTTGCCGTTGCGAACGGTCAGATCCTGGCCTTCCACCAGCGGATAGCCAAGATAGCGGGAAAGCAGGGCCTGCTCAAAGTAGATGGGACTTTCCGGGCCGGGCGAGAGGAGAACGATGTTGGGGTCCTGGCGCTGGAGTCCGCTTCGCTGCACCAGGCTGTTGTGAAAGGTCTGGAAGAATGGGGCCAGCCGTCGGATCTGGGTCTGGTGATAGAGCTCGGGAAACATCCGTGAAATAACGATCCGGTTTTCCAGGGCATAACCCAGACCGGCGGGATTGGCGCTGTAATCGTGGAGGACCCGGAAGCATCCGTTGGGACCCCGGTAGAGGTCGGCGGCGTAGAAATTCAGGTAACGGTTTGCGGGAGGCTGGATGCCGTGGCAGGCATGGAGAAATCTGGGATTGGCAAAGACCAGCGGGGCCGGCAGTGCGCCGCCCTTGAGGAGATCCTGGGGGCCATAGGTGTCCGCCAGAATCGTGTCCAGCAGCAGGGCCCGCTGGATCAAGCCGGTTTCGAGGCCGGCCCACTCGCCGGCGGTGATGGGCAGGGGAATCATCTCCAGGGCCCAGGGTGTGCCTTTGCCGTCGGCATTGTCGAAGGGATTATAGGTCGCGCCGTCTTCGTGACGCATCCGCTTGACCCTCTCCTGGCGCTGTTTGAGAATCTGGGTGGGGGTCCCATTGATGGCCGCGATAATCCCCTGCCAGTGCGGCCGGGGTATGCCGGGCGAGGAAAAAGACTCGCAGTAGGCGTTGACGGGACAGATGGCCCGGTCAAAGAGTGAGGCCTGGGGTGGTCTTGGCTGACCGCTTTTATTTGTACTGCTCATACACCATGTCTCGTGAAGGGGAAAATGGGGGCTCGTTTATAAAAAGTGACAGGAGCTTGTGTACCCTTTTCAGCGACGCAAATCAAGGGTGTAGGGTAAGGTCGGGTTCCTTTCCAGGGCCGGGATTGCCGCCCGGTATCCGGGAGTGTGACCGTGCGGAATAAATCGCGCGTGCCGCCGCCCTTCCGCCTCGTTGGCGTTGATGGGCAGGTCTTCATGGCTGCGTCCGCCGGGATGGCCGACATGGTAGGTGCATCCGGCCACGGCCCGGCCTGACCAGGTGTCAAACAGGTCAATGATCAGGGGAGCGTGCACGCCGATGGTGGGATGGAGACAACTCGGCGGCTGCCAGGCGCGAAAGCGGATTCCGGCGACGGCAACGCCGCTGACCAGGGTGGTCTGGAGGGGAACCCGGCGCCCGTTACAGGTCAGGACGTAGCGATCTCCAATCATCCCGGTCACCTTGAGCTGAACCCGTTCCACCGAAGAATCCACATAGCGCGCCGTGCCGCCGCCGCCCGATTCCTCGCCCAGCACATGCCAGGGCTCCAGGGCCTGCCGCAATTCGATCTCCATCCCCTGGCACTCCACCTTGCCATGGATGGGGAAGCGGAACTCAAAATGGGGATGGAAAAAATCCATGCTCACCGGAAAACCGGCATTCTGGAGAATGGCCAGGACATCGGTGAAGTCGTCCTGCACTCCCTGGGGCAGCATGAACTGGTCATGGAGCCGGGTGCCCCAGCGCACCAGCTCCTGGCGGTAGGGCTGTTTCCAGAACCAGGCCACAAAAATCCGCAGGAGCAGCTGCTGGGCCAGGCTCATGCGGGCGTGCGGCGGCATTTCAAAGGAACGGAACTCGAGCAGGCCGAGCCGGCCGCTGGAGCTGTCCGGCGAGTAGAGCTTGTCGATGCAGAACTCGGCGCGGTGGGTGTTGCCGGTGACATCCACGAGCAGATGGCGGAACAGGCGATCCACCAGCCAGGGCGGGCAGGGCTGATGCGGGCCGGTTTGCCGGTCTAGTTCGGCAAAGGCGATCTCCAGCTCATAGAGGCTGTCGTGCCGGGCCTCATCGATGCGCGGCTGCTGGCTGGTGGGGCCGATGAAGAGGCCCGCGAAGAGGAAGGAGAGGGAGGGATGATTGTTCCAGAAGGTGACGAAGCTGCGCAGCAGGTCGGGGCGCCGGAGAAACGGGCTGTCCGCCGGAGTGGCGCCGCCGATGACGATGTGGTTACCGCCGCCGGTGCCGGTCTGGCGGCCATCCACGAGGAATTTCTCGGTGGCTAGACGGGCCTGTCGGGCCGTTTCGTAGAGGGTGGTGGTGCACTCCACCATCTGCCGCCAGCTCTCCATGGGCTGGATATTGACCTCAATGACGCCGGGGTCGGGGGTGATTTTCAGACACTCCAGGCGGGGATCGCCGGGCGGGGTGTAGCCTTCGATCATCACCGGCAGGCTGGTTTGAGCGGCGGTCTGCTCGATGGCGGCGATGAGTTCGAGATAGCCTTCGAGCTTGGTGATGGGCGGCATAAAGACATAGAGCCGTCCCTCCCGGGCCTGGATGCAGAGGGCGGTGCGTACCAGCCAGGCCGCGGATTCGCCGGGCACGGGCTGGGGATCGTCCATGGGTTCGGGCTGGGGGTGAATACTCTCGGAGAAGCGCTCTTCCGGCTCGCCCGCCAGGGATTGCTGTTTTTCATGGGGCATGGCCAGGGGTTCCCGCTCGGCCATGGGATCGATGGGGTGATCCACGGGAAGGTCCTCCTTTGCCACCCAGGGCAGGGATTCCAGGGGCAGGCGGAGACCGGCGGGTGAGTCGCCGGGGAGGAGAAAAAGGTGCTCACTGCGCAGGGGCCAGGGGCCGCTCTTCCACGAGCCGTGCTGCAAGGGCAGAACATAGCCCACCACCGCGCCCAGCCCGCGTTCAAAGGCCTGGGCCATGCGGGTCCGGGCCTCCACATCCTCAAGCCGGGGATCGCGGGGATCGAGGTTGACCGGCAGGCGCTGCTCCTTGTAGAGGTAGTAAAAGATGTCTTCGAAACTCTCGCGGATATAGGTTTTGCTCACCGCCAGCTTATCGGCCAGGGTTTCGATAAAGAGCTTGGCCTCGGCTGGGCCGAAACCGTAATCCTTGCTCCGGTCGGCCAGCCACTGGTCATCGCTCCACACCGGGACCCCGTCTTTGCGCCAGTAGCAGCCCAGGGCCCAGCGGGGCAGGGATTCGCCGGGATACCATTTGCCCTGGCCATGGTGCAGGAAGCCGCCGGGGGCCCACTGCTGCCGCAGCTCCTGGATAAGCGATTCCGCCAGATGCTGTTTCTCGGTACCCAGGGCCTCGGTGCTCCATTGCGGATGATCCATGTTGTCAATGGCGACAAAGGTGGGCTCACCTCCCATGGTCAGGCGGACGTCCGCCCCTTGCAGCTCCGCATCCACCCGATCCCCCAGATCAACGATGGCGCTCCACACCTCTTCCGGATAGGGCCGGGTGGAGCGCGGTGCCTCCCGCAGTCGCTGGACGCTCATATGATGGCTGAATTCCACTTCACAGGCCTCAAGGGTGCCGCTGATGGGGGCCGCGTTCTGGGGTTCGGGGGAGCAGGCCAGGGGGATATGCCCCTCACCGGCAAAAAGCCCCGAGGTCGGGTCCATGCCCACCCAGCCCGCGCCGGGCAGGTAGACCTCGGTCCAGGCATGGAGATCGGTGAAATCGGCCTCCGCCCCGGAAGGGCCATCCAGGGACTTGACGTCGGATTTAAGCTGGATCAGGTATCCCGAGACAAAGCGGGCGGCCAGCCCGAGATGGCGCAGGATATGCACCAGCAGCCAGGCTGAATCGCGGCAGGAGCCGCTGCCCAGGGTCAGGGTCTGTTCGCAGCTCTGGACGTTGGGCTCCAGGCGAATGAGATAGCGGATTCCCTGGCTCAACTGGAGGTTGAGATCCACCAGGAAATCGATGGTTCTCCGCTCGCTGCAATCGATTTGGCGCAGGTATGCCTTGAGTTTCTTGCCGGCGGGTTCGCGCACCAGATACGGGGCCAGATCCACCTGCAACGATGGCTCATAGGTGAAGGGAAAGGTCTCGGCATCGGGCTCGAGGAAGAAATCAAAGGGGTTGATGATGATCATCTCGGCCACCAGATCAACCTCCACCTTGAAATGGTCGGTCTTTTCGGGAAAAACCAGGCGGCCAAGGTAGTTGCTGAAGGGGTCCTGCTGCCAGTTGATGAAATGCTCCTTGGGGGTGACGGTCATGGAGTAGCTCAGAATCGGCGTTCGACAGTGGGGCGCCGGGCGCAGACGGACGATCTGCGACAACAGGGAGATGGGGCGGTCGTACTGGTACGAGGTGGTATGGTTTAAGGCAATATGGATTCCCACGGGTAATTCCTTGTAAGCAGGATGGACACGATCAGCGGAGAGACCCGGCAGTCGTGCCCATGGAGAGTGTTGAGGGTGGATAAAGGGAGTTTACTGGTCGGAGGTGATCGTTTCGACCAGGGGTTTGGTGTTGAAAAAAGTGGTGCCGATGGCCGCCCCCGCCAGGTTGATGCGGGTCTGGAGGTTATCCAGGTATTCATGCATACCCTGATTGATGACCTCGTCGATATCGGTATATTCGATGTCGGCCTTGAGGCGGCCCAGCAGTTTTTCCGCGGCATTGGTATTGGAGCCGTTGGGCGAGCCGGAGATACGGTGCAGGCAGACCTGGGCCTTGGTGATGCAATGGCGGATGGAGCGGGGAAACTGCTCGTCAAAAATCAGAAAGGCGGCCACCATCCGGGGCGTAATCAGGTGGTGCTCCTTACGGTACATCTCAAAGGCGCTGGCCGATTTCAGCACCGCCATCCACTGGATATTGTCGATGGGGGTATTGACCTGGTCGGCATTGGGCAGAAGCATGAAATACTTGACATCGAGGATGCGCGAGGTCTTGTCGGCCCGTTCCATCATCAGGCCGATGCGGGCAAAATTCCAGGCCTCGCCATGGCTCATGGTGGAATCCATTAGGCCGGTGAAGAGGTGGCTGCGCATCTGGATGGACTTGAAAAACCCCTGCGGATTTTCCAGGGCCAGGGTCTGGTTTTTCGGGTCGGTGAGCTCCAGATAGAAGGTGTTGAGATGTTCCCACATCTCCGAGGAGATGATCTCACGAATGGAGCGCCCATTTTCACGGGCGGCTCCCAGGCAGCTGAGGATGGAGTTGGGATACTCGCGATCAAAGGTGAGGAACCGAATCACCGATTCCTGGGTATAGCTCGGATAGAGCTCATCAAAGCGTTCCTGGTCACCGGTGATGAGCACCAGCGGTTCCCAGTGTTTTCCCTGTTCCGAAGGCATGTCGAGGAGCAGGTTGAGATTGACCCTGATAAAACGGGCGACGTTTTCCGCCCGTTCGATATATCGACACATCCAGTAGATAGAATTGGCCACACGGCTGAGCATGGTACGTTCTCCTTATTTGCGTGCCTTGCCCATTCTTTTCTGGTTTTTTCCAGGAAAAGAATGGGCAAAGGCACTTGTCCCGTTCATCGGGGGTATCTCACAGAACCCAGGTGTCCTTGCTGCCGCCGCCCTGAGAGGAATTGACCACCAGCGATCCCCTGGTCAGGGCGACGCGGGTCAAGCCCCCGGGCTGGACATAGATATCCCTGCCATAGAGCACATAGGGTCGCAGATCCACATGTCGTCCTTCAATACGATCCCCGACAATGGTGGGAACCCGGGACAGGGAGAGGGTGGGTTGCGCCATGTAGTTGCGGGGTTCATGCTTGATCTTGTCGGCAAAGGCAGCCCGCTCCGAGGCACTTGCCTGGGGGCCGATGAGCATCCCGTAGCCCCCCGATTCATTGGCAGCCTTCACCACCAACTGATCAAGGTTATCGAGAACATAGCTCATCTCATCGGGCTTGCTGCAGATATAGGTGGGAACATTGGCCAGGATGGGGTCTTCGCCGGTGTAGTATTTGATGATTTTGGGGACATAGGAGTAGATCACCTTGTCGTCGGCGATACCGGTTCCCGGTGCGTTGGCCATGGCGATACGGCCCGCCTTGTAGGCCCCGATCAGCCCCTTGACCCCCAGCATCGAGTCGGGACGAAAGACCTCCGGGTCAATGAAATCGTCATCGATGCGGCGATAGAGAACGTCCACCCGTTTCAGTCCCTTGGTGGTGAGCATATGAACATAGCCGTCGGAGACCACCAGATCCTGGCCCTCCACCAGCTCCACTCCCATCTGCTGGGAGAGGAAGGAGTGTTCGAAGTAGGCGCTGTTGTAAATGCCGGGGGTGAGCACGCCGATGGTGGGATGGGGGCAGTGATCGGGGGCGAGGAACTCAAGCATCTCCAGCAGCTTGCTCGGGTAGTTGTCCACTGGCCGCACCTGTGATGCCTGGAACACCTGGGGAAAGGTGTGTTTTAACACCTGCCGGTTTTCAAGGACGTAGGAGACGCCGGAGGGGCAGCGGAGGTTGTCTTCCAGCACATAAAATTGACCATCTCCATCACGGACCAGATCGGTGCCGGTGACATGGCACCAGATCCCCCGGGGCGGCGTGAACCCCTCGCATTCCTTGCGGTAGGTGCGGCTGGAGAGGATCAGCTCTTCGGATATCACCCTGTCCCTGATGATTTTTTTGCCGTTGTAGATGTCCTGGAGAAATTCGTTGAGGGCAAAGATGCGTTGTTTGAGGCCGGTTTCGATCAGCTGCCATTCATTCCTCGGCACGATGCGGGGGATAATGTCAAAGGGCAGAATCTTTTCCGTGCC
>JACDZF010000082.1 GCA_013426795.1 Desulfocapsa sp. | reverse complement strand
GGGAAGACGGGAAGAAACCCCAGGGGTGGCTGGACGGGGAGAGGCGAGGGGGAGATGTCTGCGGCAACGGGGCATCGCCCAGCAAGGGGCACGTATTTTCATGGAAGGGGAGATTCTGGTATGATTCCGGTTATCAGCTTTATCGGCTGGCACAACAGCGGCAAGACCACCCTGGCAGGCCGGGTCGTCACCCTGCTTAAGGAGCGCGGCTATCGGGTGGCGGTGATCAAGGCCACCAAGGAGACGGGCATCGCCTTCGATACCCCGAACACCGATACCGCCCGCCATCGCCAGGCCGGGGCGGATACGGTGCTGCTGGTGGCGCCCGACCAGATGGCCATGACCTGTGTCCCGCCAAAGAGGCCCCTGCCCCTGCTGGAGATGGCCTGCCGCTATTGTTTCGACGTTGATATTGTCATCGGGGAGGGATTCAAGGGAGCGGAAGGGGTGCCCAAGATTGAGGTGCGGCGGGAGGCGGATCAGCCCCTGTTGTGCCGTCAGGTCGGCGGCGTCGTGGCCCTGGCCACCGATCTGGACTTTCCCGATGATCCGGGACTGGCTCTGTTCAGGCTGGATCAGGGGCCGGAGATTGCGCAGTTCATTGTCGACTATTTCCAGCTGGAGCAGGCTCGCAGCAGCTGATTCCATTTCTAAATCAAGCGTTCACTTCGTCGAATGCGCTCCGTCGCTCCTCACCGTTCGTATTGTACTGCCTCGTCGCGACTCGCTTTTCTTCTCGTGCACATCTTGATTTAGAAAAGGAATGAGATGGGCTTTCACTGAAACCAGAGCCTGCAGATCAGCACCGAGGCGCTGATCCCCGCCACGTCGGCGCAGAGGGCGGCCGGCAGGGCATGGCGGGTGCGATGGATGCCCACGGCCCCGAAGTAGACGGCCAGCACGTAGAAGGTGGTTTCGGTGGAGCCCTGGATGACGGAAACCAGATCGGCGAGGAAGCTGTTGGGTGCCTTGCTGATAATCTCGCTCATCAGGCCGAAGGCACCGCTGCCGGACAGAGGCCGCATAAGTGCCATGGCCAGGGCCTCCGCCGGCATCCCGAAGCTCTCCGTCAGCGGAGACAGCACCGAGATCATGATATCCATGGCGCCGCTGGCCCGGAACATGCCGATGGCAACAAAGATGGCGACCATAAAGGGGACGATGCGGATGGTGGTGCTGAATCCTTCCCTGGCGCCGTCGGTGAGGGTCTCATAGACTTTGACTCCCCGCAGATAGCCGAAGATCAGCAGCCCTGAGAGCAGCACCGGAATCAGCCAGGCGGACAGGGTGTTGAGGGTGGCCGAGGACAAGGCCAGGGGCCGGGAGGCCAGGCTGAGCTGGTACCCGGCCCCGCCTAAGAAGGCCAGCATCAGCAGCCCGATAAAGATCCGGCCCGCCCGGCCCGGAGGCCTGAGTTCCTCCCCGCTACCCTCGCCCGGGAGCCCTTCCTTGCCTTTTTCTTTCCCGAAATTCTCCACCATCTCCGGCCCCTCGGTAAGCTCGCGCAGCGGCGCTGGGGCCTGCCCCATGGTCATGGTCGTGGTCATGGCCGCTGTCGGTGCCGATTCCCTTGCCGCCAGAAATTTGGCCATAAGGATGGCCACTGCCGTCGAACAGCAGGTGGCAATAAGGGAGGGGATAAAGATCGAGGCCGGGCTGGCCGCGCCCGCCGCCGCCCGCACGGTGATGACGCCCAGGGGCAGGATGGTGACGCTGGAGGTGTTGATGGCCAGAAACAGGCACATGGCATTGGTGGCCGTGCCTTTTTCGGGGGCGAGCTTCTCCAGCTCCTGCATTGCCTTGATCCCCATGGGGGTGGCGGCATTGCCCAGCCCCAGGGCATTGGCCGCCATATTCATGATCATGGCGCTCATGGCCGGATGATCGTGCGGCACATCGGGAAAGAGGCGGACCATCAGGGGCCGCACCCGGCGCGCGATGATCAGCATCAGCCCGCCCGCCTCCGCCACCTTCATCACCCCCAGCCACAGGGCCATGGGGCCGATGAGGCTCAGGGCCAGGGTCACCGCGTCCTTGGCCGAGTCAAAGGAGGCCCTGGTGAGGGCGTCCATTTTACCGGTATAGGCGGCGACCACGGTGGCGATGACCACCATGGACAGCCAGATGATATTGATGGCCGAGGGTTTTTGGGTCATGGGAGGACCAGGGCAGCCGGGCAGGGCGGCACGGCAGGATATATTTTGCCCCGAGGGCGGAGTTTGATGGTCATCATCAGACAGTAAATGATTGCAGGGGTTCAGGGATGACCACGTTGGCAAGGCCCAGGTCGTTTTGCAGATCCCGGGCCAGGGTCTGGGAGGCCTCTTCCTCACCGTGCACAATAAAGGTGTGTTCCGGTCGTTTTTCCATCACCCGCACAAAATCCATCAGCCCGTCATGGTCGGCATGGCCGCTGAATCCGGTCTGCACCTCCACCTGGGCCCGCATCTCGTACTCTTCCCCGTAAATCCGCACCACCCGTTCCTTCTCCACGATGCGCCGTCCCAGGGTATTGGGCGCCTGCCAGCCGGTGATCAGGATGGTGTTGCGGGCATCTTCAATGCGGCTGCACAGATGATGGAGGATGCGGCCCCCCTCCATCATGCCGCTGGCGCTGATGATGATCATCGGCCCCTTTTTTTTGTTCAGCGTCTTTGACTGCTCCACCGACTGGATAGAGTGGAGATTGGGGAAGACAAAGGGGTTCTGGTCGTCATCGGTGCGGAGGAAATCGCGGATCTCGGCATCATAGGTCTCGGGGTGGAGGCGGAAGATGTCGGTGGTGCGGGTGGCCAGGGGGCTGTCCACATACACCGGGATTTCGGGGATGGCCCGGCGGTCATGCAATTTGTTCAAGGCGTAGATCAGCTGCTGGGTGCGGCCCACGGCAAAGGCGGGAATGAGCAGGGTGCCGCCGCGGCGGGCGGTCTCTGTGACGATGCGCTCCAGTTCCCGATCCGTTTCCTCGTAGGGCGGATGGAGGCGGTTGCCGTAGGTGCTTTCCATGATCAGGATGTCGGCGCCGCCGATGATCGGCTCAGGATCACGGATAATGGGGATGCCGGGCCTGCCGATGTCGCCGCTGAACACCAGCCGCCGGGACAGCCCGGTTTCCTCCTCGTCGATCTCAAGGACGATATGGGCGCTGCCCAGCATATGGCCTGCGTCCACCAGGGTCAGGCGGACGCCGGGAAAGAGCTGGCGGCTGCGATTATAGCTCAGTCCCACAAACTGCTCCATGCTCCTCGCCACATCGCCTTCGGTGTAAAGGGGTTCAAAGGGGTTCTGGCCGTTTTTCCGGCGTCGCCGGTTGACGAATTCCACATCCTTTTCCTGGATAAAGGCGCTGTCCATAAGCATCACCGCACACAGGTCACGGGTGGCGGAGGTACAGATGATATCGCCTTGAAAGCCGTTGCGGATGAGGCAGGGAATCCGTCCGGAGTGATCAATATGGGCATGGGAGAGGATAAGCAGGTCGATCTTTTTGCCCTGACAGAGTTCGCCGCGGTTGCGCTCAAAGGCCTCCTTGCGTTTGCCCTGGTACAGACCGCAGTCGAGCATGATGGTCCTGCCGCCCACCTCGAGGAGATGCTGGGAGCCGGTAACCGTGCGCGCTGCCCCGTGAAAGGTGATTTTCATGACTGACCTCCTTGTGTGCCAGCCCCCGGCCTGGGGCTGGCACGGTGCAGGGTGGCGAGGGCCGCCTCAAAGTTGAATTCCCTGATCTGCTGTGCCATCTCGTCAAAGTGGGCGCCCAGAACCTTGCGCAGGACGGGGGCCGACTCCCTGACCACGAGGGCGGCGCGGCCATTGTCGGTGGCGAGCAGGGTCTCGAGTTCGTCCAGGAGCTGCGTAATTTTGTGCGGGTCCGCATTTGCTGCGGTGCCGGTATGATCGGAGGCTTCTCCGGGCAGGGCCAGGAGAGCCGCGTTCAGGAGCGTCTGCTCCCGATCAAGGGTGTTTATCAGCTCCCTGATGGCGGCGGCGGGCTGGGTTTCGCGGAAGGCCTTTTCCACTTGCGCCGCTATGGCCTGCAGCCGGATTGCGCCGAGGGTGGCGGCAACTCCTTTGAGGCCATGGGCAACATCGCCGCCCTCGTGGAAGTTTTTCTGATCCAGCAGGAGCGAGAGGCGGGCGGCATCATCCTGGCGGGACCGGGCAAACTGGTGGAGGAAGTTGATGTATTGTTTGAGGTTGCCGTTCAGGTTTTCCAGACACAGGGTCGGGTCCAGTCCGGGAATTTGCCGCAGCTCCTCGAGCAGACTCCCGTCGCCCGTCAACGGGGGGGCAGGCGCGGCAGAGAAAGGGGTGCGGCAGGCCACTTTCGGCAGCCATTTGAGCAGGGCCGCAAACAGGATGTCGGGATTGACCGGTTTGGCAATAAAGTCATCCATCCCGGCGGCCAGGCAGGTCTGGCGGTCTTCGGCAAAGGCGTTGGCGGTGAGGGCGAGGATGGGAACCTCGTTGCGGTTCGGCAGCTCGCGGATGGCGCGGGTCGCCGTCAGGCCATCCATTTCCGGCATCCGCATATCCATGAGGATCAGATCGTAGGCGGTGGTGCGGCATTTTTCCACTGCTTCGCTGCCGTTTTCCGCCGTGTCCACCTCAAGGCCGGCGCCGTGCAGGAGCTCCAGGGCGACCTCCCGATTGATGGCGTTGTCTTCGGCAAGCAGGAGGCGGGCCTGACACTGGTGGATCTCCAGTCTGGCCCTGCTCTTTGCCCGGCCCATGGAGGCGGTGGCGGCTCCGCTCTCCTCTCCCATGCCGACCCGGGCGGTGAACCAGAAGATGCTGCCCTCTCCCGGGCGGCTGGTAAAACCGGTGTCGCCGTGCATCAGTTGGGCCAGTCGATGGGTGATGGCGAGGCCAAGGCCGGTACCGCCGTGCTTGCGGGTGGTGGAAATATCGGCCAGCTCAAAGGCCTCAAAGAGATGGGCCTGCTGTTCAGGGGGGATGCCGCTGCCGCTGTCTTCGACCTCAAAACGGAGCAGAGCCCCGGCGCTGGTTGTTTCCAGGAGATGGGCGCGGAGGGTGATGGCGCCCTGTTCGGTGAACTTCACCGCATTGCCCGCATAGTTGAACAGGGCCTGACTGAGCCGGGTGGCATCGCCTTTCAGCCAGACGGGGGCATTGCCGGTATCCACATGGAGGGAAATGGACTTGGCCACGGCCTGCTCCGTGACCAGGGACTGGACGTAGTCAAAGACCGAGTCGAGGGAGAAATCGGTCTGTTCCAGTTGCAGCCGCCCGGCCTCAATCATGGAGAGGTCAAGGATGTCATTGAGGACGGTCAGGAGGTGATCGGCGGCGCCGTTGATTTTGGTCAGCTTGTCCCGCTGATCGTGATCGATCCGGCGGCGCAGCAGGAGGTGGGTGAGGCCGATTATGGCGTTCATGGGAGTGCGGATCTCGTGACTCATATTGGCGAGAAAGGCGCTTTTGGCCTTGTTGGCGCTTTCCGCCTGGGTGCGTGCCTCGGCCAGCTCGGCGGTGCGCCTTGCCACCTGTTCTTCGAGATGATGGCGATGCATTTCCAGCTCCCGGGCCAGTTCTTTTTTGGCGGTGATATCTTCCTTAATTGCCATGTAATGGGTGATACGTCCGTCTGCCTGACGGATGGGGGCAACAATGGCAAACTCGATGAATTCACTGCCGTCCTTGCGCCTGTTGATGAATTCTCCCTTCCATGACAGTCCGCGGGGCAGCGCCTCCCAGATTTCCTCATAGCTTTTCAGCGGGGTCTTGCCGGACTTGAGGATGCGGGGATTCTGATGCATGGCCTCGTCCTGGGTGTATCCGGTATTGCTGGTAAAGGCCTCATTCACATATTCAATGTTCCCATTCAGATCGGTGATGATGATGCTGTCCGGGCTCTGTTCCACCAGTTGCGACAGGGTATGAATTTTTTCCAGGGATTGGTGGCGTTCGGTGATATCTTCGCCGGAGGCGATGGTCCCGGTTATCCGGCCTGACTCGTCGGATAGGGTGCTGACCCGCCAGGCGATCAGACGCCGGCTGCCGTCCCGGCGCAGCACCTCATTTTCAACATATTTTTGCAGGGTCCGATGGCTGGCCATGATCTCCAGGAACAGCGGGTAGTCCCGTGTCATTCCCTGGGGCTGGGGCAGACAGGTCTCGAACCAGTGGCGTCCCGGCAGTTCCCGCTCGTTGTAGCCCAGCAGCTCGCAGCCGGCGCGATTGACCATGTCGATGCGGCCTTCCGGATCCAGGCTGACGATGATGGTCTGGGCCGTGTCCAGATAGAGCTGATTGCGGTCCCGTTCCTGACGGAGCTCGCTTTCCATCTGACGGCGGCTGGTGATGTCCTTGGCCACGGAGATCAAGAAATCCGGGGATCCGTCGTCTTTCCAGACCGGGGCAACGCTGAGCTGAACCCAGATCAGGGAGCCGTCCTGACGGATATAGCGTTTTTCCAGGCTGTAATGGTCCCTTTCGCGGGTTAGAATCTGGTCAATATTGCGCAGATCGGCGGCAAGGTCGTCGGGATGGGTGAATGCCTTAAAATTGGTGGCCAGCAGTTGCTCCTCGCCATAGCCGGTAATTTCACAGAATTTTTTGTTCACCCGCAGCAGGTCGCCGTTGGGGGCCACATGGGCGATCCCCACCGCTGCCAGGTTAAAGGTGGATTGAAAGCGGATGGAACTCAGGCGCGCTTCCTCCCTGGCGTTCGGTGTTCCCGGGGCCTCCAGCTGGGGCCGTGCCGGATCCTTCAGACGCCGGAGCAGGCCGTAGAGGAGCAGGGTGGTGACGCCGACCAGCAGCCAACCCTTAAAGCTGCCGGCCAGGAGAATATCTTTCGGGTCGCTGAACAGCCGGGAGATGATCTCGTCGGATACCAGGGTCCAGGCGCTGGCAAACACCAGATAAAGAAGGACGATACGGTGGATGGAGAGGGTTTTATCGGGTCCGTTCACCGGGCAGTGGACGGGGAAAGCGGCAGGTTCCTGGGCCATGGAGGTTTCCTTTGGGAAATAAGGAGATCAGAACCCTGCCCGGCGCTGGGCAGACGCGCTGAAAGAGAGATTCATCCGTCGGTGACGGGGAGCTCTCGTTATATGTTTTCCGAATCGCTGTAGCGGGTGGCGATGGCCTGAAATGTGCCAACCAGAGCACAGTAGGCCAGAACCACATCGGGATCAAACTGGCGGCCGCTTTCGGCGACAATAATATCATGGGCGGCGGAGAGGGGCATGGCATCCTTATAGACCCGGCGATTGATCAGGGCATCAAAGACATCGGCCAGGGTCATCAGCCGTGCCGATATGGGGATGGCCTCTCCTGCCAGCCCGTCGGGATAGCCGCTGCCGTCCCAGCGCTCATGGTGCCAGTGGGCAATCTCCTTGGCCAGGGTAAGAAACTCCACCGGCCTGGTGATATCCCGTTCCGCCTGCTCGATGGCCTTGCTTCCTATCTCGGCATGGGTCTTCATGATCTCCCATTCTTCTGGCGTCAGTTTGCCGGGCTTGAGCAGGATATGGTCGGGAATGCCCACCTTACCGATATCGTGCAGGGGTGCGGACTTGGTCAGGACTTCAATGTTGGCCGGGGTGAGGAAGTTTGAAAAGCGGGGAAGATCCTGGAGGAACGAGGCGAGGGCATGGACGTAGCCCTGGGTGCGGCGCAGATGGTTTCCGGTTTCCGGGTCCCTGGTCTCGGCAAGATGGGCGAGGGCGTGGATGCTCACCTCCTGGATGAGCAGGTTTTCTCCCATCCGTCTGGCCACTTCTGCCTCGAGGAAGACATTCTGGTTGTGCAGACAGTCCCGCGCGTGTTTTAACTCCAGCTGGTTGCGGACACGGGCCAGGACAAGGATCGGGTTGACCGGTTTGGTGATGTAATCCACGGCCCCTGCCTCCAGGCCGCGCAGTTCCGCCTCGGCGCTGTCCATGGCAGTGACGAAGATGACCGGAATATTGGAGGTGCGGGGGTTGGACCGGAGGCGGGTGAAGACTTCATAGCCATCCATCCCCGGCATGATCACATCCAGCATGATCAGATCCGGCATGGAGCTGGAGGCCACTATCTGCAGGGCCTTTTCCCCGGAAGTGGCAACCCGCACCAGATAGATGGGCTGGAGCAGCTCATTTAAAATCGCCAGATTCTCAGGGGCGTCATCGACAATGAGGATGGTGGAGGGGGAGGTGTTCACCAGGAGATACTCCTTGGAAAGTGGGATTGTTGACCCCGAGGCACAGGGGATGATGAGTCAGCAGGGTGCATCGATGAGCCGAAAAGGACTTCGTGTTATTTTTACCCTGAAACCATTCGTTATCCAAGGGAAAAACGAATGGCTGGCGGCAGGGGGGTCAAGGGCATCCGCCGGGTTTTCTCAACCATGGCCGAGCATGGCGGAGAGACCGCTGGCACGGCTAATATTGCGGCTGACCGCAGCCTCAAAAATCTCCTCGCTACTCGCAATGACCACCCTTTCTCGGGCCCGGGTGACGGCGGTGTAGAGCAGCTCGCGGGTGAGCAGGGGGCTGTCGGTGGCCGGCAGGGAGACCAGGACCTCGTCAAACTCCGAGCCCTGGCTCTTGTGGATGGTCATGGCAAAGACGGTTTCGCAGGCTGGCAGACGGTAGGGCAGGAAGGATACGGGATTTCCGTCCTCCCTTTCAAACCACACCGCCAGGGTACCCGGCGCGGCCGGATCGGGCAGGCAGATGCCGATATCGCCGTTAAACAGGTTCAGATCATAGTCATTGCTCAGGATCATCACCGGCCGCCCGCAATACCAATGGCCGGTGAGACCGCCGGTCATGGACGACCCAGTGTCGCGCGCTCCAGGGATGGACAAAGCGCGACCGCCGGCGGCAAGCCTCTGTTCCACCTGCCGGTTGATGGTCTCCATGCCACCCAGACCTTTGCGGGTGGCGCACAGCACCCGGAAGCGGTGGAGGGAGTCAAAGAGCGCGCGGATCTCATCCGCCCCTCTGGCCTCTCCGTCCAGGGCCAGCACCGCGTCCATATAGAGCGCGTAGCGGCGGACGAGAAACTCCGTCATCGGTTCCCGGAGCAGGGCCAGGCTTCCCCGGTCTCCGCCCATGGCCATTGCTCCTGTCCCCGGCACTGCCTCGTCTTCCCGCCATCCCTTCACTTCTGCCCCCGGACTGACCAGCATCCCCCAGGCCCCGGCGCTGTCATTGGCATTGATGGCATGGGCAAAGGCGCTGATGCCCTGATTGAAGCGGTAGCTCCGGTTCAGGGTGACGGTGTTGCCGGGAAGGGCCTGGATGCAGTCGGCCAGCACCGCCCCCGATTCCACGGAAGTCAGCTGATCCTTGTCACCGAGCAGGATCAGACGGGCGCCGGGCTTGAGGGCGTCCACCAGCTTGCTCATCAGGGCCACATCGACCATGGAGGCCTCATCCACCACCACCAGGTCCCAGGGCAGGGGATTGGCCTGATGGTGACGGAAATGGGGCGAGTGGCGGCGAACACCCAGCAGCCGGTGCAGGGTGGAGGCGGTGACGGGGATCCTGGCCGTGATCGCTTCCGGGAAGGGGAGGGCGGCAAGGCCCGCAGTCAGGGACTCCCGCAGGCGCATGGCGGCCTTGCCGGTGGGCGCGGCCAGGGCAATCCGGATATCGGTGGTGCTGCCACTGAGGAGGAGCGCGAGGATGCGGGCGACGGTGGAGGTCTTGCCGGTACCGGGGCCGCCGGAGATCAGGGTCAGGGGCCGGGCCAGGGCCATTTCCGCGGCCCGCCGCTGCTGCTGGTCAGCCGCCTCCTCCCCCGGAGCGGGGGAAGCCAGGGGGCCGAAACAGGCATCCAGGGCGGTGCGGGATTGGTCCGCCATCTCTGGCGTTGCCCTGCCGGCCAGGGCCTTGAGCTGGGCTGCCAGCCGCGATTCGTAATGAAAGTAGCGTTGCAGATAGAGCCTGCCGTGCCAGAGGACAAGGGGGGTGGCAAGGCCGGTGGAGACCAGGGGGCTTTGGCGGAGGAGAAGTTCCTGGTCGGGGGACAGCGGCAGGCAGCTGTGACCGTCTCCCAGGGAGGCGCTGAGCCGTTTGACCAGAAGCTCGAAGGCCCCTCTGTCCGTCTCCGGCAGACCGGAACGCCTGCTCAGAAAGCGGGCAAACTGCTGATCCAGGGGGGAAAAGATCGGTTCATCCATGGTCTGATCCTCCACGGGAGTTAGCAAGGGGCAGGGACGCCCCAGTGTCGCGCGCGCCAGGGATGGATGAAGTGCGACCAAGGGGCAGGGACGCCCCAGTGTCGCACGCGCCAGGGATGGATGAAGTGGAACAGAGGCACTCCTCCAGCCGCTCCAGGGTGGCGAGATCGGGCCGGTGGGCAGAGACCCCGCTGCCGGGCCGGGCGGGATCCATGCCCCGCAGAAAGAGGTACTTGACGCCGCCGAAGTGGTCGGCATAGGTGTAGCCGTCCATGGCGGTTTGCAGGTAGCGATGGAGCATCAGGGTATAGATCCAGTACTGGAGGCCGTAGTTGTGCTCCCGCATGGCCTCTTGCAGACGTTCGGGCCGGTAATCGCCGAGGTGGCTGCCGAGCCGGTTGCTCTTGTAGTCCATGACGTAATATTTCCCTCCATGGCAGCAGACAAGATCAATAAAACCGGTCAGGTAGCCCTGAAGGTTGCGGGGGCTGACCGGCCTGACGGTGGGCGATGGGGCGAGAATGGTGTTGAGCTGATCGGTGGAGGCGGGCGCCAGTCGCAGATAAAAGGGCATCTCGCGGATGGTCTGGCCCTGATCCAGATCGGCCAGGCAGAATGGGGCATCGGTGCTGGCCGAGAGGGGAGTCCGCACCACCTTGCGGAGCAGGGCGGCAAGCTCGCCTGGGCTCGCCGTCACTCCGAACCAGGCGCACTGGCGCCGGACCTCGGCTTCATAAGCGCTGGTCTCCCCGGCCAGGGTGGAAAAGGGAAGCTCTTCCAGCAGGGCATGGAGCACATTGCCGAGGGCGGCGCCCCTGGGAAGATCGGGCAGGGGCGAGGTGTCGAGGGCAGGCGCGAGGGCGGGCTCAGAGGTAGCGGCATCTCCATGGGCATCGGCGCCGGCATCGGCCCCCGCCCACCAGTCCGTCTTGCCCGATTCATCGGCCATGGCGGCGGTCTCTGTCCAGCCGCTGGCAAGCGAAGTATAACTGTGCAGCAGCCAGTCGGTGTGCAGGTTATGGCCGGTGAAGCTGAGGGCGTGGAGCCCTTGCGGCACCGTCCCGCCCAGACTGATGGGCCCCGGTGGCGGCTGGTCTTCGGCCACAAGCAGGCAGCGCACCAGTCCGTCGTCACCCTCCAGGGAGGCCCGGCGCGCGTCAAAGGGCGTGTCCTGATCGAGGGAGAGCAGCCAGGCCAGGGCGGAATCGTGGGAGTCGCGGCTGACCCCGTAGCCCTTCACGCTGGCCCAGAAGGCGTAACAGCGGCAGCGGGCGCGGGTCAGGGCCACATAGGCGAGGCGCAGCTCCTCCGCCAGTTCTTCGCGCAGGGCCTGTTCCCGGTGCGCCTCAAAGTCGGCTGATCCCAGATCCATGATCAGGGCCTGATCGCTGTCGTGGCAGACCAGGCAGTCTTTGGCGGATTGGACAAACCCGCCCCGCTGCCAGAGAAAGGGGCAGAAGACCACCGGGAATTCCAGCCCCTTGGCGCTGTGCATGGTGAGGATGGTGAGGGCCTCCCGGTCGCTTTCCAGGTGCAGCTCGGTCTCATCCTGGCCGCGGCTGCCGGCCCTGGCGTTTTTCTCCATGGCCTGCAGCCATTGCAGGGTCTTGCCCGGGCCCATGGCGCCTTCCGTCTCGGCACTCTGGAGCAGTTCCAGGAGGTGATGGATGTTGGAGATGCGCCGTTCCGCCAGGGGCTGTCGGGCCAGATGGAGGAGGATCTGTTCCCTCTCCAGCAGTCTGCTGAGCATGGTCAGAATGCCCCGCTCCTGCCACAGTTGATGATAGTCGTGGAAGCGGCCCAGCCAGTGATCCACCTGGGCCGGATTCTGCCACAGGGCATGGAGTTCCGGCCCGTTCAGGGCAAACCAGGGGCTGGTGAGGGCGGCCTTGAGCAGGGCGGTATCGCCGGGGGCGTTGAGGGCCTGCATCAGCATCCGCAGCAGGCGGCATTCATCGGTGCCGAACACCGACTGCTGACTGGCCATGACCGCCGGAATCCCGACCCGGGCGAGG
>JACDZF010000081.1 GCA_013426795.1 Desulfocapsa sp. | reverse complement strand
CCCCCATGAATTTTCAGGATATCATCCTCGAGCTGAATCACTACTGGGCAGATCAGGGATGCGTCATTCAACAACCCTATGACATGGAAGTCGGTGCCGGCACCTTTCACCCCGCCACCCTCCTCCGATCACTGGGGCCGGAACCATGGAAAGCTGCATATCCCCAGCCATCAAGACGCCCCACCGACGGACGGTATGGCAACAACCCCAACCGCCTGCAACATTATTATCAGTATCAAGTTGTCTTGAAACCTTCTCCCATTGATGTCCAGGAACTGTACCTGCAAAGCCTGAAACGTTTTGGACTCAATCTCCTGGAACACGATATCAGATTCGTGGAGGATGACTGGGAATCTCCCACTTTAGGCGCCTGGGGATTGGGCTGGGAAGTCTGGCTGGATGGCATGGAGGTAACCCAGTTTACCTATTTTCAGCAGGCCGGCTCCATCGATCTCCACCCCATCACCGTCGAAATCACTTATGGCCTGGAGCGGCTTGCCATGTATCTGCAAGGTGTTGACAGCGTCTACGACATCGCCTGGAATGACACTGTAACCTACGGAGAGATCTTTCATCAGGCAGAGGTTGAATTTTCCACCTTTAATTTTGAAGAAGCCAATGTGGAAAGACTGATCTCATTTTTTGACATCTACGAAGAGGAAGCGCTGAAACTTGTGGAGAAACGACTTATTCTTCCAGCGTACGACTACTGCCTGAAATGCTCGCACACCTTTAATCTTCTCGATGCCCGCAAGGCAATAAGCGTTTCTGAGCGAACACGCTACATAGGAAGAATCAGGAATATTGCAAGAAAGGTGGCAGAACAGTATATTACGCAAAGGGAGGAAATGGGGTACCCGCTGATCAAAACCCACGAAGGGGCCTAACGCCCATTGTACTCCGGAGATCCTTATCCACAGAAGAAATGGCGGAAGTGCATGGGAATCGAACCCACCTGCCAGGCTATTAACCCGACACACCGGATTTGAAGTCCGGGAGGGCCACCAGTACCCTGCCCACTTCCTTAAAGCTCGTCACACCAGCATAAAACATAGTCAGTCTAATAGATATCAGCTACGAAAACAACATTTTATTAAATTTCTGCTGGAGGCAGGAAAAAATATCCTGTGGCCTAACACTGATCTGCCCTGCTGAGTCGTGACGGCAAAACCGGACAAAATTATTTGTTGCCAAGACCTTTTATTCTATTCTTCTTCATGGTTAAAAGGAACAATCAGTAATTACTCTAACCCATCAACCCAGATTAACGATTCAAGAGACAAAATCACACACCCCATGCAATGTCAAAGACTCTTTAACCAGATAAAAACATGGTATATTCATGTTCAGAACGAGACCATGGCCCCTGCCCGCATGATCAGTTTTATCGAAAATCATGCCAGCCAGTGTGACGTATGCCAAGCCGACCCTGATCTCCAAGAAGAACTCCGCAAAATAACAAAAATAATTCTTCCTGAATCCATGATCCCCAAAGCCGTTCGGTCACACCATGACTTCGCCGACGAAGAAGAGGTGGGAGAGGAAGAGATATCTGAAGAAAAAGAAGGGGAGGAAAAGGGAGAAGAGGATGATGAAGAAAATGAATTGGAGCTCTTTGACCCCGATGACGAAATTTAAACTGCATAGACTTTGGCCATTCAGAGCCCCTCAAGCATTTCCCGCTCCAAGACAATGATGCTCTTCAAAAAAACCCTCGGAACAAGCTCCCCGCTTCCCTTGAACAACCGAAAAAGTCCACAGACCGCTATATCCCGCTCTGCCTGAGCATCTCGAACATAATCACCCCGGCAGCCACCGAGCTGTTCAAAGAATCGAGGGTTCCCACCATGGGAATGGAGATCAGCACGTCACAGTGCTGACGCACCAGCGGCCTGATGCCCTGCCCTTCACTGCCGACAACCACACAGGCGGGAAGGTTGAAGTCTGTTGTATAAATGGACTGGGCCGCATCCTCCTTCACCGCCCCGAAGATCCAGGCCCCGACCTTCTTTAACTTTTCCAGAGCGGTGGCCAGATTGACCACCTGGCAGATATCAATGTGGGAGATGGCCCCGGCAGAGGCCTTGGCCGCTGTCCCGCTTAAAGGGGCGGAACGCTCTCTGGTTATCAGGACTCCGCTCATTCCAGAGGCATGGGCGGAGCGGATAATCGCCCCAAGATTATGGGGGTCCTGCATGGAGTCGAGGACAATCAGCCGAGGCCGTTCGCCTCGTAAAACCCCTGCCGAGAAATTGGCGAGCAGGGTCTCAAAGGGGAGCAGCGCCGCCTGAGTAGTCTTCGCCACCACCCCCTGATGGCGGGCCTGGGCCGCGTCAGGGCCGACCAGATGAATGGAGGTGACAAAAGAGAGCCTTATCCCTGCCCCTTTGGCCAGGGCAATAATCTCTTCCCTTTTGGCACCTTTCCGATCGGAGTGCAGAATAACCTCGCTGATCCTCTCCGGCTCCTGCTCCAGGGCCTCATGGACGGGATGCGTTCCCCAAAGCAGCCCATCCTCCATGCTGATAGTCCGACTCTGCCGCGCTTTTTCGTCCTTTCTTTCCTTCATGGCTCTCCCACGATCCTGATGGCTTCCCCGGTGGGAAGACGATGTCCCCGACTGCGCTCGGCAATGACAATGGCACGCACGGTATCAATGGCCTGTTCCAGAGTATCATTGACGACGATATAGTCATAGGCCGGCGCCTCCCGCATCTCCCTTTCGGCATTGCGCATTCTGAGACGAATGTTCTCTTCACTGTCAGTGCCCCGACCCCGAAGACGTCGCTCCAGCTCCTGCAATGATGGCGGGGCGATAAAGAGGGAGGCAGCAGAAATGGCGGCGGGAATCCTGGCCGAGGCACGAAGAATAGCTGCCCCCTGAACATCGATGTCCAGCACCACATCGACGCCGCTCGACACCTGGGCAAACACTGCCGGCCCGCTGGTTCCATAGAAATTCCCGTGAACCTCGGCCCATTCGAGGAAGGCACCCTGCTCCCGCATGGTCTCAAACTGCCCTCGACTGACGAAATAATAATCCACACCCTCCCTTTCCCCGGAACGCGGTGATCGAGTGGTGTGGGAGACCGAGAAGGCAAGACCGGGCACATCCGCCATCACCTTCTTCAGCAACGTCGTCTTCCCGGTCCCGGACGGGGCTGAGAGAATGAACAATTTCCCGGTAATCATGGTCCGTCCTGTTTTGCCGGCTTATGGGACTGCTGATATTGCTCAAGGTGATACTCCGCCTCCAGCACTGCCAGGCGCTGGCCGATGGTATCGGGCTGAACGGAAGAAAGAATCAGGTGGCTGGAGTCCATCACCAGCATGGAACGGGTTCTTCTCCCTTCGGTGGCATCAAGGAGCTTGCCCTCCTGCTTGGCCACCTCCTTCAACTTCCGCGACGGCGAAGACCCGGCGTTCAGCACCGCAATAATGCGCTCAACGACGACCGTATTCCCAAACCCCACATTTAAAAGCTTCATTCGCCAATCCTTGGAAGCAGAGGAAAAAACTGCCTCACCATCTTCAATCTACTCAATATTCTGCACCTGTTCGCGCATCTTCTCCAGTTCGCTCTTCAATTCAACCGTAAGACCGGCGATGGGGGCATCGCTGATCTTGGAGGCAAGGGTATTGACTTCACGCAGAAATTCCTGGAGCAGAAAATCCAGCTTTCTCCCCACCGCCTCCTGCTCGCCGAGGAAGGATTGCAATTGGCCCATGTGACTCTTCAGCCTGACAATCTCTTCGCTAACATCGGTTTTATCGGCAAGGATGGCCACCTCCTGACTCAATCGCTGCCCATCAAGCTGCACATTTCCCAGCAATTTTTGGAGACGCTCACCGAGGATCTGCTCGCGATGGATCAGAAGTTCGGGGATGGCCGTCTCGATGGTGTCGAGATGACGAACAAAGACCTGCAATCGGGCCAGGAGATCCCTGACCATGGCCTCCCCCTCCTGCTGACGCATGATCTCGCAAGCAACCAGGGCCTGTTCCACGGCCTCCTCCAGAAAAGGCCAGACCGCCTCAACATCCTCACCCTGCTGCTCCTGAATCAGGACTTCCGGACGAGAGGCCACAAACGCGGCATCGACACCGGCCGTTTCACCCAACTCCCTTGCAATTTCCTCCATGGCCGACTTATAGGCCCTGACCAGCTCCATATTGACCCGCATCCGCACCAGATCAGAACTGCTTCCATTGACGCTGAGGCCCAAATCAACCCGACCACGCTGATGATAGCCGCCCACCATTTTCCGCAGCCGCTCTTCAACCAGCCCGTACCCTTGAGGCAGCTTAATCTTCAAATCAAGATACCGATTATTGACACAACGCACTTCCGCCACCCACAGGCGACCGCCGGAGCTGACCTCTCCCCGGCCAAAACCGGTCATGCTTTTACAGGTCATTCTTTTCCATTTCCTTCTTCAAAAGATGTCTCAAGGGGCCATCACGATGGAGGCAGAATACCAGCTGGCTGTCTCCATCGTTCTGTCGTTCTGCTGGACAGCAGCTCCACCTTCCGTCTTCAGCCGTGGGCGCCGTCACTCCACCTCGCCATGCAGCTCTGCCATGATCTCGGCACCGTTGACCGTGGCCGTTCCAATCTTGCCCACCACGATGCCCGCCGCCACATTGGCAAGGGTGGCCGCCTCCACAAAAGAGGCTCCCGCAGCCAGCCCCAGGGCCAGCGTGGCAATGACGGTATCGCCGGCGCCGGTCACATCAAAGACCTCCCTGGCCATGGTGGGGATGGTGACAATCTCCTTTCCCCGTTCCAGCAGAGACATGCCAGCTTCACCCCTGGTAATCAGCACCGCCTCACAGGAAAACTTCTGCTGGAGAATTCCCGCGGCCTCAATCAACTCAGGCTCATCATTGATCTGCATGCCGGACATCTTCTCCGCCTCAAGATGATTGGGAGTCAGAATGGTGGCCCCGATAAACCTGGACGGCTGATCGGGCTTGGGATCCACCACCACCGGAATCCTGCGGCCCCTCTCCTGTTCCAGCAGTTTCACCCGCTCCAGGAGATGACGCATCAGGGGCTGGGAGATAACCCCCTTATAATAATCGGAGATAATCACCACGTCAAAATCCACAAGATGCTCATCAATAAAGGCAAGCATGGCGGAAATAGTCTGCTCGGCCGGAACCCCGGTCTGTTCCCGATCAAAACGAACCACCTGCTGCCCCTGGGCAACGACACGGGTCTTCACCGTGGTTGGCCTCTTCCCCTGAACCAGGCCGGAGATGGGAGCTCCCAGATCAGCCATCAGCTGTTGCAGACGGCCGCCCATTTCATCATTGCCGATCACACCGCACAAAGCCCCATGGCCACCCAGGGAATAGATATTGTGCAGGACATTGGCACCGCCACCCAGCAGCATCTCCTCGCGGGTGACGTTGACCACCGGCACCGGGGCCTCCGGGGAGATCCGGCTGACCGTCCCCCAGATAAAATGATCCACAATAATATCGCCAATCACCAGGATTCTGGCCTCAGCAAATCGCCGCACATAGTGTATCAACGGACTGTTCATTGGCTCAACTCCACTAATCGCTCGGCCATTCGCTCGGAGGCAAAGACCAGGGATTCCAAATCTAAAACAGCAAGCACGTTCCGATCAAAGAGCACCTTCACCCTGGGAGGGAAGCCCTCATCACCCTCTTCATCCCAGAAAAGCAGCATCATCGGCAGGCACGGCAACACCGCCACCTGCAAGGAAATGGTACAGGACTGCTCCTCAATATCTTCCACTACCCCGTCAATCCTGCCGACGGACTCCATAAGCAAGCCCTTCTTCCCGCAGAAATGGGCTGCAATCCGCTCTTCACAATAAACCCGCAAAGTCCGCACCTTGGAGATGGAATTGGGCAGAGATTCCATCCCCACCCACTCACCGGTGCGGGCTCCGCCGCCATAGAAGACATAATTATACAAAAGAATCTGATCGCGGGGTTCCTCGACCTTCTTGCCGTCAAAAAAAACACCGGCACGGGAGAGGGTGACATCCTGGCCAAGATAACGGAATCGTAACAGGTCTGTCACCGGGCCTGACCATACACACCCTGACTTCGAGGCAACAGAGGAAAAATCAACCTCCCGCACCTTGTCTTTCAAATGAGCCACAAGGGACTTATCCTTTTCATCAAGCAGCCCGGCAACAGCGGACAGCCCCATGGCCTCCATCCCATCTTCCGTGAACTCTTCACCAAGACCGCCTGCGTCCACATAGGGACACCGGCGCGGATTCTCACCACCCCTGGTCACCGCTGCCGCAAATGCCAGACAGGCGGCATAGCCGCATTCTCCACAATTCGTTCGTGGAGTCAATTTTATAAATTCCAGTGGTTGCACAATAGGCCATGCGAAAACGTGTTCACCTTGATCCCAGACATGCCGGCCAGCAGCAGGGAAACGGTAAGGGGAGAGTGCGCTCGATTGCCCGCAGAATCCGGAGCCTGTGATATCGATCTGCGGACGACTCCCTCTGACTTGGTGGAAAACCGGATCAACGAGAGGCAGATAAAGAAAAAATAAAAAACGATGCGAAAGGCGTCATCTTCCCTTGCATCGTTTTCTCGCACACATACAACTGTGCCAGGCTTACACCCACGAATGAAATTATTTCTTCATTGCCTGATCCAGCGCCTTGGTCAACTCCATGCTGACATCAACAGCAGGATTTGAATAGAGCACACCAACCTTGGAATCAAGAATCACCGTATACCCATTTTTCTTGCCGTAGTCCTCAACAATGGCCTGCAAGGTCTTCAAAATGGGCTCAAGCTCTTTATCCTGCAGTTGTTTGAGCTCAAAACGGGCATCCTCGGTCTTCGCCTGAAATTCACGACCTTTCTTTTGATACTCACGAACCTGGGCCTCTTTTTTCTCGGCACTCCAGGCCGAACTCTTTTTCTCAATATCCTGCTGCATGGCGGTCAAGGCATTTTCCTCGTTTTGGAATTTGCTCTTTAACTCTTTTGCCTTCGCCTCAAACATACTCTTGGCTGCCTTCCCGGAAACTGATTCAAGCAGAACCTTCTGGATATTCATCACCCCGATCTTGAGCTCTGCCGCACCGGCAACGGAGCAATTCAACCCACTCAAACTCAGTACCGCAAAAAACAACCCAACAAAAACCATCGGCCTCACAATCATTTTATTCCCCTCTTCTCTGTCTCTTCTATTTTAAGACCTCAACAAGATATCATTCCTTGTTCCCTTTACAAATCTGTGCAAATACCCACAGGACTTTTTTTACTTGACTATGACAAAATCAGCCCGCCTGTTCTGGGCCCAGGACAATTCGTCATGCCCGTACACTAAAAGCTGCTCAGCGCCAAAACTGATGGTCGTCATTCTTTCTTTGGGAACCCCCTTGCCTGCAAGATATTTCTGGGCGCTGAGGGCCCGACGCTCACCAAGGGCCATATTGTATTCCTGGGTACCACGGGGATCACAATTCCCCTCAATTCTGATCCAAACAGGCTTTGACTTGAGAAAAGCGGCGTTACCATCCATGCGGGTAATTTGATCCTGACGAATGGCCGAGGAATCAAAATCAAAAAAAAGCGGCAGCATGGGCCCGGAAGTCCTACCTTCCAAAATACCAATCGGCTCTGAGTCCAATGATTCCTTGGCCCCCATGGCAGCACTGTCCTTGCCGCCCTGTATTCCCTCATTTGTTTTGGCCTTGTCGGCACATCCGGCCAGGGTCAACATCATCAAGCCAAGTACAACCGACAACACACTCTGCATTCTGCTCATTCCAATTTTACCTTCGATATAAAAAATTTTTATATTATTGCCCCTGAAGAAAAGAGCATCATCGAACTATCTCGACTGGCGAATATACACCTCTGCAAGAAAAAATGAAACAGGTCTTTTCCATGATTTTTTGGTAAAAATGGTTTTTTCTTGATAATTTTTGTCTTCCCATCTACATATAGGCACTCATTTTCTGCAGAAAAACAGATAACTCTTTTAATGTCAAAGATCTCAAAAAGTTAAATCACAAATCAGCCATGCCAGATACACGAAACGCCATTACTGCTTCCAATATTCACTCCCTGATCTCCTCCAATCAATTTGGCACCTATTTTGGCATACGACAGAAGGTCCTTGATGACGTATGGGCTCAACTGACTCATCCGCAAGGGAACTCCGTTGCCTACATCTCCATGGAAATCGGTGCCGACCCCGATGTGTACAATCCGGTCAAACAACGACTGATCGACCTCGAACATACCAGCTCCATGGACCACAGGCTGAAAGCCTTCATCACGAAACTCTTTCAGGGCCCTGAGAAAATCCCCAATTATAGTGGCGGCCTCGGCGTACTGGCGGGAGACACCCTCAAAAGTTTCGCTGATTGCAAGATCCCGGTGGTGGCGGTCAGCCTCCTCTATCGACAGGGCTACTTTTCCCAGATCGTGGACTCAAAAATTGGTCAGATTTCCCAGGCAGTGACCTGGGAGCCTGAATCCACCCATGGACTTTATCAGTTGCATGATCCCGATAAACCCGGTCAACCATTGCAGATTGAGGCCCCCTTTTATAACGGAAGCAGTCAGCCGATAGTCATAAGGGCCAACGTCTGGATGAAAATGGAGATCAACCATTCCCTTGACTTTTTCATTCCGGAAATTCTCCTTGATTTTTCTCTGCCGGAGACGCCGGAACCATTCAGAAATGCGGCCAGGCAACTCTACAATGCGGAATCATCCATGGTCAAGGCCCTGCAGCGACGGATGCTCGGCTCCGGCATCATCCAGGCACTGCGGAAGTTGGGTTTTACTTCCAATACCTACCACCTGAATGAACAGCATGGGGTTATCGCGATTCTTCAACTAATTGTCAAAGAACTGGAAAAACTCCTCGGTCATCCTGAAATCTGTGCGGCCACTGACCAGGAGATCATGACTGCGGCTGACATCGTTTCCCACAAAACCATCTATACCATTCATACACCGGTAAAGGCCGGGCATGACCGTTTCGACAAAGCCCTCTATGCTGGAATCAGCCATAAATCCTGCCAGAGACTTCTGAATCTTCTCGCGCGCGATGAGGAAAGTCCCCACACATACAACTTTACCACCCTTGCCATGACGGTCAACAAGGCCGCCAACAGTGTCAGCAGGTTGCATCGCGATGTTACCCACAAACAGTTCCCCCAGTTTGCCGACAAGATTTCAGCCATTACCAACGGTGTTCATCATCTCACCTGGATCAGTGAGGCGCGGGCCGAGGTCTTCAATCATTTTCCCGCGTTGCACAACTGGCAGCATGACCCAGGTGTCTTTACCAACCTGCCTTCCCTGGCCAAGGACCTGAAATTCCGCAATTATCTGAATATTGCCTGGAAAAAGGATACGGACATCCTCTTTCATTTCATCAACTCCATGCTGTTGCAGCACCGCGACCAAAAATTTGAAACCTGGATTGATCCACCCAACTTCTATTCTTCCATCATCGACAGAAATAGCCGATTAAACCCGCAAATCTTCACCATCGGCTTTGCCAGACGATTTTCCACATACAAGCGCGCGGATTTGATCTTTGACAACCTCGATACCCTCTGCAACATCGTAGTCTCCAACAACTGGCCCATTAATTTTATTTTCGCCGGCAAGGCTCATCCGGCCGATGAACCAGGGAAATCCGTTATCAAACTGATTCTCGACTATCAGCAAGAACTGCACCAGAAAAGCAATGGTCTGGCGAATTTAATTTTCATCCCCAATTATGATATGAAAATCGCCAAGATGATGGTTGCCGGGGTCCACGCCTGGCTCAACAACCCGAAGCGGCCCCTGGAGGCCTCAGGAACCAGCGGAATGAAAGCAGCCATGAACGGTGTCCCCAATATATCCATTATGGACGGTTGGTGGGTTGAAGGACATCACGATGGATTGACTGGATGGAAATTCGGCCAGGAAGGATCCATTGATGAGGCCAATCTCAGCGAAAACCCGGAGACGCTGCTGTACAGCGAGGACTCGGCCTCATTTTATCAACTCCTGCCAACCATCTTGAAGGAATTCTATCAATCCCCGAATAACTCTGCCTTTCTTGACAAGGCGGTCATGAACCTCCTCCTGAATATTCCCATCTTTAATACCCATCGCATGGCGGCTGAGTATGTGGAAAAATATGAACTGCACCTCCCGGAGGAGCAGGCCCAGGAAATGCTCCGTTTCCGCAGTCTTTATAACAGCAACGCCCAAAGGACACTGACGGGAACATCCCGGGTACAGGACACCTGAGAAAGAAAGGCCGGGTGTTGGGAGCCTTGCCAGGCGGGGAGATCAACAAATGAGATCCATATGCAACAAGGCAGGGACTGTGCCATCAGACGACTCCGACAAAACAGCCCCCATGATCCATACGGACGGGAATGATGACCCCGTAGATATTTATTTTCCCTCACCAGGTGAGTTTTTTATTGGAAGAATACCCCGGATACAGTAGATTTTAGGCCTTGACCCTTCTCATAAATTTACGAAGATACTGATTCTTCTTCGCTCATGGAAAGATACCCCGGAGAATACATACATGGCAAAAGCCCATATCAGCTCCAATAACGCCACCGACAAAACCATCCGCGGTATTGATCGCAAACGAGAGCAGGAACGGCGATTTATGCTGCAAAAAGCTCGAGAAAATGCCGATGAACTGGCGGCGAAGCTGGTGCAGCGTTTAATCGACAAAGGAATCGTGGAAACAACCTCTGTCCAAAATCTCCATGACACCTTTGAAGAACAACTGAAGAAACTGTCCAACCTGGAAGAATTCGACATCCAGTTGAAGGTCGCGCCCTTGCGCACCCTGGTTCCCGACCCCAATATCATCAGTCTTTATCTCACCCAGTTTATCATTGAAGATCTGATCAACCACTCGGCGATTCAGGATATTTACGGTGAAGATCTGGACATTTACCTGGCCACCGATTCCATCTTTAAGACCCTGCGTCCCCAGTGATCCACCCAGACGCCATTCCTTCCCTCGTTTTTGCTGATCTCAAGGGCAATATCGCTGATTTTTCAGGCCTCAATATGGCCGGAATGAGTGGTGGACAATTCTTCCAACCAACTCCTGAAGACCTGATTCCCCTCCCCGAGGGCAGTGAACTCTTTGTCCTGCCTGGCCGTTTCCCCATAGGGTTTACCCCGGATACCGGCGAGGCGCTGCTCCTGGAAGAAAGCCCCTTCCATCGGGGAGCGCCCGTCCAGGCGGTGGCGGCCTTCATGTCGCCGGCCCACACCGCCATCTTCAACAGTGCCTACCAGACCCATGATGCCCATGCCCCACGCCTGCCCCTTTTCGCTTATACCGCGGTGGGCTGGCACCAGGGTCGATTCTGGGCGTCCGCGTTTCGCAGTGATCCCGACAAGCGTCAGGATTCCTGTCAATTTGACCAGGCCGTCATCAGAAGAAAGACAAAAAAAAAACTGAAGGAATTCAGCGACAACAGACTGGTTCAACATCTGGGAAAATGCTGCCTGACCTACGGCTGTCCAGCTGCCCGGAATTATTTCCTTGACCGCTGGGAGGCTCCGCTCCCCACCTCTCCCGTCTGTAACGCCCGCTGTGTCGGCTGCATCTCCCTCCAGCCCGCCGGTTCCTGCTCAGCAAGTCAGGACCGGATCCAGTTTGTCCCCACAGCCCAGGAGATTGCTGCTGTCGCCGTACCTCATCTGCAAAGGGCGGAACACGCCATTGTCAGTTTTGGCCAGGGATGTGAAGGTGAGCCCCTGTTGCAGGCCCAGACCATTGCCCAAGCCATTCGCCTTATCCGCAAAAAAACCTCCAGCGGCACCATCAATCTCAATTCCAACGCCAGTCTGCCGCAGGCCGTGGCCCTGCTGGCCGAAGCCGGACTGGACAGCCTCCGGGTCAGCCTCAACTCCGCCCAGGAGATCTATCACAGCAGATACTATCGGCCCGTCGGATTCAATCTCGAGGACGTCAAGGAATCCATTGGGGCCATGAAGCGTGACCACCGTTTTGTCTCCCTCAACTATTTTATCCAACCCGGAGTGACTGACTCTCCAGAGGAGTTTGCAGCCTTCTCGGAACTGGTGGAGACCTGCCGCCCGGATCTGATTCAATTACGAAATCTGAATATGGATCCTGAATGGTACCTGCAGACGCTTCACTTCCAGCCATCACAAAAACCTCTGGGCATGCGCACCTGGCTGCGGAAGGTGCAGCAAAAATTCCCTGCCCTTCGTCTTGGCTATTTCAACCCTTTTCTCGACTAA
>JACDZF010000080.1 GCA_013426795.1 Desulfocapsa sp. | reverse complement strand
CCATGGACGCGGCCACCAGCGGGATGTTATCGACGACGGCAGAGACAATACCGATGATAATAACAATCAGGGTCTGATTGCCGAGCTTGACATCAAGCCACTGGGCCAGGGCCGGGAGCATGCCGTTGGCGGAAAGGGTGGCCACGGCGAGCAGAATGCCGATAAAGAACACCACCGAGGCCATGTCGATTTTGCGCAGGGCCTTGGTGAGGGTCAGATGCTCCTTCTCGTCGGCTGATTTCCGGCGATGGAGAAGATTACCCGTCAGCCAGAGGACGCCCAAGGCAAACAGGATGCCAAGGTAGGGCGGCAAATGGGTGATACCCTTGAATATGGGGACAAAAATCAGCGAGCCCATTCCCATGAAAAACATGACGGTTTTCTCGAACTGGGTGGTGGTGGTCCCCCCGCCTTCAATCTTGTCCGGGGCCTCAACGGTACCTTTGAGCATAAAGGTGGCCAGGATTAGAGGCACCACGGTACAGACGATGGAGGCCAGGAAGGTGGTCTTCATGATATTGAGGGTGGTCACCTGCCCGCCGATCCAGAGCATGGTGGTGGTCACGTCACCGATGGGAGACCAGGCGCCCCCGGCATTGGCGGCAATGACGATGATGCCGGCGAAAAAGAGGCGTTGATGATGATGTTTGAGCAGGTTCTTCATCAGCGCCACCATGACGATGGTGGTGGTCATATTGTCAAGGATGGACGAGAGAAAGAAGGTGATAAAACCAATTATCCAGAGCAGGCTCGACAGCTTGGTGGCCTTGATGCGGGAGGTGATGATCTCAAATCCGCCGTGCGAGTCGGTGACCTCGACGATGGTCATGGCGCCGATGAGAAAGAAGACGATGGCCGCGGTTTCGGCCAGTTTCTCGGTGAGCTGTTCGACCACATGATGGATACCATCGGGGCTGGCAAAGGAATAGAGGGTCCACATCAGACCGGCGGCAATAAGCGCCGTGGCGGTCTTGTGGATTTTAATGGGGTGTTCAAGCGCTATCATCGAATAACAGAGAACGAAGACAGCTACAATCATGAATGACATGATTTTTTCTCCTTTGAAGATGAACCGTGCTGCCGATGGCAGCACGAATTTATTTGTATTTTTTCAAAAAGCTTTAGAGCAGCGGGGGTGCCTGGAAAGGTTTTCAGGCACCCCCGCTTTCTGCTGAACAGGATGTTATTTTGCCAGCAGGATCGGCAGGCCCATGAGCGGCCAGATTACCGTTACCATCAGCCAGACGGCAAACATCAGCACGACACTGGCGAGGATACCGTAGCGGAAGAACTCACCGGCGGTGAACTGCTTCGAGCCGTAGGCTATGGCGTTTGGCGCCGCGCCGATCAGCAGGAAGAACGGCATACCGGCAGTCGCCAATGAGGCAAAGAAGATAACCTCGCCAGCTACACCAAGATAGGGCGCGATAACCAGGGCCACCGGCAGAGAGATGGCGATCGCTGCCACGTTCATGATAAAGTTGGTCATAACCAGGACAAAGAAGGCAATACCGAGAATAAAAACCACCCCAGAGGCTTCTTTGAAGAGTGCCAGCCAGTTGACCGCCAGCCATTCGGCGGCATGGGTCTGCCAGAGACAGAAACCAATCGACATCGCCCCACCGAAGAGCAGGATGATATTCCAGGGAATATCTTCAAGATCTTCGACTTTCAGAATATTAAAAACGAAGAACAACAGTGTTGAAGTCAACAGGATTGCCGTCTTATCAATGGTCTTCAGGGCAGGAACCCAGTTTTTGGCAGCAATAATGACTATGACGGAGAGAACGATGACAAGGGTCATGATCTCGTTTCTGCTCCAGCCGCCAAGTTCGCTATACATCCGTTTGGCTCGTTCCTTCAACCCGGGAATGACTGCTTTTTCGGGTTTGCAGAGGACCATCATCATACCCCAGATCAGCACCGTCATTATCCATCCAAGGGGAAGCAGATAAAAGGTCAATTCGAAGAAACTGACTTCCTTGCCGGTCATTTCCTTAAAAAATGCGATAGCGACTGCCGCACGTGCCGAACCGAGCAGGGTGATAATACTGCCGGCGCCGGCGACATAGGCCATACCGATAAAGAGGCCCTTGCCGAACTTGGTCGGCTGATCGCTGTCGGAATACAGGGCGTTGATCGCCATCAAGAGGGGGAACATGGTTGCCGCCACAGCAGTATGGGCCATCAGATGGGTCAGGGCCACGGTCATAACAAAACAACCAAGGTAGATCATACTGGTCCGCTCACCGACAATGGAAAGCATCTTGTAGGCCATCCGCTTGGTCAGCCCGCTCTTGGTGAAGACCAGACCGATGACGATCGAACCGAAGATGAAGAGGACCGAGGGATCCATGAAATCCTTGAAGGCCACTTCCGGCTTGCGGATCAGAAACATGGCCTGGATGACGCCGATGGCGATACCGGTGACGCCGATCGGCAGAACCTCGAAGATCCACCAGGTGGCAGCCAGGGCAAAAAGTGCCAGGGCACCCTTGCCTTCAACTGAAAGGGTAAAGTGCTTGCCCATCGGATCAATGGCGTCAGGCCAGGGTGGTGCATAATAGATGATGCAAAACAGGACGACCCCGAGAACGAGGAAAAACGCCCTTTTCCAGTCAAACGGGGTCTTGACCTCCGCTGCTTCGACATATGTTGATGACATATTTTTCATCCCCTTCATTTGCTGTTCATCGAAATAAGTTTATCGCCCAGGGCCCCGAAGACCTCTGAGAGCTTGACCACACCCACCAGTTTGCCATTCTCCTCCACCGGCAGCACCGTCTCCTTGCAGAGGACCATCACCGACATGGCATGAACGAGATCGGTGCCGGTGCTTAGGACCCGGATTCCCTTCTCGATGACCTTGGTCAGAGGCGAGTTCAGATGAATGACCCCTTCCTTGATAATCACTCCATTTAACAGGGTGGACAGATCACTGTATTCTGCGGTCTTGCCAGCAAAGCCTTTGATATCAGCCGAATCAAGCAGGGTTGCAAAGAGCACCCGTAAGATCCCCTGCTGAGTGACCCGACCGATCAACCCACCTTTATCATCCAACACCATCAGTTCACTGAACCCGCAGGGTCCGCCACTGCCGATCGGGCAGAACGACCGCAGTTGCTGGATCGCCTCCTGCACCGTGCTGCTTTCCTTCATACAGGGAAAGGCGGAAAGGGGAAGCATGATGTCACGTACAGTCTGATTTTCAGTACTCACAAGTTTTCTCCTTCTCGTACAAGCCACATTGGCCTTTATCGTTCACATCTTCAGCCATGAAGTTGAAATGGCCGAAAATATCGTTTTTTCTACCAGCCTTTGGTGTGCAGGATCTTCTCGATCTCCCTGGCAATGGACTGATCCTCTTGAACGCGCGGGTCCTCTTTGAGCGGGATAACAAAACTTCTCACAAATTGTTCAACATTCACATTTCTCCTCCTTTTTATATTTCCCTCATTATTGAACATCCCAACCGGGGTGTCCCCCCTTCCTTTTAACCCCCGATGAACGGGATGTGTAAACGCCTATCTGCCCTGCTTGTCTTTCTTAAAGCTTACTTTCGTAATATTTCCAGGTTGATATCGTACTTGTTGATCTTGTCGTACAGGCTTTTCCGAGAAATCCCAAGCTGCTGATGGGTTGGGGGAATAAGCCCTTTGTTCTTGATCAGCACCTCTGTGATGTACTCTTTTTCTATCTGTTCGAGGACGGTCTTGAGGAGCGTTTGTTGTTCCAGGCTCCTTTTGATAATATCCGATGCCAGGGGTTTGTTGTTCGCGTTCTCCTGGGCGCCGAAAATGCAGGTTCGACGCACCTGATTCTGCAATTCCCTGATATTGCCGGGCCAGTCCTGGAGTTTCATCTGCTCGATCACTTCGGCAGAGAAAGGTTCCACCTTCAACTGTCGGTCATGGCAGTATCCCAGCCAGAAACGCTCCACCAGCAGGGGGATATCTTCTTTTCTTTCTCTCAGGGGCGGGGTTTTGATGGGGAGGACGTTTAAACGGAAATAAAGATCCTGGCGAAATGTCCCCTGGCGAATCTCCTGTTCAAGGTCTTTGTTGGTCGCGGTTATGACCCGCGCCCTGATGGGAATGGAGCTGTTGCTGCCAAGGGGAGTCACGGATTTTTCTTCAAGGACCCGCAAAAGCTTGGATTGAAGCGCGATGGGCATGCTGCAGATTTCATCGAGAAAGATCGTTCCATCCTCGGCATACTCAAACTTCCCCTGTTTCTGCTGGATGGCTCCGGTAAAGGCCCCCCTGGCGTGACCGAACAGTTCCGATTCGATCATGTCAACGGGGATTGCCGCCATATTGACGGCGATAAAGGGGCGGCCGTAGCGCTTGCCGGCATCATGAATGGCACGGGCGACCAGTTCCTTGCCGGTTCCCGTCTCTCCGTAAATCATCACCGGATAGGACTCTTCGGCCACCGCTTCGATGAGTTCGTACAGTCGCTGCATAAGGGGATGACCACCCACAAGGCCATGGAAATGGTAGCCTTTCCGCTGTTTTTTCAGGCGGTCATTGAGGTTCCGGTTGGCGATGACCAGGCGGCGTTTTTCAACGGCCCGTTCAATGGAGGCGATGAGGATGTCTTCATCCACCGGTTTTTGTAAAAAGTCATAGGCCCCTTCTTTCATGGCGCTGACTGCCATTGCCACATCGCCATGACCGGTTATGAGGATAACCGGAAGTTCGGTGTCAAGTTCCTGGATATGGCGGAAGAGTTCAATGCCGTCCATCTTCGGCATCTTGATGTCAGCGATCACCGCAGAATAGCTGTTTTTACTGATGGCCGCCAGGGCCTTTTTCGGCTCATGAAAGGTGTCAACGTGATACCCGGCCAGGGTCAAGGTCTGCTTGATGGCAACCAGCAGGTAGAGATCATCGTCCACGACCAGCAGAGGGGCGGTGAATTCATGGGCTTCAGGCTGCTGTTTCATTGGGCGCCCTCCAACCGCACTGGACAAGGGGGTAAATAGATACGAAACGACGTCCCCTTTTCGGCAGGGGGTTCGATCTTGACGAATCCTGAGAGCCCCCGCAAGATCCGGTCAACAATGGAGAGGCCCAGCCCCATTCCGGTGCCCACTTCGCGGGTAGTAAAGAAGGGGTCAAAAATTTTCTGCCGGATGTCAGGGCTTATACCCTCGCCATTGTCCCGGATCATGACCACGATAAATTCTTTTTCCTGCAGTGTCTCAGGCTCAAGGTGTGACTGAAGAAAGGTCTTGATGGTCATCTTCGGTTGTTCGGTTCGTCCCATGGCCTGGATGCCGTTCTGGATGATATTGAGAAAAACCTGCTCCAGCTTGACCTCCTGTCCCAGGACTTTGGGCAGACTGGTGTCCAGTTGGAGGTCAACCTCTACTTCCGATAATGTGAGCTGGGCACGGAGAAAATTGAGAATATTGGTCAGAATCGCATTGACGTTGACCGGGATCGCTTCATCCTTGGTCTTTCTGCTGAAATCCTTGAGGCTTCGAATAATGGAAGAAGCCTTATTCACCCGGTCGATAATGATATGGAGGTTCTCTTCCAGCATCGCTTTATTTTCAACGGGATCGGCCAAAACTTTTAGGCAGTTTCTGCTGAACAGAAGGATCGCGTTGAGGGGCTGGGTCAGCTCGTGACCGATTCCGGCAGCCATCTCACCGAGGCTTGCCAGTCTGGCTGAATGAAGAAGCTGTTCCTGGGATTCATGCATACGATTCATCATTGAATAAAAATCACTCATATCGGTGGCAATCAGCATGTGCAGGATACGTCCGGACTCGGTTTTGTAGGTTGATCCCTTAATATTGACCGGGATGCGTTTTCCATCGTGATCAATGAGGTACGTTGCAAGATTTTTCAGGGCCCCTTTTTCCAGGGCAAGACGAACCTGGATATATTCCGCGTCGCCCACCAGGGCTGCCAGTGTCAGATCTTTATCCTCAGGGCTGTAACCCAGGGTGTGATAAAATTCCTCATTCGCCTGGGCCAGTTGAAAGCTGTCGTTGAAGAGGAAAAAGAGGTCGGATAAGCTGGCAAGAACCTTGTTGGTAAATTCCCGGCCGGCCTCTACTTCTTCATGCTTTCTCAGAACACGGACGACCAGGTCCTGTTTCTGCTTTTCGAGGATCTCGATTAAGCGGTCATCTTTTGAATGTAAGGACTTTTCCACTTTCACTGCTGCTCTCCATGTATCACCTATCAAGTATCCCTTTTCCGGGTCGAATCTACCTTGCACGTTCTCGTCTGTCAATATTTTTACACACTTCAGCTCCTTTTTTTTTGAAGAAGCTTTTTCGTGTCACTAAAATGTAACAGTTTCTGGTAAATATAAAATAAAATGAGTATGTTATCTCTTTCTAAGAGTGGAAAGACACTCGTCCTCAACTGGCAGTTCAGCGGTCAAAAGCTGTGCCTTATTCAGCGCGCGCACATCCGGCCCAAGGAAAACCCGGCAGAGCTTGCCGAAAATCCCGGGTTGCCGAGCCTCTGCTGCTCACAGGAAAGGGCACTTAAAGGCTCGTTGAGGGGGAATCACCTTGAGAAACCAGCATTTTTGACGGAGCTGCCTGGAGAAAAATTAGTGGCAAGGCCCCTCTGTGGGCAGATTTATGCACAGATCCGGGTGGTTGTCACAATTATTACACTTTGTTGGGGCGGATTTCGGGAAAACTGGGCGGAGCAGTGCCCGAGTGAATCTTGTAACTATTCGAGATCAGATCATAAAATATAAAAAACGGGAGACAGGGTAAACTGGCCTTGAACGTGCATTAAGAACATTCAAATCGGCCCCGTTGCCGGCAGGAGTGATCGGCAAACGGGGGAAAGAGGACCATAAAGGGGAACTGCTCGGATCGACCCAGCGGTCAGACCAGGGCAGTGAGGACAGCAAAGTCATATGGCAATGCAACTGCTCAAAAAACACGAGATCATATTCCTTGGCATTGAACAGGTTGCTTCGGTGTGCTGTGTTTCGGAGGCTCGAGTGCATAAATGGATCGAGACGAAAGGGTTGAAGGCCAGCGGGAAGGGCGAAAATATCAATATCTTAAGCTCTGATCTGGTTGATTTTCTGGTGCAATATAACATGCCGATTCCGCAAGTCATCCTTCCGGCTGAAGCAAAAAAGATCCTTTTTGTTTTTGCCAGTGAGACCCTTGAGTTCATTTACGTGACGTTCTTAATCAAATTTTTTCATAAATTAAAGAATGATGCCAATTTCATCTGTGATTGTGTGGCCTACGGCAAGGATGCAGAATTAAAATTAATGACCTTTGTCCCGGATCTTCTGGTGACCGATACGGTATCCGCGTGTACGGAAGCGATCAAATTGAATACCTATTCCAAAGAGATAGGGGGAAATAAGATCTTGTCCATCATCGATCAGGGCATGGATCAGGAGGATATTCACAAGATACAATGTTCCGGCGCGGAAGCTGTTGTGACCCGACGGATTGAAATCAACGCTCTGGTTGAGCAGGTCAATGCTCTTTTTCAATAAATTGCTCAAGGACAATCAAAATGGGACCTACGAACACGAAAGAGAAGTATTACAGGCGCTTACGCAGGGGATTATTCTCGGCCTTTTTTATCTTTATCCTTGTGCCCACCACGTTTGTCTCCTGGGTGACGATCCACAACTTGCGGCAATGCGCGATCCAGAGGATAGAGATGTTCGGGATACGCATGGCTGAAGAACGGAGTGACGCGATACGGCAATATCTGGACCAGCAGATTCTGCTCCTCTCAACCCTGTCCGGCATGTACCCGGTCAAGGTCATGGGGAATCAGGACCATCTTGACCGGCTCTTCAAGGCGGTTAATGAAAGGGGCCATGTCGTCGATCTCCAGGTCATTGATGCGAAAGGAACACAACTTTCCTACGTTGGTCCCCATCGAGCAGCTGTTGAGGGTAAAAATTATCATGATGCTGAATGGTTCAATGATGTCCTGATTGCCGGGAAGCATGTTTCTGATGTGTTTCTCGGGTACAGGAATATCCCCCATCTGGTGGTGGCCGTCACGGATCCCCTGAAAACCTACGTCATTCGGGCAACCATTAATTCTGAAAAATTCAATGCTCTTCTCCATCAGGCCCAGATGGGCCACAGTGGGGATGCCTTTATTGTCAATCCGAGTGGGGAATTTCAGACTCCAAGTCTGCAGGGTGAAACAGAGCTGAGCTCGGCAGAGAGGGAATTGCTGGTGCACCATGAGGGGACAGCGGCCCAGGTCATGGGCTCATACCTCTACGCAACGCGGTGGATAAAAGAAGGGCAATGGCTGCTCATGATCAAGTTCAAAGTCAGCGAATCCCTGGGCTCATTCAACGAGAGACGGAATAACAGTCTCATGATCATTGCCGCCGCCACCATCATTTTCATGTTTTCTGCGGTTCTTCTCTGCCGTTATATGGTGGGAAAACTGGAACGGAGTGACCGTCGAAGGGCGAATATGGATCAGCAGATGATTCAGGTCGAAAAGATGGCCAGTATCGGCAGATTGGCGGCCGGAATTGCCCATGAAATAAATAACCCCCTGCAGATGATCACCAATCAGGCCGGCTGGATTGAAGAGCTGCTCCCCGATGAGGACCCGGCTTTGGTGAAAAATTTTGACGAATACCGAGACTCTGTCTCCAAGATCAAATTCCATGTCAGCCGGGCCGGGACGATTACCCATCGACTCCTGGGGTTCTCAAGAAGGATGACCACGGAAAAGGAGTGTATCAGGGTGAATGAGATTCTTGAGGAAACGATTTCTTTTGTCGAAAATGAGGCCCTCAGCCACAAGATCAGCATTGAGAGAGAGCTGGATGAAAATCTGCCGACAACGATGAGCGATGGCCCCCAGGTACAGCAGGTGTTTTTGAATATACTCAATAATGGCCTGGATGCGGTGGACCATGACGGCAAGATTGTCGTCAGCACGAGGGCGGATGATGCGTCTATTTACATTGAGTTTTCCGATACTGGCCCGGGCATTTCGCCGGAAGTCATGAAGCAGATCTTTGATCCATTTTTTACAACCAAAGAACCAGGCAAGGGAACAGGCCTGGGGATGTCCATCTGTTACGATATCATGAAAAAATTAGGAGGAAAAATTGATGTGAACAACAAAAAGACGGGAGGCGCCATTTTTACCATCACCCTGCCATTGAGGAAAATGGGTGAACCAGGGCAGGAGGAAGAAGGTACATTTGGATACGAAGGGGCAATATCTTAAAAAAGGAGAAGAGCTATGACACTTTTTAACGTACTGGTTGTTGATGATGAGCAGGAATTTCGCGATATGACGATCAAAAGGTTGACCAAGAGAGACATTACTGCGGAGGGTGTTGAAAGTGGCGAGTTGGCCATTGAACGCATCAAACACGGTGACATTGATGTTGTTCTGCTCGATGTCAAGATGCCGGGGATGGGCGGCATTGCGGCCCTGCGGGAGATCAAGCAGCTCAAACCGTTGTTGGAGGTGGTCATGCTCACCGGTCATGCCTCGGTGGAATCGGGAATCGATGGGATGAAACTCGGGGCCTTTGATTATCTGATGAAACCGATGGAATTTGAGTCCCTGCTGGAAAAGCTCAGTCAAGCCTATGAGCGGAAGAGGATGCAACAGGACAAGATTGAACAGGCTCAGATTAAACATGATATGTTTATGAATCCGAGTTGATATACGGGGCTGGAACGGGACGAACCGGGAGGCATTCTCTGATGCCTGGAATTTTCCAGGCATCATGCTAACACAAACAAGGAGGAGCTGAAAATGAAGTTTTTCAAGGAGTTGAACCAGTTTATGATGATGGGCGCCAGGGCTCACGCCAAGTGGGAGCTTGACGTTTCCAACGTCATTCTCCATGATCGCAAACGAATCGCGATTTTATGTCTGCTCGTCATCCCCATTCTTGTCGGCGGCGTCGCCTTTGCCGATGACGTGGTGGCCAAGCTGCCCGGGATGCTGGGCGGCAAGAATGCCTATGCCCCCGCCTTTTACACCCCCACCATCTTTTTTGCCTCCATTGCTGTGGGCATTGTGGCCGGTCTGATCACCGGTTGTATTGGTGCCGGCGGTGGATTTATCATAGCGCCCGCCTTGATGAGTGCCGGTGTCAAGGGTATCCTTGCCGTGGGTACCGATCTGTTTCATATCTTCGCCAAGGCGATCATGGGAAGTGTTCTCCATCGCAAACTGGGAAACATCTCTGTTGGACTGGCCGTTTTTTTCCTCGTCGGCTCCATGGCCGGCGCCACCTTGGGCGGTTGGCTCAACCGTGCCCTGTATGAGTTCAACCCTGTGATGAGCGATGCCTTTATCACCACCATTTATGTCTTCATGCTGGGATTCCTGTGCTCCTATGCCTTGTTGGATTACTTCCGTTCCCTGAAGCCTGCACCTCCGGAAAAGGCTGCCGATATAGCCGCTGGCACCGCCGGGATGACCAATATAGCCCGCAGAATTCAGTCCGTGAATCTTCCACCCATGGTCGTCTTTGATGAAGGCGTAACCCCCGGCGGTCGAAAAATATCGTGGATATTCCTCGTACTCTGCGGCTTTCTTGTTGGTATGGCTGCCTCCGTTATGGGCGTGGGTGGTGGATTTTTAACCTTCCCGATCTTTGTTTATACCCTGGGTGTCTCTTCGGCTACCACCGTTGGTACCGATATCTTTCAGATCATCTTTACCGCTGGTTACGCTGGCCTGGCTCAGTATGCCATATATGGTTTCATCTTCTACACCCTCGCCATTGGCATGCTGCTTGGCTCATTGATCGGCATTCAGGTTGGTTCGCTGATTACCAAGGTTGTCAGTGGTTCCACCATCTGTGGTCTGTATGCCGTTGCCACTTCAGCCGGCTTTGTCAACCGTGCCTTTGCTCTGCCGTCTAAACTCGCAAGCCTTGGCTTTATTCCAATGTCTCCTGAAACGGGAAGGATTCTTGATGTGGTGGGGACCTATATTTTCTTTGGAGTGCTTGGGGCCTTTGCCATCTGGGTCTTCTATATCTTTTTCACTAACATAAGTGTCCTCAAGGGAGAGGGCCACGCGCACACGGAGGTACAAGCATGATTGCCAACAAAAAAGAATTTTACGGTGGCCTGATCCTCCACATAGCCTTCTGGATCGTTTTTGCGCTGCTCCTGTCCCCACTCTATCCCGGTCAGGGCAAAAAAGTGAATATGCTGGACTATATGGACAATATGTACAACTCCATATCCAAAAGATCTGCCTACTATATCCCTGCCACACTGAAAAAGGCTGAGGCATTCAAGGGGAAGACCATTGAGGTGAAAATTAAAACCGATGCCAATCTCACCGCAGACAGAGTTGCCGCGATGTTGAAACCTGCCGGCATGAAGGTTGAGGCTGGGGAAAAAGAGGTCAAGGTGAGCGGGGATCTTGGCGGGATGCTGGTTGCCATTCTGGCTGATGCTGATTTCATGTACAACAACGACGGCAAAGCGATCAGCGCGAAATATGGCTCCAACGAAAAACAGGTCATGTTCGACTGGTACAATGTTCTGAAATCAATGGAAAAGAGCCTGACCAAGCAGGAGAAATTTGCGGAATCAAAGATTCTCTATCAGGCACGAACCAAGGCCGTTGAGCCGGGTTACAATTATTATGGGATTCAGGCGCAATCCATGAGGGACAAGGCGGTATTGGTAATCAGCTCTCTCGTTGGATATGTCATCTATACCATGTGGTTCGGGTTCTCCATCCTTTTCATGTTTGAAGGCTGGGGACTCAAGCTTGAGCATTAAGGGTATGATGGTCCTATCGATTGATCGGTAGATCATGTCTGACTGAGATCTTGTTCCGGGGGGCTGAAGATGCTCCCTGGAACAAGATGTCAGTCAATAATCCTTCCCGGTTCAGGCGGAACCGGTTTGTTCCCACTGGAATTTGTTCGTCAGGGTGCTTCTTGCTCTTCCTCCCATGGAGCGCCTTATTGTATCTCTTAAAACAAGTGTTCACTTGGTCAAATGCGCTGCGTCGCTCCCCTCCCTGCTCATGATACTGCCACGTCGCGACTTGCTTTTCTCCTCGTGTGCATCGTGTTTTTTTTGCAAGAAAATAATCTGTAAAAGGCATTTATCCCGTTCATCAGGGTTGGAAATGGAATTCGATTCTTTCCTTTTTTGAAACTATTCAACACAATAGGGGTAGGTCGGGTTTTAACCCGACAGCAGGGGCAACATGGCAAGTCCGGCGTCGGGTTGAAACCCGACCTACACGCATAACATCTTCTGTTGTTTTGTTTTTTTATCTGGGTATGAAATCAAGCTGAATAATTACCCTTTTTTTGTAAGGAATGAATCGGGAAGGTCCTTTTCCTCTTTATCAGGGTTAGAAGAACTCCCTGATATGGTATATGATGGGAGATACCGATTCGAA
>JACDZF010000079.1 GCA_013426795.1 Desulfocapsa sp. | reverse complement strand
GAGGGCTTTTTTACTCTTACATCGTCAAGGTCTCTCTTTTTCTACGCTACCAACACTTTATGTTTATGTTGAGCAAATTCAATAAATATCGTCTTTATGGCGAGTTCATAAACTGTTACGGCTACGACAGAAACAAAACCTAAATACTTTGCTTGTAGAAGTGGGTCGGCTATTGTGGGGACTATGCCGTTTAGATGCTCCACCACATTGTCAGCATGTTGAAAATGATCAACGTATGGCATGATTTTACCCTAAAAAGTATTCCTTAACTTTTGCGATTCTGTCCTTCACAGTTTTAGTGTCTGTTGTATTAATTCTTGTAAGCTCGTCAAAAATTGCGTCGTTTTTGAGTGCTGTATATTTTTCTTTAATGTTAATTGATCCTATTCGTTTGTAATTTTCAATTAATACACACATTACTGAATCTAAAGCCGAAACATTAATTGGACCTCTTAAATGGAAAGGTTTTGGGCCAACACTTTGTACTAATAATTCTGTTACTTTTCCAAATGCTTCAATAAAATTAGTAACCTTTTTTGATGTACCTGAATTGTGTTTTTTCATTGCCAGATTTAGAAATTCTTTCATCGGTTTTTCATAATCGTCAATGGAACCAACAAGAGAGAATATTCTCAAAAGCAGTTCAACATCTTTCTGGTGTTTGTCTATATAGGACTTACCGAGTATTTTTCTCCAGTTTTTGTCCAAATTTGCTTGTTTTAGTAAATTATTGAAACCATCTCTGAAAACACAATTTCGAATTTCTTGAGGTCTTAAGGGAGTTCCTCCAGTATTAAGCCTTTCGAAAATATGGTACGCGCTTGTGCTTTCTCCAGTTGGATTTAGTTGTCGAATATTTACTGCGCGAAGTACAGCTTGCTTAAGTTTTCTTTGTGATGTTTCATCGAGATCTTCGAACGTTAAATCATAGTACGGACTTTTTTTGTTTAAACCGGATAGGCGAAAAACTTGCCTTCTCCCCTGGGTGCTTTCTTTTCCGAAATAACCCTCAAAGAAAAATACAACACTTAATATTCGCTGCTGACCATCAATCACCAGATTTTTGTTTTTTTCATCTACATAGAAAAAAACTGGGGGCACCGGCAAACCGCAAAGAAAGGAGTCAATTAAAAGAGAAGATTGTTTTATAGACCATACAAATTCTCGTTGAAAATCTGGAATAATAATGTCTTTGTCCTTCCACATTTGAGCTATGCCCGAAAGCGTAAAATCAGATGGATAACTCGCTATGTCATAATCAATGGCTACACTTTCCTCTTCCTGTTCTTCTTCAGTCGCAAGATCGTCTTCTAAAAATAGATCGGCCATTGTATTCCTCCGGTATTATGTATGAATGTATTTCTGTATTACCGAATAACAAATAATTATGCAGTTCTGTATATCATCCCGACTTTCACGAAGTGTGGAATGCTTTTCTCTGCCGACAAACTTAAGTTCTTTACCTTGCCAGCCTGAGAACTTTTGGTAATCTCCCGAAAGTACTTCAAAAATCCTGAAAATCTTGCCCTTCCTCGAATATTTTCTTTTCCGCATATTATCCAGAACAGAAAGATATCCAGTTTTTGGAAAACTTCTTATGACCCAAGTCCCCTGGCGGCATTGCTGGCATGTTTCGGAAGTTCTGGGGACATTCTACTTGATTCCAGCAAAAAATGTACTGGATAAAGTGCAGGATTTTCCTCGGAATGTCAGCCGGGGCTGTTGTCAGGCGCTGAAGAGACTGAAGATGGACTCGTCTTCGAGGTTGGCTCGCAGTTCATTGAGCCAGAGATCAATATCTGCGGCCTGCCACTGGAGGTCGTAATGGACCCAGAGTTGAGGAATAAAATAGAATAAAATAGGGTCAGAGAAAAATTAACCCTGGAAATCTTGTCCTGCTCGAATATTTATTTTACTGCATGTAATCCAGAAATAAAAGGATGTCCAGTTTTTAGCGAACATCTTATGCCACGTCCCTGGCGTATTGCTGACACTGTTCGAGAGATACCTTGCGGCAGAGGATATTTGAGAAAATCTTCGTGCGAAAATTGGGGTCAGAAAATTGGGGTCAGAGTAAAAAGAATTCTGGTTTTTTACTCTATTGTCAACAATGCGCCAGATGTTTCTTGATTCCTTTGCGAGAACAAAGTAGAGTCAGTGTTGACATTATACGACTTCTAATGACATTTCTTCTATTGTGCCAGGGAGGACTCAAATGAGCCAAATCACCGCAAGACTTCCAGATGACCTCGTGGCGTCACTGGACAAGGCGGCTGCCAGACTGCGCCGAACAAGGGCTGATGTTGTGCGTCAGGCAGTGGAATATTACCTGGATGACTTCGAAGACCTGGCAGCCGCCATTCATGTGCTGCAGGACCCCGCTGATGCGACGCTGGACTGGGAAACCGTCAGGAATGAGCTACTCAATCAAAATTAAGCACAGCGCCGCGAAGGCGTTGCAAAAACTGCCAAGGGAAGAACAGCTTCGCATTATTTCAGCCATTGACCAACTCCAGACTAATCCCGCTGCGGGGGGCGTATTGAAGGGTGAATTCGCAGGGCTGCGCCGTATTCGCATTGGCACATACAGGGTGGTATATGAGGCGCAGGAGCAGGAACTGGTGATTCTGGTCATCCGAATTGGTCATAGGCGCGATGTGTATCGTTAGCAATGACCTCGCACGAAAAATGTGGTCAGAAGAAAATAACGAAGAAGGAAAATTAGTCCGAATAAAATGGGAATAAAATGGGGTCAGAGAAAAATTAACCCTGGAAAACTTGCCCTGCTGGAATATTTATTTTACTGCATGTAATCCAGAAATGAAAGGATATCCATTTGTTAGCGAACATCTTATGATCCACGTCCCTGGCGTATTGCTGACACTGTTCGAGAGATACCTTGCGGCAAAGGATACTTGAGAAAATATTCGGGGGAAGTTCTGAAATTTCTGGGGACATTCAACTTAATTCCAGCAAAAAATGTACTGGATAAAGTGCGGGATTTTCCTGGGATTGTTCAGCCGGGGCTGTTCTCAGGCGCTGAAGAGGCTGAAGATGGACTCGTCTTCGAGGTTGGCTCGCAGTTCATTGAGCCAGAGATCAATATCTTCGGCCTGCCACTGGAGGTCGTAATGGACCCAGAGTTGAGTGATTACGGGGGTAAAATCATGGATTAATTCCATGAGTTCCTTGCCGCTGCAACTCTTTCCGGTTTGGAGAATATGGCTGAGGATATCAGCCATGTGGATGATCAGGGGGAAGGTTTCCCCGTCCGGAGCACGATCGGGGCAATGGTGATAGCCGGCTGAAAAGCAGAACTGTTCGGCGAACAGCCAGCGGTTCAGGAGGCGCATGCCGACCGTGTCATGGCTGATGCCGAAGGCCTCCTCTTCTTTCAAGAAGAAAGATTGGCGCAGGGTATCGGTGAGTTCGTACACCTCGTTATAGCTGTTAGGGAGTGCGCTGAGCATGATCAGTTTGCCGATATCATGAATAAGTCCGGCGATATAGAGCTGGCTGGGTGGGTGCCTGCTTTGTCGATTGTGGGTGGCTATAATTCTGGCCGCCAGTCCGCAGGTCAGGGAGTGCTGCCAGAGGTCGTCGATGTTCTTTTTGTTGGTGTTTCTGAATTTCTGAAAAGAGTTGAACATTGCCTGGGTCAGGACAATATTGCGGATCTCCTGGAATCCGAGGACCACGATGGCCTCCTGGATGGTGCAAACGGCACGCGGTCTGCCGAAGAAGGCGGAATTGGCGGTTTTGAGAATGGAGGCACACATCGCCATATCAGGCAGGATAGCCTGCATCAGTTCGCTGGCGGAACTATCCGGGTTGCCGGTAATCTCCATAACCCGGCTGACCGTGGTCGGCAGGGACGGAAAGGAGTCGATCTGTTTGAGAATGTTTGAGGAATTGATTGCCGTCATTCTATGATTGGGACTTTTTTTGAGAGTGGGGTGGCTTGGGCTGCGGAGCGCCGCCGGTGATCTGCTGAGTGATCTGCAATTTGGTCTTGTTGAAGAGTTTTTCGTCAAGGGGGATAAGCTGCTGCTCGTAGATGATTTCGAGGACCAGTAAGACAAGCGCTGGATCCCATTGCGTTCCCGCCCCTTTGCGGAGTTCGTCGATGATCGCGCGCGGAGTGAGGCGCTTTCGGTAGGGCCGGTCCCCGTTCATTGCGGCCAGGGAATCGATGAGGCTGAAGATCCTTGAGGCCAGGGGAATCTCATCTCCTGAGAGGCCTTCCGGGTAGCCGCTGCCGTCAAAGTGTTCTCCCTGACAGAGCAGCATCGTGCGTTCATTGGCGAAATAGTCAAATTGCTGGGTGAGCTCCGCCAGCTTATAGGGGAGATCCTGAAGTAGTTTGTGTTCATTGCGGCTGAACGAATCTTTCTTGGTGAGGAGTTCGCGATAGAGCAGTGAGCGAAAGCAGTTATAGAGGATCAGGGCATTGGTGAAGGTGTCCAGAATGGTAGTGGGCAGGCCGAGGCGTCCGCAGAGCAGGTGGATATAGCGGGCGGCCAGGTGAACATGGTCATCCTGGGGGGTGCCGGTGACATTCTGGGTGAGGATCTGGATCGAGGAGATGGAGCTGTCTTTGGTCTTTGCCAGGATCCGGCGCAAGGTCTCCTGGAGCAGGGAGATGGAATCAATCTTGCTGCTGTTCCCGGTATGATTCAGATCATAGGCAACGATACGGTTTCGTCCCTGGGACTTGGCCTGGTACATGGCCATGTCAGCCATGGTGAGAAACTCATCCACATCCTTGGGGCAATTGTCGAGCAGGGTGACGATGGCGATGGAGACGGTGACGGTCCGGCTGTGATTGCCGCTCGTAAATGGCTGCTCGGAACAGGCCAGACGGAGTTTCTCTGCCTGTTCCATTGCCTCCGCCGTATTCATTTCGGGAAGCAGGATAATAAAATCCGATCCTCCAAAACGGAAGCAGAGATCGTCATTCCGGCTGTTCTGGGTGAGTCGTGCCGCAAACTGGTTGAGGATGGAATCCCCGAAGTGTTGTCCGGCGACTCTGTTGGTTTCGTTGAAATAATCAATGTCAACAAGGAGCAGGGCGAGATCGGTGTTTCCCTGCCTGGCCTCCTGCAGCTTTTCCTCAAGGGTGATCACGAGTTGCCTGCGGTTGAAAAGACCGGTAAGGCCGTCCCGCACCGACAGCATGTTCAGATAATGGCTTTGCTGTGCCAGGGACTGCTGCCATTGATGATTTTTGATCTGTTGATCCTGGAGCAGCGATTGACAGGAGAACAGCTTCATTTGCAGATGGTGAATATGGAGCAGGGGCTGAATTTTGCCAGTGAGAAGCGTGGGCGTCAGGGGGCGGGAAATGGAATCAACAAACCCTCCCTGCGCTCCGGTTTGCATGGTTGTCTGGCTGAGTTCGGAGGGGACAATGACGAGCAGGGTGGTGGCGGCCGTGAGGGAGAGGGAGTGGAGTTGCTCCTCCAATCCCGGAATTGTCGCGGTGATGGTCTGATCCACAATAATGAGGGCAAACGCGTGCTTCCTGGCAAGGCGAATCATCTCCGCCGAATTGGCGGCTTCGAAGATCTGGGCCTTCAGCATCGGGGCGGCGGCAGTTACAGCGGAAGTAGCCGACAAGTCCAATCCGACCAGCAGAATTTTATGCATCATGGGACCCACCGTATTTCAGGAACTTTCCTTTGATCATCGGGGAATGAGCGAGGGAGACAATCATAATTTTCTGATATCGAGCTCGGGTTGTCGTGCAAGGGCAGTGTTCACGAGCCTTTTTAACTCTTTCCGAATCTGTTGAGCCGGCGGTATCAGGGGGAGGATCGGCAGCAGTTTCTCGATGGGCTGGGGAGCTTGAAGGCGCATTTTTTCTTCCATGCTGATGGCACTCACCCCATCAATGGAGCCTGCCATGGAGCCGGAACTGCCGCTCGTGGACCCGTCCATGCCCCGCAAAAACAGCATGATGCCGGTGATGTCGTTCTTCTGGTAAAAAAGGTTGATCTCTTCCTTGATGGTCTCCTGGTCCATGGCCAGATCGAGAACTCGTTGCCGGTAATCGATAACGTCTTTTTCCAGCAGGTCATAGATCTCAAAAAACAAATTGGAAAAGCGCATCTTCCGGGTAAAGCCATGGATGGGAATATCTGCCAGCATCTGTTTTCTGATGGTCGGGGACTTGTTGACATACTGGTCATAAAAAAGAACCTCGCCCAGGCCGGTGAGCTTGAAGAAGTCTTGAATCAGATCCTCGTTCTGCAACAGAACATAGATGCGGATAAGGTCAAAGCCGATTCGTTCTTCCAGCTCAAGGGCAGAAGCGATGACATTCTTTTGATAGGTATTGGTATCTTCTTCAATGATTTTTCGGAACCCAAAATACCGGTCGGCAAGCTCTTTTTTGACCTCAAAGGCCAAGGTTGTGTTCAGATCGAGCATGGGATTACCTGGGGTACAGAAGCTGTATTTCCAACAGTGAAAGTAAAATCTATTAAAAAAAACTCTGCCATTGTAGCCTAGTTGCTTCTAATATGCAATGATTACGGGGAATAAAGTCTGGAACTCACCCCTAAGGAATATCCCCTCTGGAAAAAGTGATGGTGCCATGTCCGTCCCACGAACGGCACCGTTCTTCTTCGTGGTGCCGTTTTTAGCCATTCTGCGTAAGTATTCCCGCGACGGGCTACATTCTGTGGCTGATCCGGGCTTTCGCCACCAGGAGGCCGGGCTCAATCTGGCTCCGGTTGAGAACCGTGAGCGGGTCAACAGGGGTGTTTCGACGAAGGATTTCCAGATGGAGGTGGGGGCCGGTGGTCATCCCGGTCTGGCCCACCGCACCGATGACCTGATCCTGACCGATCTCTTCTCCGGTGCAAACCGAGAGGGAGGAGAGATGGGCGTATCGGGAGGTGAGGCCATCGGCATGGGCAATCTCCACCATCAGCCCGTAGCCGCCGTTATTTCCGGCAAAGGTCACCACCCCGGAGGAGAGGGGCTTGACCGGAGTCCCTGCGGGCTGGCTGATATCGATGCCGTCATGGTGCTGGGTTTCGCCCAGAACGGGATGGGTGCGCAGACCAAAGGGCGAGGTGATCTTGCCGGTGAGCGGGGATTGCAATGCACCCGTCGTCGGCAGGGCGGATATCTCTTGGGTGAGGGGTTCAGGCATGGACATGGAGCGTGCAGCGGGGGCAGAATCTGCCCGACTGAGCGTACCGAGGTCAATCTGCTGACCGGGAAGAATGGTGTCCGCGTCGGCCATATGGTTGTGGGCGGCGATCTGACTCACCATGGCATAGAGTTCCGATCTTGACTGGTTGATGCCCTGTTTTTTGGCCTCAGAGGCCACGATTTCAGAGAGGGTGTCGCCCTGGTGGACTTCATAAGCACTTTCCGAAGGGGCGGGGGAGGCTGATTTTGTACTGGTATCGCTCCGGAACTCCGTGGCTTTTGTCAAGGCCTCGTGAAACTTGCGGGAGGTCTGAGGCGGGGCTGCCGTCGCTGTGACTGTTTGCCGGGTCGACGGAGGGACGTTTACTGGAGAAAGAAGAGAACTCATATCATGTGCCTCATGATTTTCTGGTGGAAACCTGTGAGCGATGCCTCTGTTGTATCATTGCTGCCGGAAAGAGAAAATGCGCGCGATCAAAAAGTTTATCTCTCACGTATATCAATCGGTTATGGTGAGCCAATCTTTATCTCTAATTGTCGCTCAATGACAAATATCCCCTGTCGCCCATGACCCTGAACATCCTCAGTCTGTGTGAATAATCCGTCCGGGACATTCTCTTTCGTTGAATATTCCGGGTGTTTCCAGTAAGTTCAGGATACATCTCGGGCCCTGGCCCGGATTTGATCGGGGGAAGGAGCTTGTCCGTTTTTCTGGGAAAACATACCTGCGCCCATTCTGCGCAGAATCTCCGTTGTATTATGGGAAAGGAAGATTCATGAATCTTTGCCGTTATTGTTGCTGGTTGTTTTTCCTTTGTCTTCTGAGTCTGAATTTTTCTGCCTGTTCGCCGGGGAAGGAAGAAAAAAAACGAGCCATGCCCAAGGCCCTGGTGGTGACGGCGGCGGCCCGCCTGCAGGATGTGCCCATTGAGATCAAGACCTTTGGCACCATGGAGGCCTCGGAGAGTGTGACCATCAAGCCGATGATCAGTGGCGAACTGGTGGAGGTGGGCTTTGTGGAAGGCCAGGATGTGAACAAAGGGGCACTGCTCTTTGCCATTGATTCCCGCCCCTATCAGGCGGCCCTGAATAAGGCCCTGGCCAGTGAGGCCCGCAATCGGGTGATCAGGGACAATGCCCGTCAGGATTTTGAGCGGTACCGTCAGCTTGTCGTCACCGGCCTGGTCAGCCAGGAGCAGGCGGAGGGCTATCGCACCAGGGCCGAGAGCGCGGCCGCTGATTTGGCCGCCGATCAGGCGGCGTTGGACAACGCCCGGGCTCAGCTTTCCTACTGCACCATCAAGGCCCCCATCAGCGGACGCCTGGGGGTACTGGCTGCGGATCGGGGGAATGTGGTCAAGGCCAATGAGACGGATCTTGTCACCATTAACCGTCTTGAGCCCATCCGTGCCACCTTTACCATCCCCGAGCAGAGTCTTTCTTTTGTGCAGCAGCGGCTGGCCGCAGGGGAGGTTCCGGTGCTGGCGGAGGTTCCCGGTGCAGCTGGATTCACGGAGCGGGGAGTGGTTTCCTTTGTGGATAATGCGGTGGATTCCGCCACCGGCAGTATCCGCCTCAAGGGGCAATTTGCCAATGAGCAAAGGCGCTTGTGGCCGGGTCAGTTTGTCACCCTGACGCTGCTCCTGGATGTGAAGAAGCAGGCTGTGGTGGTCCCCGCCCAGGCGGTGCAGACTGGACAGAAGGGCCCGTTTGTCTTTGTCGTGTCGGCTGACAGCACCGCTGAGGTCAGGGCCATTGAGCCGGGCCCGGCACACGGCGAGATCAAGGTCATTGAGCGGGGCCTGGAGGCAGGAGAAGAGGTGGTCATTGATGGCCACATGCGGGTGATCCCTGGCGGTAAAGTCGAGGTCAAGGCCGAAAAGAAAGGGGATCAGGGCGGCAAGGACAAGGCCGCGGATTCTGCCCCATCTCCTGCTGCCGCCGCGCAGACGGTGCCTGGAAAATGAACGTCTCCGAACTGTTTATCCGGCGACCGGTGATGACCAGCCTGATCATGCTGGCGGTGGTGGTCTTCGGCATCTTCTCTTATCGTCTGCTCCCGGTCAATGATCTGCCGAGCATTGATTACCCGACGATTCAGGTGTCTTCTACCCTGCCCGGGGCCAGTCCCGAGACCATGGCCTCGGCGGTGGCCACCCCTCTGGAGAAGCAGTTTTCCACCATTGCCGGCCTTGATACCATGAGTTCCATCAACGGCCAGGGACTCTCAAGTATTGTCCTCAAGTTTGTCCTCGATAAAGATATTGATGCCGCCGCCCAGGATGTTCAGGCCGCCATTTCGAAGGCGGCCCGCCAGTTGCCGGAGGACATGCCCAGCCCTCCCTCCTATAAGAAGGTCAATCCGGCTGATTCGCCGGTTCTCTATCTGGCCCTCCGTTCCCAGACCAAGCCCCTCTCCGAGATCAATGAGCTGGCCGAGACCCTGATCTCGCCGCGCATCTCCATGATCAACGGGGTGGCCCAGGTCTCGGTCTTTGGTTTGCAGAAGTACGCGGTGCGGGTCCAGGTCAACCCCCAGGCCCTCAACAGCCGCAGTATCGGCCTGGAGGAGGTGGCGGCGGCCATTGCCAAGTGGAATGTCAACCTGCCCACCGGCGGACTGCAAGGTGACAAACAGAGTTTTACCCTGCTTGCCAGCGGCCAGCTTTTCAATGCCGATGCATACAAGTCCATGGTGGTGGCCTGGCGCGGCAACGCCCCGGTGCGGCTGTCCGAGGTAGCCACCATCTCCGACAGCGTCGAAAACGACAAGATTGCCGCCTGGTACAACAGCAAGGGCACCTCCACCCGGGCCATTGTGCTGGCCATTGAGCGCCAGCCCGGCACCAACACCATCGAGGTGGTGGACCGGATCCGTGACCAGATTCCCGCCTTCCGCGACCAGTTACCGGGGGCGGTGGAGCTGGCGGTCCTTTTTGATCGTTCCGAAACCATCCGGGAATCGGTGGCCGACGTCAAATTCACCCTGATGCTGACCATCGTCCTGGTGGTTCTGGTCATCTTTCTCTTTTTACGCAAGCTCTCCGCCACCATCATCCCCAGTCTGGCCCTGCCCATTTCCATCATCGGCACCTTTGCCGCCATGTATTCCTTCGGGTTTTCGGTGAACAATATCACCCTCATGGCCCTCACCCTGGCGGTGGGATTTGTGGTGGACGACGCCATCGTCATGCTCGAGAATATCGTCCGCCACATGGAGCAGGGAGAAGATCCCCTCACCGCCTCCCTGCGGGGGGCGCGGGAGATCGGGTTCACCATTCTGTCCATGACCATCTCGCTGGTGGCCGTCTTTATCCCGGTGCTGTTTATGGGCGGGATGCTGGGCCGCCTGCTCCATGAATTCGCGGTTACCATCAGCGTGGCCATCCTGATTTCCGGGGTGGTATCGCTGACCCTGACCCCCATGCTGTGCAGCCGTTTTCTCCGTTCGCCGAAACAGGAGAAGCATGGCGCCCTCTATAATTTCATGGAGCGTTTTTTCGACGGCTGGCTGCGGCTCTACGAACGATCATTGTCGGCGGTGCTTCGTTTCCGCCGGGCGACCCTGCTTTTCACCGTGGCCACCACCTTTATCGCGGTCTGGCTCTTTACCCGGATGCCCATGGGGCTCCTGCCGCCCGACGATATCGGGGCATTGCGCGGCATCTCCGAGGGGGCCCAGGGCGCCTCCTTTGAAGAGATGAAACGGAATCAGTTGAAACTGATGGACATCGTCCTCCAGGAGCCCAATGTCGAGGCCTTTATGGCCTCGGTGGGGGCCAGCGGCGGGAGCAGGGTCGGCTCCAACACCGGCTTTATGTTCATCAAGCTCAAACCCCGCCATGAACGGGAACTCAGTGCCGACCAGATCATCCAGAAACTCCGGCCCAAGGTGATGAGTGTGCCGGGAATCAATTTGTTTCTCCAGAATCCGCCCCCCATCCAGCTCGATACCACTTCGTCCAAGGCCCAGTACCAGTTTGTCCTGCAAAGTCCCGACACCGAGGAACTCTACCGGCAGGCCACCGCCTTTGAGACTCAGATCCGTCATCTGCCCATGCTCCAGGATGTGACCAGCGATCTTCAGATCAAAAACCCGGAGCTGACCCTGGAGATCGACCGTGACCGGGCGGCAAGCCTCGGGGTCAGCGCCCAGCAGATTGAGGACACCCTCTATCTGGCCTATGGCGCCCGGCAGGTCTCCACCATCTATTCGCCCACCAATCAGTACAAGGTGGTGCTGGAGCTTGACCCCCAGTACCAGAAGGATCCGGCCGTGCTGTCGGCGCTTTTTGTGCGCTCGGACAAGGGCCGGATGGTGCCGCTCTCGTCCCTGGGCCAGATGAAACAGGGGCTTGGGCCGCTGACGGTGAACCATCTGGGCCAGATCACGGCCGTGACCCTTTCCTTCAATCTCAAGCCGGGCACCCCCCTGGGAGAAGCGGTTGCCGCCATCGAAAAAGAGGCCCTCGGCCTGCCGAATGAAATTTCCACCAGCTTCCAGGGCTCGGCCCAGGCCTATCAGCAGTCCACCAAAGGCCTGGCGCTGCTCCTGGTGCTGACCATCCTGGTGATCTATATCATCCTTGGCATCCTCTATGAGAGCTATATTCACCCCCTGACCATTCTCTCCGGGCTGCCTTCCGCCGCCATCGGCGCCCTGTTGACTCTGCTTGTCTTCGGCAAGGAGTTGAACCTCTACTCCTTTGTCGGTATCATCATGCTGGTGGGCATCGTCAAGAAAAACGCCATTATGATGATCGACTTTGCCCTCGAGGTGCAGCGCAAGGAGGGGAAAACTCCGCTGGAGGCCATCTTCCAGGGCTGTCTGGTACGTTTCCGGCCGATCATGATGACCACCTTTGCGGCGCTCATGGGAACCCTGCCCATTGCCCTTGGCATCGGGGCCGGAGCTGAGGCCCGTCGTCCCCTGGGATTGGCGGTGGTGGGTGGCCTGCTGTTGTCGCAGCTGTTGACCCTCTATATCACCCCGGTGATCTACTATTATATGGATCGGGTCCAGTCCTGGGGTATGGGACGACTGTCCGGCCTGTTCACCGCAGAGGCGAAAAGGGGCTGAACGGTCTGCTCCTGGTCGCTGCCACTTCCCGGCAATTCCATTCCATTTGCCAAGGAAGAAAAAGTGCGGTAGGCTGGATGGGAGAAGTCTGGACACAGATTTGCGGGTGGCAGTACCGGGCTGGAAAAGGCACCTGTCCCGTTCATCGGGGTTTGAAGATATGAAAAAAATATCATGATTATCGAAACAGC
>JACDZF010000364.1 GCA_013426795.1 Desulfocapsa sp. | reverse complement strand
TGTAATCGGGAGGGCTTTTCCTCAGGTCTCCTATTGACAACGCTACCAAAATTTTATGTCGCATTCTAATGTGACAAAGTAGAATTATAATACGGGTTTTAAAAACGGTTTTTTTGTCTCCAGGATGGCCATGACAGCACTTTTAAAATTTGCGTGTTCCCCGGGGCTGTTACTCTCCCGGGAAGTGCTGCTGCAAGGCAGATTGCAAGGTTTTGAATGGCTATATAAGCGAAGCCGGATGTCGAGGTGATTTTTGAAAATTTCACTCAAAACCATGTCAAGAACTTTTTTTAAAAAATACAAAATAAATTCAGCTGAATAGTTACTCTATAAGTTTCTTCATGAGTCGCTCCTTTTTGTATTGTTTGAAATTTGTTGATATTTTTCATTATCCAAAAGGAGCGGCTCATATTGTACGGATTATTGGGTTGCGGGCTTGTTGCCCGCGTTGGCATAACTGTCCTCTTCTCTCTCGAACTTTTTCCCTGGAGAGAAGAGGACAAAAGATACGCCGGCGCGGTACCCCGGTGGCTGCCCGATGACCGGTGAATACCGCGTAACCCATGAATAGCCTGATGATTTATGGCCTCAGGTATTAATTTGTTGACACCATTGCGACCATACGGTATTAAGCCCTGAGTACGATGTCATGAAGGCATCGGCGATGGAAAAAGAAGAAGAGTATCTGGATGCAGGCCACGAAGGCTTGGGCTTAATGGCCTGAGATTTGTGGTTTTTTTTTGCTTATTCCAATTTGCATTGAAGCCGGCGCCTTCGTCGGCGGCACTGCGCAGCTCCTCACCGTAGCACCCGTACTGCTTCGTCGCCGCTCGCTTGCCTTCTCGGCGTCAACGTAAAATGCTTCCTGGAATTCAACGGGAGTTGTTATCCTTTCTTTCAATGAAAACGGGCTTGACCTTGTCCATAAAAATATGCATTATAGATGGCCAGGGCGGCGGCATTGGCGCCACCCTGATCAAATATATCAAAGAGGCCTACGGCGAATCGGTGGAGCTCATCGGGCTTGGCACCAACGCCATTGCCACCGCCCAGATGCTCAAGTCCGGCGCCAATAAAGGGGCCTCCGGCGAAAATGCGATCTGCCGCACCGTCTACGAGGTGGATTGTATTATCGGGCCCATCACCATTTCCTGGGCCAATGCCATGCTGGGCGAGGTGACGCCAAGGATGGCGGAGGCGATCACGTCCTGCCCGGCCGTGAAGATCCTGCTGCCCCTGTCGCAGGAGCGCATTGAGCTGGTGGGGGTGACCAAAGAGCCCCTGCCCCGTCTGGTGCAGGCATTAATCGCTGGAAAA
>JACDZF010000363.1 GCA_013426795.1 Desulfocapsa sp. | reverse complement strand
TCCGACCCCTTTTATCCGCCCCAATTCCTTGAGGTCAGAAATATTCGTCTCCAAGCCGGCAATAAAAAGAAAAAACAACATTCCCAGCTTGATGGTGGCATCACGCACTGCCACGACGTTGGTTGAGGACTGGAACAGCCAGTCAAACAGGCCGGGTGCCAGCAGGCCAAAGACGGTCGGCCCCAGAATAATGCCGCCGAACATCTCGCCCAGCACAGCCGGCTGTTTAATCCGGCGCATGAACTGCCCGAATAGCAGGGCAAAACCCAGCATCACCGAAATCTGAAGAGAGAATTTGACAAAGTCCTGTGAGGTCATAACAAAAAAGGTCAGGATAAAATTAATCTGCTAAATAATACCAACGAGCTAAACTATGCTTTTTCGTTTTTTGAATCAAGGTTTAACACCGTCGAGATAAATTTAAACTTACTCCGACCCCTTTTATTCGACTCCTTTTATTTTTTTCCGGCCCGTAACGACTCAATCCTGTTTGCGCAGGGTAGTCAGTACACGACGAACATACCGGCGGCAATCACAAGTGCAATCGATGCATACATCGCTCCTTGCCAGGGAGTTTTGGCCCCTGTCGTCTTGTAAAGGCGGTAGTTGACCACAAACAAGCCGAGGCAATAAAGGAAACTGATGAGTGCAGCAGTGGTTCCAAGAAACGAAATTCCCGTCACGACCGCGATGATCGGAAGAATGATGAGCAGTAGGCCAACCATAGCAAAACCAAGTCCCGTAAGCCTCATGAGAATGGAAATGACCAGTCTCGAACCTTCGTCGAGCTCCTCCCACGATTTTCCGAGGGCTTGCTCATGAAATGGCAAGAGCTTCTGCGCACGCAGATTTTTCGATGCCATCAAAAGTGAAACGAGACCGACCAACACGCACACGATTAAAGCGATGGCCCTAAGAACGGTAACCATATAATGTCCCAATATTTCTATGGATAAAAGGTGTCATGGATAAAAGGTGTCAGAGTAAAATTAATCTTCACCGCGATATGACAACAGCCACTGTAGCCCTTCTGTTTCGACGTCGGCAACGTGAAGCGCCTTTTTTAGAATGTTCAGACCAATGGCCGAAGTTCGCGGGACGACACCTGAAGAATAAAATTCCTTAGTGTAGGTGTACCCATCTTCAACGATCTTTTCTTTGATCTTTATCGAGCTGGGGCTTTCGTCATAGTCTTCCTTATATGTCCAATCTCCCTTTTGTTGAACTTCCACCTCATTGGGCAGCTGGGCCAAGACGGCTTCAACAAGCTTGAAATTTAGATAAAAGGTGTCAGAGTAAAATTAATCCTCGGTTTCTTTCCAGTTTCAGGCGAA
>JACDZF010000362.1 GCA_013426795.1 Desulfocapsa sp. | reverse complement strand
ATCGACGGGTTATTTGTCCGGCTGAATCCTGCTGATCTTGCTGCCCTGAATCCCCAGTCCCGCCATCAGGCCCTTTTGATCAAAGAAAAAGGCATAGACCCCTGATTGAGCGGTGGAGGTGGAGAACGACCGGGACATACCCTCGTCCATAACGACGATGGTGGGGCCGACGCCAAGCTCCCAGCCCTCACTGTTTTTCAGATACTTGAGATCCGCGTCGGAGAGGAAAAACAGGGCATAGCCAAAGGATTGGGCCCCGGCCTGGAGGCCGTAGGAGGCGGCCACTGTCCGATAGAAGCCCTTGGTTTTGCCGCCGACCCGCAATGCCCCTTCACCATACTGTCCGCCGATGATGAATCCGCCCTTGATAATGGAGGGGAAGACCAGCACCCCTTTGGCAATTTCCGACATTTTCTTGGCAGCCGGAGTTGTTTTGAACAGTGTATTCAAGGCATTGGTGACGTCCCGGTCGATTTCAGCGGCCGTCGCGGCCCCTGAGATCTGGGGGATGGCCAGCAGCATCAGGGCCACCAGGGCTGCCAATCCAATGTATGTTGCGCGCATGGCCTGGCCCAGGCCTGGTTTCACTCTCATTGTTGTTCTTTCTGTCATCATGATGTTCTCCTTTTTTAACGAGGGTTGACGTTGCTGTTTTATGCAGAGGGTGATCGCCCCTTTGACGGGGGTATATCCCCCGGTTCGATCAGCGTTTTTTGCCTATCACCCTGATTCCAACGGCTTCGATATAGGTGATGGCGATGGTGTCACCCACCTTGACCTTGTCGAGATTGGCCGGATTCTGAACCTTTACCGTTGCCACAGAGCCGTCCGCCATTTTCAGGGTGGCCAGCTCATTGACTTTATCCAGATCGAGAATGGTGGCGGTAATAATGGTCTCGGTGATTTCGACTCCCGCCGGCTTGGAGCCGGGTTTCGCGGCGCCGATCAAGGTATCGGTTTCATTTCTGACCTCACCTGGTTCGGCCATGCGCACCTCCAGAGATTGGGCGTAGGTGATCTCCACCTTGTCACCCACCTTGGCATGGGGGAGGTTGATCGCTTCCTCACCCACATGAATGGTAAAGAGCCTGCCCTCAAGACTGCGCAGCTTGACCATTCGTGTCTTCAGGTTGATGCCTTCAATGGTGGCAACGGTGGTGCTCACAGAGGAGCGTTCCACACTGAGATTGCTGGCGGGCGCGGCAGGCTGTTCTGCCCGAACCGCACTGTCTGCGGTGACATTTTCCTGCTGCCCTTGGTCGGCACAGGCGGCCATACTTGTGGCAAGCAGCATGAGCATCGCAATCCTTAATTTTTTCTTCATACGTTCCTCCAGAT
>JACDZF010000078.1 GCA_013426795.1 Desulfocapsa sp. | reverse complement strand
TGATGCAGCGGGCAAAAACAAGATCATCAATAACATAAAAGACATGGGACGGATTTATGAAAAAAATGGTAAGATAGGAACCGAGTTTTGCAGATCACTATGGGCAATTGGGGACAAACCACATTTATCTGAAGTGTATTGGTTCAGACTTGGTCTGAACCAATACACCTTAAACAAGCAAAAGGTTTTACCATTAAACTCTTTCCCACCATTACCCAGCTGATCCAGGCCCGCGAGACCATCCGGCTGCTGGTGCCGTATTTCAAAAGATACCGGCAGCGGCTGTTCTGGGGGGTCCTTGCCCTGCTGAGCACGGATCTTCTCCAGCTCTATATCCCCCGGATAATCAAGCAGGCGGTGGATGCCCTGCAAATGGGTCAGGCCACCTCCGCCTCACTCATGGGCCAGGGCGGGCTGATTCTCGTCTTTGCCGTGGGGATCGCCCTCTTTCGCTTCACCTGGCGATATCTGGTACTTGGGTTTTCCCGTCTCCTGGAACGCGACCTGCGCAACCTGCTTCTGAGCCGTCTGGTGCGGCTGGATCGCGCCTTTTTCAATCGCCGCCCGGCGGGTGAGATCATGGCCCTGTCCGGCAATGACCTCACCAACGTCCAGATGGCCTGCGGCATAGGCATTGTCTCCTTTATTGACGCCTTTCTCATGACCGGGGCCGCCATTGCCTTTATGGCCTATATCCATCCCGGCCTCACCCTCCTGGCCCTGGCGCCCATGCCGGTGCTGGCCATCCTCACCGGACTGCTCTCGGCCATGCTCCATAAACGCTACAACCGGGTCCAGGAGCAGTTTTCCGACCTCACCGAGTTCGCCCGTTCCACCCTGATGGCCATCCGCCTGATTAAGGCCTACACCCAGGAGGAGCGCCAGACCGAGCAGTTTGACCGGCTGGGGAAAGATTTCGTTCGCAACAATATCCGTCTGGCCGTGGTGCAGGGGGTGCTCACCCCGTTTTCCACCCTGATCGCCAGTACCAGCCTGCTGCTGGTCCTCTCCATCGGGGGGCGGCTGACCATCTCCGGAGCCATTACCATCGGCGACTTTGTGGCCTTTATGACCTACCTGGGATTGCTGACCTGGCCGATGATGGCCATGGGCTGGGTGGCCAACCTCTTCCAGCGCGGGATCACCTCGCTCCACCGCATCAGCCGGGTGATGGATGAGGAACCGCTGTTGCGCGAGCCCGAAAATCCCTTAGCCATCACGGCGGTCACCGGTCTGTCCGTACGTCATCTCTCGTTCCGCTTCGCCGGCCAGATGACCATGGCCCTTGATGAACTGAGTCTTGATATCTCCCCCGGCCTGCTGGGCATCGTCGGTCGTACCGGCTCCGGCAAGTCAACATTGTGCCAGCTTCTCGCCCGTCTCTATCCCGTGCCGGACGACACCCTGTTCCTGGCCGGGATCGATTACAACCGGCTCCCCCTGGCGGAACTGCGGCAGAAGATCGCCTATGTGCCGCAGGAGACCATCCTCTTCTCCGACACCATCCGCACCAATATCGCCTTCGGACGGCCCGGGGCCACTGATGCCGAGATCATCCAGGCGGCCAGGGCGGCGGGAATCCACGGGGAGATTGAGGCCTTTCCCGATGGCTACCAGTCCCGGGTGGGGGAGAAGGGGCTGCTCCTCTCCGGCGGCCAGCGTCAGCGCATCGCCCTGGCCCGGGCCCTGCTGCTGGATCGCCCCATCGTCATCATCGACGACGGACTCTCCGCCGTCGATACCGATACCGAGCATCATATCATCGACAATTTTGCAACCTGGCTGCCGGGCCGGATCTGTATCCTGGTCTCGCACCGGGTTGCCCCGCTGCTGGCCGCTGAGCGGATCATCGTCATGGAGAAGGGGCGTATTGCCGCCCAGGGTTCCCATCGGCAACTGCTGGAAATCAGCCCCTTCTATCGCACCATTTATCAGCACCAGACCACGGCCGGGGAGACGGAAGCCTGATGCAGCGCGGTTTCGGGTATTTTGAGGAGGATCAACTCAAGAAGGGCGGCGACCGGCGTCTCTGGCAACGCATCGCCGGGTACACCCTGCCGTACTGGAAGTCGGTATTGCTGGCCATAGTCCTGTCGCTGATCATCACCGGCTGCAGCCTGGCCCTGCCCCACCTGATGCGGCTGGCGGTGGACGGTTTCATCACCAATGTGAAACCGGATCTGGGAGAACGGCTGAGCGGGGTGGCCACGCTGGCGGGATTCTTCTTCCTGTTTATGGTGGCCGATTTTTTTGCCAACTTTCTCCAGGTGGTGGTGCTGGAATGGGCCGGACAGCGGATCATGCACGCCCTCCGCCAGGACCTCTTCCGTCACCTGATCGGGCTTGCCAATCCGTTCTTCAACCGCAATCCGGTGGGCAAGCTGGTGACCCGGCTGACCAACGATATCCAGAACATGTATGAGATGTTCACCTCGGTCATCGTCACCCTTTTCAACGATCTGGTGCGGCTGGCGGCAATCCTGGTGATTCTGCTGCTGATGAACTGGCGACTGGCCCTGATGATGCTGGTGCTGGTGCCGATCATCCTGTTGAACACCATCCTCTTCAGCCGTCTGGCCCGGCTCGCCTTCCGCGATATCCGCACCCAGCTGGCCCGGCTCAACTCCTTTCTCCAGGAGGCCATCGGCGGCATCAGCATTATCCAGCTCTTTTCCAGGGAAAAGTATACCTGCGACCGATTTGAGGATATAAACGAGGCCTACATGGAACGGAGCCTCTATCAGATCAAGATCTTCGGCATCTTCATGCCCCTCCTGGATGTCCTGAGTTCCCTTGCCATTGCCCTGATCATCTGGTACGGCGGCGGCCAGATTATCCAGAGCCAGATGACCATCGGCATGCTGGTCGCCTTCCTCGCCTATATGCGCCTCTTCTTTCAGCCCTTGCGCGAGCTTTCCCAGAAGTATTCGGTGGTGCAGTCGGCCCTGGCCTCGGCGGAGCGGATCTTCCAGCTTTTGGATACCGAAAACAGTCTGACCATCCCCGAAAATCCGGTACGACCGGCCGGGCTGCGCGGTGAAATCGAATTTTCCGGGGTGACCTTCGGCTACAGCCTGGAGCAACCGGTGCTCCGTGACCTGAGCTTCCGGGTGGCCCCAGGCGAGACCGTGGCCATCGTCGGGGCCACCGGCGCCGGAAAGACCACCATCATCAGCCTTCTGGAACGATTCTATGACCCTGACGGGGGAATGGTGAAACTGGACGGGATGGACCTTCGCAATCTCGATCCCCTCTTTTTTCGGGCGCAGATTGGTCTGGTAATGCAGGAAGTGTATCTGTTTCCGGCCTCGATGCGGGAGAATATCGTTTTGGGCCGGCAGGTAAGTGAGTCACGATTAAACGAGGTCATCGCCACCGCCCAGCTCACCAGCATGATTGCGGGACTGCCGGAGGGGCTTGAGACCCGTATCGGCGAGGCGGGTCTCGATTTTTCCGCGGGCCAGCGCCAGCTCCTGGCCCTGGCCCGGGTGCTGGCCCGCGACCCGCGCATCCTGGTGCTGGACGAGGCCACCGCCTCCATTGACACCGAGACCGAGATGCTCATCGAGAAGGCCATGGCCGCCACCCTGGCCAACCGCACCAGCGTGGTCATCGCCCACCGGCTCTCCACCATCCGCCGGGCCGACCGCATTCTGGTCATGGATCAGGGCCGTCTGGTGGAGGAGGGAAACCACGAGGAGTTGATGGCGCGGCCCGGCATCTACCAGCGCCTGCAGATCCTGCAAAGCAACACCAGCAGGGGCCGGACGGGCTGAACCCTGCCCGCGGGTTACGCGCCATCCGGCAGGGGAGTGGGGATCAGCCTTGGCGGCCAGCCCTTTTTTATTTCATCTTCATGCCAAACATTCCCTGCAATGCCGCCGGCAGATCCGCCGGCAGGATCACGGTCTTGGCATTCTCGGAGCTGCCCAGCTGCTGCAGGGTGGCGATATATTTTTCCCCCAGCAGGTACAGGGCCGGCAGCTGTTCCGAGCCCAGCCCCTGCTGCACCAGGGTCAGGGCATCTTTGGTGGCGCTGGCCAAGACTATGCGGGCCTCGGCATCACGCCGTGAGGCCTCAAGATTTCCCTCCGCCACCAGGATGGCCTTCTGCTTCTGCCCTTCGGCAATGAGGATGGCGGCCTGTTTTTCCCCTTCCGCCTCGGTGATGGCGGCCCGGCGGATACGCTCCGCCGCCGCCTGCCGCTCCATGGAGGCCTGCATGGTGGTGGAGGGCTTGATATCCTGAATCTCAATACTCTTCACCGTCAGCCCCCAGTCCTCCAGCTCATTGGCAATGGCCTGAATCAGCTTGACCTTGATCTGCTCACGCGAACTGAGGGCGTCATCGAGATCCATCTGCCCGACGATGGCGCGCAGATTGGTCATGATCAGGTTGCTGGTGGCATGTTCATAGTTGTCGATGCCGAAGATGGCCTTGTGCGGGGTATGGATATTGATAAAGGCGATGGCATTGGTGATGATCACCGCGTTATCGCGGGTGATCACCTCCTGACTGGGAATCTCCAGGGAGATATCCTTCCTCGTGACCTTGGCGGCGATGGTGTCGATATAGGGAATAATCAGATTCAGCCCAGGCATGAGGGTGGCGTGATATTTTCCCAGACGCATGATCACATACTCAAAGCCCTGGGGCACGATCTTGACCCCGTTGACGATGGTCGCCACCACCAGCACCAGCAACGCCACAACAATAATCAGTCCTACATTCATACCTCTTCTCCTTGTAAACGTTCAACCTTGCAAAGATGGTCCCGGAAAATATCAGCCCACTTTCTCGACCTTCAGCACCCGCTGTTCCTTATCCAGACAAACTTTCACCACCCGCAGCCGGTTACCGGTGTCGATGGGCTCATCGGCGAGATAGTCCCAGGACTCCTCGCCCAGCACCGGCACCGAAAAAACCACCCGCCCCCTTTCTCCGGGAACCCGGGCCCGAGTGGCGGCAATGCCGGTCTGGCCGATGGCTGTCTGCTCATCGAGGAGAACGGCCTTCATTTTTTTCCGGGGGACAAAAAAGTAAAACCAGCAGATGGTGAAGCCCACACTGGATGCCATAAACACCAGTATCTGCCACATCAGGGCCATCTCCGGGAGCATGACCAGCAGCAGACCGGTCAAAAACGCCCCCAGGCCAAACCAGAAGATGGTGAAGGAGGGAACCACCAGTTCCATAAGAACCAGAATCACTCCCAGAACAAGCCAGTGCCACCAGAGGATATTTTCCATCTCTTTCCATTCATTTTCAAGAACAAGACGCAAGTTCGCCACGCCGGGGGTCCCGTTGCAAGCTTGTCCCATCTTCACGATTTTTTAAAAAAACTGCCCGGCCGCGTCCCGCCATATGGAAAAAAAGGGCGCGGGTCAGAAATATTTTGCCGCTCGCAGCAGGGCTTGCAGGCGACTCGTCACGTGGATTTTTCTCTCGATATGAGAGGGGCTGGAACAGTTCCGACGGAGCTGTTCAGCCAGGGCTGGTTCCCGTTTTGCTGATGGATGGACGGGGAAACTCACAATGCCGTCAAGCCGGACCCTTACCGACTTCTCGGAGAACCAGGGGGATGCGCCGGAAACGAAGAATTCTTCTTGTCATCAAGCATCTTGCGCAGCAGCTTGAATTCGGCCTCGGCCTGACGAAGCTCCTCGAACAGGGCCGACCTTGTCCCGGCGGAACTGCTCACAGGCAGGGCCTCAATCTGGGCCGCGATCCGGGCGACATTCTGTTGGGCACGATACAACTCAATGGCCAGTAACCTGATGGACATTTCCATTCAAATATAAAAATGCCCCCTGAGCAGGGGGCTCGACAGACAAAATCAGGCTGCCGCAACTGGATGAAAATTCCAGAAGGACCCTTCCCGGGCAACCTCCACTTCCATCCAGGCCATCTCCTCCGCAACCTGCAGAGGCATCAGCAGCTGCTGATACCTCAACCCTTGGCCTTGGCGGGTGCGGGTGTATTGGCGCTTTCCGGGCTGGCAATGGCTGAACGGGAGACCTTGACCCGCACATCCTGAGCTATCTCGAGGGTGACGACGGTTTCGGTCAGCCCGGTAATCGTGCCATGGATACCACCTTTGGTGATTACCTTGTTTCCGCTTTTCAGATCATTGAGAAACTGCTGATGCTCCTTGGCCTGCTTCTGCTGCGGCCTGATCAGCAAAAAATAAAACACCACAAAAATAAGAATAAGAGGGATAAACGAGACAAATGAACTCCCGGCTCCGGCTGATGGCATGGTCCTTTCCTCCAAAAAATGAATAATAAAAATAAGTCCCTTGCCGATGGTTCTCCTCTTTTTTCACAAGAGAATAATCGGCGAACGGTTCCTGTCCCGTTGGTCGGGGGTTGACACACTCTCCCTTTCACTTCCTTGCCGGCCCATTGCCGACGAATGAAAGAGAGGTAACGTTACTCATTCACCGGCAAGCTTGCCATAAAAATCGTTGCGAAATGCGGTAAATTGATCACGCTCAATGGCCGCCCGAATCCCCGCCATCAGGTTCAGATAATAATGAAGATTATGAATGGTATTGAGGTGATAGCTGAGAATCTCCCGACACTGGTAGAGATGACGCAGATAGGCGCGGGAATAGTTGCGGCAGGTGTAGCAGGTGCACTCCGCATCCAGCGGCGCCTTGTCTTCCCGGTAGCGCGCATTTTTGATGGTAATCTTGCCGGTGGAGGTGAACAGGGTGCCGTTGCGGGCATTGCGGGTGGGCATCACGCAGTCAAACATATCCACGCCCCGATGAACCCCCTCCACCAGATCTTCCGGGGTGCCCACGCCCATCAGGTAGCGCGGATACTCCGGCGGCAGTTCCGGGATCACCGCCTCCGTCATCTCCTGCATCAGGGCCTTGTCTTCGCCGACACTCAAGCCGCCCAGGGCATAGCCGTCAAAGCCGATATCGACCAGGGCATGGGCATGGTCGCGGCGCAGATCCCCATACATCCCGCCCTGGACAATCCCGAACAGGAGCTGGCTGGTTCCGCTCTGCGCCTCCCGGCAGCGCCTGGCCCAGCGCGTGGTGAGATCCGTCGCCTTGATCGCCTCGTCCCTGGTGGCCGGATAGGGGATGCAGGTATCCAGGCACATCATGATATCAGAGCCCAGGGCCTCCTGCACCGCAATCGCCTCCTCCGGCCCGAGAAAGAGGCTGGAGCCGTCCAGATGGGAGCGAAAGGTCGCCCCCTGCTCGGTGATCCTGGCCAGCTCCTTCAGGCTGAAGATCTGGAATCCGCCGCTGTCGGTGAGGATGGGCCGGTCCCAGTGCATGAACCGGTGCAGCCCTCCCAGACTTCGGATCAGCTCATGGCCGGGCCGGATATAGAGGTGATAGGTATTGCCGAGGATTATTTGGGCATCCATCTCAATCAGGTTTTCCGGGGTGACGGCCTTCACCGTGCCCAGGGTGCCCACCGGCATGAACATCGGGGTCTGAAAGCTTCCATGTTCGGTGCGCACCTCGCCCCGGCGGGCGGCACAGCAGGAGGAGTTCCGATGAAGGGTAAAGGGGGAATTCTTTTGCATGGGAAAAGGGCTGGGGGAAATGACGTGGATGTGAAACAAACTCGATCCGAAAGCGGCCTGTCCGGCTTTCTCCTGCCCCGGTTTTTTCCGCACGGGGCGGCGAAAACCATGGGGGAGGCAAACGTCTGCCATGTTAATGCACTCCCGCATTTTTCACACCCATATTATGACTGGAAAAGGGCTGAATTCTGACGGGAATGTGAATATGTCACTAAGTTTACAATCAAGCCCATGAAACTATGGGATAATTTTTTGTACTTTTCCAAAAATTGAGCATTCATTCATGCATCAAAAAAAGATGTTACTTCATTGACATGGAAGAAAAAAAAAGGTAGTACAAAAATATAAACACCTCTTTGTGAATACAATCTGTTTCAACGTGGGATCAGGTCTGAGACAGGTTTACATTTTACGGTTCACCCGCCCCCTGATCGGGCGAAAAGGATCAGAAATGCCGTTGCCGGAATGTCCCTTTAATTCGGCAATTCTATTCATTCTACACAAGGAGAAAAAAATGGTGAAAAAAATTTCCATGCTGGCCCTCGCCGGACTGCTCGCCCTGCCGGCACTGGCTTCTGCTGGCGGTGGCGCGGCTGACAACAGTGATCTGGATCGCAAGATTCAGGACCTGAGCGCCCAACTGGACCAGCTCAAGGCACAGATGGCGGCCCAGAACGAGGCCACCAATGCCAAAATCGGCGCCCTCGACAACACCGTGGCAACCTTCAGTGACCGGGCCGACGACTGGGACCTGGCTGCCCGGATCAAACTCTCCGGCGATTACCGGGCCCGTATGGATTTTTACAATGCAACGACGGCTGGAACCCTCTTGAATCCGAATGGAACCCGTGTAGGTTCAAGAGATCTTGACAACGACACTGCCTGGACCAACCGTTTCCGGCTGAACATGCGTGTCAGTGCCACCGAGAATGTGGAATTCAAGGGTCGTCTCGCCATGTACAAGGTCTGGGGAATGCAATCAGCCATGGCCGATGCCTCTAATACCGCTTGGCCCCAGTTTGACGGTAACAGCACCCGCACTCCTTCGGACAATGCCCTGCGCGTTGACCGGGCCTACGTCAACTTCAACAACATCGGCGGCGCCCCGGTCTGGTTCTCCATTGGCCGTCGCCCCACCACCGATGGCAATCCCGCTAACATCCGGATGAACCTCAGTGAGCGCAGCGGCACCCCGCTGATCATGGACTATCCCTTCGACGGAATTTCCCTGGGCTATGCCTATAACTGGGCCCAGAATATGGGAACCGGTCGCGTTCGCTTCTGCTACGGACGAGGCTTTGAAGATGGTCTCCAGGTGGATGGAGACGGTATGGAGGATATGGATTTTGTCGGTATCAACTGGGATATCCTGCAGAAGGGTGATCGCTTCCTCCATGCCCAGTCCTTCCTGGCCATGAATGTCATAAATTACCCCAACTTCCAGGACCCTATTATTGATGCCAATTTTGGAGCCATGTCCGGAATGGGCGACCGGGTCAATGTCGGTAACATCAACCACTCCGGCCTTTTGTATATGGATAAAGTTGCCAACCTGAACTTCTTTGCCACCGGTAGCTGGAGCCGCACCGATCCCAATGACAACGGGATGTTCAATGACTACTATGGCATGAATATGCGGACAACTGGCCCTAACACCAGCAGCGAAAACGGCTATCACGCCCATCTTGGTATCCGCTATGATATCGATCCCATCGGTCTGAAACTCGGCGCTGAGTGGAACTATGGCTCCCAGTACTGGATCGGCTTCACCCCCGGCCATGACGATCTTTATCAGTCCAAGATCGCCGCCCGCGGCAACGTCTATGAGATCTACGGCATCTATGACCTGCCCACCGGCCCGGTCATCTCCAAGTATGCCAAGACCTTTATGCGTCTCGGCTATCAGCGTTACGAGTATGATTATGCCGGTTCCAACGACTGGAACATGTACCCCTATGATCTCAGCAACTCTGCGGATCTGGCAAAACTCGGCATGATAGGTGTTGATCCCATCGAGAGTGCCGATCAGATTTATGTGACCCTCGAAGTTGCCTTCTAACCCCGATAAGCGGGATAGGTGCCGTACCGATTCTTTCCAGTAATACAATCAGGAACGTACTCGGTACGGCAGGAAAGGTCTGTTTCAAAAATTGAGGACGGCTTCTGGTGTGGACCCCACTTTGCGCATACCAGATGTCGTCCTCTTTCCATTCTTGCCTGAGTAAGTCGAATGGAAAATATAAAACATTCCATTTTCCAGCAACTGCTTCCGTTCGTCCTGAGCTTGTCGAAGGATGAACGGAAGCAGTTGCTGGCGATATTTTCTGTTCATGGTTCGACAAGCTCACCACGAACGGAAAATATATTGAAGTATTTAATTTAGCCTGCGACCTGACCGGGGAAGATTTCTTGCAGAAGAAATCCTCCCCTTTTGTCTTTCCATCTCCTTCTCGACGGTTCCCATGCTCAGCCCATACACCTTCGCCGCTCCCTCCCCCGCCAACCTTCTCCTCGCCACCTTCGACCGCCATCATGGGATAAGCGCGGCTCCCTTTGCCTCCCTGAATTGCAGTTTCGGGGTGGGCGACAGCACCGCAAATGTCCAGGCCAACCGCGCCCTGATAAAAGAGCATCTGCACCTTGACCGTCTGGTTTCGGCCAGACAGGTGCATGGGGATGGGATTTTCAGGGTGGAGGTCGTTCCGGAAAAGGATGAGGAAATCGATGGGGTGGATGGGCTGATAACTGACCAGCGGGGGGTGGGGCTGATGATCCAGCATGCCGACTGCCAGGCCGTCCTCCTCCATGACCCGGTGCGGGCCGTGATCGCGGCGGTGCATTGCGGCTGGCAGGGCAGCGTCATCGGGATTCTTGGAAAAACCATCCAGGAAATGGGCTTCTGCTATGGTTCCCAGCCACGGGACATCAGCGCCGCCATCAGTCCTTCCCTTGGCCCCTGCTGTGCCGAATTTATCAACCACCGCCAGGAACTGCCGGCCTCCTTTCTCGCCTTCCAGACCCGGCCCAATTATTTCGATTTCTGGCAGATCTCCAGGACGCAACTCAGGGAGGCCGGGCTGCTGCCGGAAAATATCAGGGTCGCGGCCATCTGCACCTCCTGCACCCCCGACTCCTATTCCTACCGCCGGGCCCGACGCCGGGGTGACGGGATCACCGGCAGAAACGGCACCGTTATCGCTTTACCATGAAGGCTGGTGGCTGGTGGAAACGTCGCCGCTTCCCTGATCATTGTCGGCAGTGGCCAATCTCCCGGATGATCGCCTCAATCTCTGTCTGCTGCCTTTCAATGCTCTGGACCAGATGAAACTGCACCAGGGCCCGGCCCAGATTTTCCTCCCCGTGGGACACCTTGAAGTAGCGGTTGCCGGCCAGATAATCGCTCACAAAGCGAAGTCCCAGCTCAAAGGCCGTCAGGCGCAGGGTCTCAAAGATAAGACCGCGCTCATGGCCTGAAAGCAGGGCTCCCGCCCCACTGAAATAGCCTGCCAGAATGGCGCGGCAAATCTCCACATCAAACTCCACCGCCGATACATTCCCGGCCTCCTCGCCCAGGACATTACAGCAGGAGCGCAGGCAGTCGCCGATATCCGAGAGCGGCAGCCCCGGCCCCACGGTATCCAGGTCAATCAGGCTCACCGCCAGATCGGTGGCCGCGTCAAAGAGGATATTGGCCGCCTTGGGATCACCATGCACCACCCGCACCGTGATCTTTCCCCGACGCCGGGCGCGCTCCAGAAGATCGGCTCCCGAGCGCCGGGCCGCGACAAAGTCGAGACAAAAATGGAGATCCCCGCTCCCCCTTGTCGCCGCCTGATCCAGGGCCTGATCAAAGGATTGCAGATATTGGGGCAGGACATGAAATCCGGGCAGGGTATCGTGGAGCTTCTCCGCCGGCAGATCCGCCAGCAGATGATGGAAGTGGCCCAGGGCCCAGCCGACCTGCCGGGCCCGGGCCGATGTGCTGATGGCCGGATGGGTGATGGTGCCGTCAATATAACTCATCGCCCGCCAGGTATGGCCTGCATGGTCGGTATAAAAGGGCGCCCCCGAGCGGGTGGGCAAAAGGCTGCTGTTTTCCCAGCGCTGACCGCAGGGCTCCTCTTTTTCCAGGAGATGCCGGGAAAGGGTGGCGAGATTGGCCATGATCCAATGGGGATGGGGAAAGACCTGACTGTTCAGCCGTTGCAGGACAAAAGCACCGTCCGCTGAACGCACCAGCCAGGTATCGTTGATATTCCCCTGGCCCAAGACGCTGATGGAAACAGCCCCGGGCGCATGGGGGCAGAATTGGCGCAGAACCTCCTCCACCCCTGGTCAAATCCTCGAACAGGGGGGATCGGCGGCCCCCTTCAACTGAAAGATCAGCCTCAGCCCTTTGCGCACCAGGGGCGAAAAGATCCTGGGAGAGAGATAGGAGCCCGCCACCCGCTTGTTGATCTCGCTCAGGGTGGGATAGGGGTGGATGGCCCCGGCCAGGGCGGACAGCTTCATCCCGCTGTTCAGCACCGCCACCCATTCCCCCAGAATCTCACCCGCCGAAGGCCCCAGGATCTGCACCCCGAGGGGATTTTCATTGCCATCCAGGAGCAGCTTCAACTTGCCCCGCCCATCACCCTGGGCTATGGCCCGGTCATTGACCGCGAACTCTTCCGTCCACAGGCTGTAGTCGATCCCGGCCTCTTTGGCCCGCTTCTCGTTCATGCCGATGGAGGCCAGCTCCGGATCGCAGTAGGTACACCAGGGCATCCAGCGGCTATTGACCTTGCGCGGCAGGCGAAAAACGGCATTGGCCACCACCACCCCGCCCTCATGACCGGCGGCATGGGTAAACTGAAAGCGACCGTTCACATCGCCCGGGGCATAAACATGGCCATGGCTGGTGCGCATCCGGTTGTCCACCGTAATCCCGGCGGCAGTATGGGCAACCCCGATTTCCGTAAGCCCCAGCCCCTCGATATTGGGACTGCGGCCCTGGGCCACCAAGACCTGCTCGGCTTGCACGGTTTCCTCACCCGTCCCGGTGGTCACCACCAGCTCCTGACCGGCCCCCTTTTTTCGGACTCCGGTCACCGTGGCATTGAGCAGAAAGCGCACCCCTTCCGCCTCCATGGCCGCCATCACCGCATCGGCCAGATCCCGATCCTCTTTCTTCAGAATCTGACCGGAACGCTGAATCACCGTCACC
>JACDZF010000077.1 GCA_013426795.1 Desulfocapsa sp. | reverse complement strand
AAGTTTAGCTACAATACTGTTTTTGAATTCCTTGGAATATTGCATGGCCATAATGAATATGTCTCCTTGCCCCTATTTTAACACACAAATTAAAAATATAGAGGCGACATCTTTCCTAACACAGGGGGTGACCCAGCCGGATTCTCCGACAAGTCCTACCCAAAAATACCGACTGACCCAAAAGGGCAAGAGTGTGTTGGAGGGCGATGAATGAGTTGGCAACCCAAAAGCCTTGACGAACTTGGCTTTGTTAGTCGTGGGCGGTCGCGCCATCGTCCTCGGGACGCCGCTCACTTGTATGGAGGTCCACATCCTTTTGTTCAGACAGGGGACGTGAAACATGCCGGTTTGTACCTGAATGAATACTCGCAAACATACTGTGAAGCCGGGCTTGAACAAAGCCGCATGTGGCCTCAAGGGACTTTATGCATAACCATTGCTGCCAACATCGCTGACACGGCTATCCTTGGAATTGATGCTTGTTTTCCTGACAGTGTCATCGGCTTTATTCCCGATGAATCAAAGGCAGATGCTCGATTTGTTAAATATCTTTTTGATGCGATGCTTAAAAAACGCTTTAAGCAATTCACGCAAGGGGCCGCCCAGGACAATTTAAGCCAGGGGAAGCTGCTATCTTTAAAGTTTCCAATTCCTTCTGTAGCTGAACAGAGGCGAATTGCCTCTGTTCTCTCCGCCTACGACGACCTGATCGAAAACAACCGGCGGCGGATGCAGTTGCTGGAACAGGCCGCCCGGCTGCTCTACAAGGAATGGTTCGTCCACCTCCGCTTCCCCGGCCACGAACACACCCAAATCATCGACGGCGTGCCGGAGGAGTGGGAGGATACGTTCCTGCCAGAGGTGATCGATGTCAATCCAAAAACCCGGGTAGAAAAAGGGAAGGAAATTTTGTATGTACCGATGTCTGCGTTATCTGAGGCAGGAATGGCAGCAGATACTGGAGATTTTGAGTATCGAAATACACATACAACAGTCAAATTCAAAAAGAACGATGTACTGCTCGCTAGAATTACGCCTTGTCTCGAAAACGGAAAGACAGGGTTCGCTTATTTTCTGGCGGATGATGAAGTAGCGTGCGGGTCAACCGAATTTATTGTGCTTAGAGGAAGACGCGTCAGCCCTGCGTTTACATATTGCTTGGCTCGGTCCTATCCATTCAGGGGGAACGCAATCAAGAGCATGATCGGTTCATCCGGAAGGCAGCGAGTACAGGTCTCTTGTTTTAACGAATACAAAGTGCCGCTTCCACCAAAACATTTGCTGAATATGTTTGATGACATTGCAAACACAGCCTTTGATCAAATCCGAGTTCTTGTCACCCAAAATGACAAACTAACCAAAGCCCGCGACCTCCTCCTCCCTAAACTGATGAACGGGAAGGTGGCCGTTTAGTGCCAAGCGATGAATATCCTTATCGACACAAACATACTAATTCCTTTGGAGGATACAGCTCGACTGCTTGATCCTTCACTGGCTCAAATGTGTCGACTCGCGGATGCCAATGGTCACGTCTTATGCATCCATCTGGCCCAACGGGAGGATATCAACCGAGACAGGAATGAAGGCAGAAGAAAAATAGTCCTCTCCAGACTAAAGCAATATCAAACCATTCCCTCTCCGCCTCAGCTCTCTGATACCGAGCTACAGGAATATGGCTGGAAACAAGAGTGTGATAATGACCGGATAGACAATTTGTTGCTCCATGCGCTCTGTCGAGGTGCGGCGCACTTTCTGGTTACAAACGACAAGGGAATCCATCGGAAGGCGCGGCAGGCTCAAGTCCAGGAGCAGGTTCACTATCTCGAACAGTTCCTCGCTTTTTTGGAATCCCAGGTCGCGAAGCAAGCCCCTCCGCCAATCGGCATTCAAGAACGATACCTCCATGAATTTAGCGTACATCAGCCTTTTTTCGATTCCCTCCGGGAGGGCTATGAGGGATTCAATGAGTGGTATTTGCGGGCTGCACAAACTCAGCGGAAGGCTTGGTGTATCAGTGATAACGATACGGTTAAAGCCATTTGTATTTATAAAAAAGAAAATACCCCCCGTATCGTTGACACCGATTCGCCTTTGGACGGTGATGCGCTAAAGCTGTGCACATTCAAAATAGGATCTGCCGTCAGGGGAAGGAAGTTGGGAGAAAGGCTTCTGTTTTCTGCCTTTAAGTATGCAGTGGAACAAGACATCCCTTACGTTTACCTGCATACGTTCGGCAAGGAACAAGCGATGCTGGTTTCATTGTGCGAAGAATTTGGCTTTCAATTTGCAGGGAAATATAAGGGTCGGGATGACGTCTACCTCAAGAAGATGCAACCGCCGAAGAGACAGGAAGCAGAAGTCAAACCCCTTGATTATGCCGTTGAATACTACCCGCATTATATCGACGGGCAAGGAGTTGAAAAGTACATCGTCCCGATAATGCCTGGGTATCACAACGATCTCTTCGCGGATATCAGTGATAATGCTAGAGGCCTTTTCGCAAATGATCCTAAGATGTATGGCCCCCAGGCAAATACAATCAAAAAAGCATACCTGAGCCATGCAAATACCAAGAGCATCAGGCCGGGAAGCCTACTCCTTTTTTATAGGACCCATGACCGAAGGAGTGTCGAGTGTGTGGGTGTAGTTGAGCAAACATACCGTGGTCGAGATGTCGACAAAGTGCTCCCATTGGTTTCCAAGCGCACAGTCTATTCGAGGAAAGAGATCGATGATCAGCTTCAGCGTGAAACTCTGATCATCCTCTTCCGATTATTACGCACATTTCCTCCCATCAGTCATGTGGTGTTGGAAAGAGCTGGTATCAAAGGCCCAATACAAAGCATGCGAAAAATAACGCATGTTCAATATGAAAGGTGTTTCAACAGGAGTATAAATTGATGAGCAAGGCGGCGTTGATTTCTATCCATCCTAAGCATGTCGCCAACATCCTAGGTGGTAGAAAAATATTTGAATATCGGAAGGTTATGCCCTTGCAAGATTTATCCCATTTGGTGTTGTATTCCACAGCTCCCATAATGAAGATTGTCGCGGTTGCGGAAGTCGTTGGGCACATCGTTGGATCACCCACAAAAGTATGGAATGTAACGGGCTTTGGTTCCGGGATATCACGCAGTTTTTATCGAGAATATTTCGCAGGACAACGCCAGGCGTGTGCACTTTCTCTCGGGCGTGTTTATGAATTGGTCTCTCCAATGGGTTTGTCATTGCTTGCAGGGGTAAAGACCCCACCACAGTCATTCTCGTATCTTAATGACGACGATATCGAGCTGATTTTGAAAAATCGTTCAAAAGCGGCGACGGTTGGTCCTCATATGGTTTTTGTAGGGGGTATTCACGGCGTCGGTAAAAGCACAATCTGTAGCGATACATTTGATGCGTTGGGATATAAATGCGTGACAGCTAGTTCTCTCATTTCAGCGTATGGTGGGGAAACTGACCACAACAAGCGTGTTGATCATGTCGAGGAGAACCAGTCATTACTCCTGAAGGCTCTTAATAAAGCCAAGTCAAAGAATGGACGTTTGTTACTCGATGGCCACTATACGTTAATTAGTGGCCAAGGGGATATTAAGCCTATCGATGTTGAGGTGTTTAGGGCAATGAGACCGAATCAACTTATCCTTATCAAAGGGAAGCCGGATGAAATTGCAGCACGTTTAAGAGCCCGCGATGGAAGATTATGGACAGAGTCATTCCTTTCAAACTTCCAAGAAGCAGAAGAGGCGCATGCTCGTAACGTAGCAAAGAGCATCGGGGTGCCGTTGCGAATCATTAGTAATGACGTAGGAAAGAGTCGCAAGTTTATAGATTAGGGGAAGGTAGTTATGAGTGAAACCGTCTTTACCAAGGTCGATTATGACCTGGGATCACTGGTCAAGTACATTGCCCTAGGCGAGATCGGCCTTCCGGACATCCAGCGGCATGAATAATTCGGAAATTCTTATTTATCAGGCCGCCGACGGCAAAATCACAATCGATGTCCGGCTGGAAGACGAGACGGTTTGGCTGACTCAGGACCACATGGCTGGGCTGTTTGGCAAAAGCAAGAAGACGATTTCCGAGCACATACGCAATATTTTCAGTGAAGGCGAACTGGACGAGCAGGTGGTTGTCCGGAATTTCCGGACAACCACTCGACATGGCGCCATGCCTGATAAAACCCAGTCCAGAGACGTTCAATTGTACAACCTGGACGTGATCATCTCCGTCGGTTACCGGGTCAAGTCCCACCAGGGCACTCAGTTTCGCATCTGGGCCACGCAGCGCTTGAAGGAATATATCGTCAAGGGCTTTGCCCTGGACGATGAGCGCTTCAAAACCGGCAACTCGATGGCCTATTTCACGGAGCTGCAGGAACGCATCCGTGAAATCCGCATCTCCGAGCGCTTCTTCTATCAGAAAATCAAGGATATCTATACCACCAGCATTGACTACGACCCCAGGGACGAAAAGACCGTTGAGTTTTTCAAGGTGGTTCAGAACAAACTCCTCTGGGCCATCAGCCGGCAAACGGCGGCGGAACTGGTGTATCGCCGGGCCGACGCCGCGCTGCCCCTGATGGGTATGCAGTCGTTCGACAAGAAAAGTGAGCTGGCTGTGCGTAAAAGCGATGTGAGCATCGCCAAGAACTACCTTGCCGAGGACGAAATGAAGCTGCTCGGCCTGCTGGTGGAACAATACCTGGCCTTTGCTGAAACCATGGCCCAGCAGAGAATTCCCTTGCACATGATGGACTGGATTCAACGGCTGGATGCCATTATTCAGCTCAATGGTCGGGAGTTGCTAACCCATGCAGGCAAAATCAGCCATCAGATGGCCGAGGAAAAAGCCGCCCTGGAGTATGACAAATTCCGGGAATCGCAGCGGCGCATCCAGCATGAAGAGAGCCTCAACGAGCTGGAAGAGGACATCAAAAAGCTGACGCCACCTCGGGAAAAGGGAGGCAAATCATGACCGGCATGAATGCAAAAGGCCTAATCGCCCAAATCGCCCTCGGCGAAGATTCAACCCGCCAGTTCAAGGCGGAGGTGAAGAATGCTGATTCCCTTGCCTCGGAGATGGCGGCCTTTGCCAATACCAATGGCGGCACCATCTTTATCGGCGTGGCCGATGATGCTTCGACGCCGGGGCTGTCAGGGCAGGATGTGGCCCGCATCAATCAGCTCATCAGCAATGCTGCCAGTCAATTGGTACGCAGCCCGCTGGCGGTACAGACTGAGAACGTGGCACTGGCAAACGGCCGTATCGTGATCGTGCTAAACGTTCCCAAGGGGATCGACAAACCCTATTTCGACAAGAACGGGGTGATCTGGCTTAAAGCCGGGGCCGACAAGCGGCGGGTGAACTCCAAGGAGGAGCTGCGCCGCCTGTTCCAATTCACCAACCAGTTCCATGCCGACGAGTTGCCCACTAAGGCAGGCATCGACAAACTGGACAAGCTGCGTTTTCGCGATTTTCTGCGCGATGTCCACAAAAAGGAGTACCCCGGTTCACCCGACGAGTTGACCCGGCTGCTGCAAAACATGAATCTGGCAACCGACGACGGCAGGTTGAACCTGGCCGGGGTGCTGCTCTTTGCCGAGCAGCCGGAGTGGATCGTGCCGCAGTTTGTGGTCAAGGCGATACGCTATCCCGGCCACAGAATCCACGTCACCGATTACCTCGACACCGAGGATTTTTCTGGCCCGCTGCCGAAACTCTTCGAGGGGGCACTGGCCTTTGTCATGCGCAATCTGCACAAGGTACAGGCCGGGCGCGGGGTGAACGCGCCTGGAACGCCCGAAATCCCCGAGGCGGTTTTTGAGGAGTTGCTTGTCAACGCCCTGGTACACCGCGATTATCTGGTCAGCGCCCCGATCCGCCTGTTTGTCTTTGACAACCGCATTGAGATCATCAGCCCCGGCCATCTTCCCAATAACCTGACGGTGGAGAAGATCCGGGCCGGGAATTCCAATATCCGCAACCCGATTCTGGTTTCCTATGTCGCCAAAGGGCTGCTGCCCTACCATGGATTAGGCTCGGGCATCAAGCGGGCGCTGGAAAAATGGCCAGCCATCGACTTTGCCGACGATCACGACGGATGCCTGTTCACCGCCACGGTTTACCGCAAACCGGTGGAAGAGCTGGATTTGGTGAATATGGAACCAGAAGTTTCTCTGAAAAGTTCATCAAAAACCGATGCGGCGTCAGGAAAGCGTCGGGAAAGCGTCGGGAAAGCGTCGGGAAAAATCCTCGAAGCCTGTCGGGAAAATTCTTCTATCACCATTCCCATTCTGGCTGATTTTCTTGGCATTACCGAACGCTCAGTGCAGCGGAACATTCAGAACCTGCAAAGGGATGGATTGTTACGACGGGTCGGAGGAAGGAAGGAAGGTCACTGGGAGGTGATTGAATGATGATGGGCGAATTATGAATGTTGAATGGAAAATCACGGAGCGTAGCTTTCAATTCGCAGTGCGGATTGTGCGCCTTTGTCAATTTCTGGAAAAGCAGGATCGGGTTTCCAGAACCCTGGCATCTCAACTCCTCCGTTCGGGGACTTCGGTTGGCGCCAATATCGAAGAAGCGCAAGCCGGTCAAAGCAAAGCAGACTTTACCGCCAAAATGTCGATTGCACGCAAAGAGGCCAGGGAGACCCATTACTGGCTCAAGCTATTGGCTTCTTCGGAGATCATTACCGAGGAAAAACTTGGCGAACTATTGCAAGAAGCTGATGAACTGGTTCGAATCCTGACCAGCATCGTCAAGTCCGCTCAAATCCGGAATGAGTCATGAGCAGCACTTCATCATTCAGAACTCATCATTCATCATTTACGGAGGACTTCCTCGTCCAGCAGACGACGGCCGAGTACCTGGAGCAGCAGCTCGGGTGGCTGTCGGTGTATGCCCATAATAGCGAGGATTTTGGACCGGACAGCCTTCTAGGGAGAACGTCGGACCGAGAGGTAGTGCTGACCCGGATATTGCGAACCAAGCTGGCTGACCTGAATCCCGGCTTGCCTGATGGCGCTTATGATGATGCCATTCGGCAGATCACCTCCACCATGGCCTCCCAGACCATGGCCGCAACCAATCGCGAAAAGTACGCTCTCTTGCGCGACGGGGTGCAGGTCACATTCCGTAACGACAAGGATGAGCGGGTCCGGCAACGGCTGAAGATAGTTGATTTTGAAGCCCCGGAAAACAACGATTTCCTCTGTGTGCGTGAGTTATGGGTGAAAGGGGATCTCTACCGGCGGCGGGCGGATATCATCGGCTTTGTCAACGGAATGCCCCTTCTGTTCATCGAGTGCAAGAATATCCACAAGAATCTGAAGACCGCCTTCGAGCAGAACTTTTCCGACTATCGCGATACCGTTCCCCACCTCTTCCACCACAACGCCATCGTCATGTTCGGTAACGGTGAAAAGGCCAGGATCGGCTCCATCACCAGCCGCTGGGAGCATTTCAATGAATGGAAACGCTTGGAGGAGGAGGGGCCTGGAGCCGTGGACATGGAGACGCTGCTCAAGGGCGTCTGCGAGAAGCGCAACTTTATTGACCTGGTGGAAAATTTCATTCTCTTTGATGAGACGGCTGGGGAACCCAAAAAGATCATTGCCCGCAACCATCAGTTTCTGGGCGTAAACCGCGCCATTTCTTCGGTCCGGGACCGGACGGCACGGCAGGGCAAGCTGGGGGTCTTCTGGCATACCCAGGGCTCGGGCAAGAGCTATTCGATGGTGATGTTCACCCGCAAGGTACACCGCAAGCTGGGCGGCAACTTCACCTTTCTGGTCCTGACCGACCGGGATGATCTCGATACCCAGATTTACAAGACCTTTGCCAACTGCGGCGTGGTGAGCGACCAGGAGCCGTGTCGGGCCGCCAGTGGCCGTCATCTGAACACCCTGCTGTCTCAGCACAAGGCCCACATCTTCTCGCTGATCCAGAAATTCAATCAGAAGGTGGAGCCGGAACAGCCGTACAGTGAACGGGACGACATCATCGTCATCACCGACGAGGCCCATCGCACCCAGTATGGCACCCTGGCCCTCAACCTGCGTAACGCCCTGCCCAATGCCAGTTATATCGGCTTTACCGGCACGCCCCTGTTCAAGGACGATGAGATTACCCGCCGGGTCTTCGGCGAATATGTCTCGACCTATGACTTCCAACGGGCGGTGGACGATCAGGCCACGGTGCCTCTGTACTATGATGCCAGAGGCGAGAAACTGGGCGTGGCCATCGGGGACTTGAACGAGCGGATCGCCGCCAAGCTGGAAGAGCTGGAAACCGATAATATCGATGTGGAGCAACGGCTGGAGCAGGAACTCAGACGTGAGTACCACATCATTACCACCGGGAAACGGCTTGATCAGGTGGCGCGGGACTTTGTGCGCCATTACTCAACCGGCTGGGAGAGCGGCAAGGCAATGCTGGTGTGCATCGATAAGGTCACCTGTGTGCGGATGCATAAGTTGATCGTTTTCTACTGGCAGGAGCGGGTCAACGAGCTTACGAAAGAATTGGCTGGAATCGGTGACGAGCAGGAGGAGCTGTTTCGTCACCGGCAACTGGATTGGATGCGTGAGACCAGAATGGCAGTGGTGGTCAGTGAGGAGCAGGGAGAGGTAGACAAGTTCCGCAGGTGGGACCTGGACATCATTCCGCACCGGAAACTGATGAAGGAAGGAATCGGCCTGCCGGAATCGATGCGGGAGAAACCGGAATATCGCAACCTGCAGGCCATGACCCTGGATGATGCGTTCAAGGCCGATGAACATCCGTTGCGGGTTGCCATCGTCTGTGCCATGTGGCTGACCGGCTTTGACGTGCCGAGCCTGGCTACGCTCTATCTTGACAAGCCGCTCAAGGCCCATACCCTGATGCAGGCCATTGCCCGCGCCAATCGGGTAAGTGAAGGCAAGAACAACGGCCTGATTGTTGACTACTGCGGCATCCTCAAACACCTGCGCAAGGCCCTGGCTACCTTTGCCGGAACCAGGCCCGAAGGTGAAGGTGGTGAGATAGAACCGGCCCGGCCGGATGAGGAGTTGCTGGTTGATCTGGGCGAGGCCATCTTGATGGTGCGGACATTTCTCGAAGATAGAAAGGCCTCGCTGGATGACGTTATCCGGAAGACCGGCTTTGAACGGAACGGGGCCATTGTCGCCTGCAAGGAGGCGGCCAATGAAAACGACGAGACCCGCAAGCGGTTTGAGGTGATGTGCCGAGAGGTGTTCAAGAAGTTCAAGGCCTGTATCAACGTGGAGGGTGTCAACGCCCATCGGGCTGACCGGGACGCGGTCAATATTGTCTATAAGAGCTTGCAGCAGGACCGCGACCAAGCCGACATCAGCGATATCATCCGCAAGCTGCACGCGATTGTGGATGAGGCGATTGAAATAAAGTCGGGGGTGACAACCGGCGAGCTTGTTCCGGAAACCACCTACGACATCAGCAGGATCGACTTCGACCGGCTGCGAAAGGAATTTGAGCGGAGCAAGAGCAAGCGGACCACGGTGCAGAATCTCAAGCAAGCCATAGAAACCCGGTTGCGGCGGCTGATGGAGCGCAACCCGCTGCGAACCGACTTGCAACTGCATTACGAACACATCGTGGCGGAATACAACCGGGAAAAAGACCGGGTAACTATCGAGCAGACCTTTGAGTACCTGTTCCGCTTTGAGCAGGGCCTGGGCGAGGAAGAACGACGGGCAGTCCGCGAAGAATTGGACGAGGAATCGTTGGCAATTTTCGACCTACTGCGAAAGCCGGAATTGACAGCCAAGGAGATCAAGAAAATCAAGCAGATGGCGGTGGAGTTGCTGCAGGCCCTGAAAAGGAAGATTGCGAAAATCGATCATTGGCGTGACCGTGAGACTACCCGCGATATGGTAAAGGTAGAAATACATAATTTCCTGTACAGCGATACCACCGGCCTGCCGGAAGTTTTTTATACGGAAAAGGATGTGCAGGCCAAGACGGACGAGGTATTCCATCACATCTACCGGGTCTACCCGACCATTCCCTCGCCGTTTTATGCTTGATTGATTAGCGCGAATTGATGAATCCTATGGAGCACTTTTCTATCGCTGAAAGTGGCTACACAGGTTTTTGATTATTAAACTCAGATCAGCGATTCCAAGGTGCTATCGCCATATCAATATCCAATGGAAGGGCCAAACAACTTATTAAGGAACATTTTCCGAGGCTGAAGGCATCTGATATCATATGTTTTTTCCTCGTGCGTTGGCTGACAAATCGAGAGCCCCTGCTTCATTTACAGAACTTTGGAAAATCGACTAGATGAGCAGGGTAAATCAAATTTCGGTGGAATGAATACCGGCGGTGCATAGTCAAACTATCTCCAGTCTGTGTTGATTGGAAAAATGTTCACTCCTCCAAACAGAGATAATCAGGAATAGCCTCAAACCTTGCCAACGTAAGGCAGATTGTGACTACCAGGTAACAGCTCCAAAAAGGTAATTTGATCCCAACTTGATATACCTACTGTATCTCTTCCGAGAAGGCGCAAAATTCGCGCTCCCCTTAGCGAAAGGTGTTTGCAACAATGTCATCTATATCTAAACCATCTGCTGAGCCCTGCGTAACGACCTTCGATGAGTTTGTGCGATTAGCTGATTATTCTCTGATGGATACCTTGAATGCCGACCCTGATGCCACCGCAGATGGTGATGATCACCGTGCCCGTCAGGTTTTTTCTGGTCATTTCGTACCTGTGAAACCCACGCCGCTTCCAGATCCAGAATATGTCACCCATAGCAGCACTTTTTTTAAAGAACTTGGGCTGAGCGACGAGCTGGCGCTTGATCCAAAATTTCGCCAGATATTCTCTGGCGATCTCTCTGCTACGCATGAGCCTATGCGTCAGGTTGGCTGGGCGACTGGCTACGCATTGTCGATTTATGGCACCGAATATACCCAACAATGTCCATTTGGTACTGGTAATGGCTATGGCGATGGTCGGGCGATATCTGTATTTGAAGGAATACTCAATGGGCAGCGCTGGGAAATGCAATTGAAAGGTGGCGGCTCAACGCTTTATTGTCGTGGTGCCGACGGGCGTGCAGTACTACGTTCAAGTGTGCGTGAGTTTCTCGCGCAAGAATATATGCAGGCTTTAGGTGTTCCGACATCGCGCTCTTTAACACTCTATGTTTCTAAATCTGAGACAGTTGCCCGGCCTTGGTATTCTCAAGACTCCCACTCCACCGATCCTGATATTATGGTGGACAATCCTGTGGCTATTTCAACTCGCGTTGCACCATCCTTTTTACGCGTTGGTCAGCTGGAGCTATTTGCCCGCCGCGCTCGCAGCAATGCTCATCCAAGAGCATTAGAAGAGTTGCGCATGATTGTGGCGCATTTAATTGAGCGAGAATACAGAGTCGAGATTAATCAACACCTTGTTTTTGCAGATCAATTGGTTGAGTTGGCTAAGCTGTTTCGCCAGCGTCTTACTTTACTGGTGGCCAATTGGCAAAGGGTTGGTTACTGCCAGGGTAATTATAATAGTGACAATTGCGCCGCTGGTGGCTTTACCCTCGACTATGGACCATTTGGATTCTGTGAAATATTTGACCCTGAGTTTCAACCTTGGACTGGCGGGGGCGAACACTTTTCATTCTTCAATCAGCCAATTGCAGCGGAAGCGAATTACCATATGTTTTGGACAGCTGTGAGACCGTTACTCGCAGAAGATACTGAAGCCTTAGAACATTTCGACCACGTGCGCCATGGCTTTGCAGAAGAAATGCAAAAACAACTTCAAAAAATGTGGGCCGCAAAACTTGGCTTGACTGAATATAACCCACAGGTATTTAAGAAATTAATGCAGCTAATGACTCACTCAGAGGTGGATTACACCATTTTCTTCCGCGAGTTATCCAATATACCAGAGGATGTTTCAGCATTGAAAAAGAGCTTCTACGTTAAAACTTCACAACAACTCGATGAGCAATGGCAAGCTTGGCTAAAAAGCTGGCGCGATCTCGTCATTAAAGACGGCAATTTGGCTGAGATATCAGCAAGCATGAAACAGACTAACCCAAAATACACATGGCGAGAGTGGTTGATTGTCCCCGCCTACCAACAAGCCATGCAGGGTGACTACACCTTAGTTAGAGAGTTGCAAGACGTACTTAGCTACCCATACGATGAGCAATCACAAGAAGTAGAGGATAAATACTATCGTCTAAAACCTGGAGAGTTTTCTAACGTTGGTGGCGTGTCGCACTATAGCTGTTCATCTTGATTTTGAATAAAATTGAAAAATTGGAATCAGGTTTACCCATCAGGTCACAGCTAATAAGTCAATGTTGCCGGACTTGCTAACGCGCCTGATCCGCCACGTTAGTGTTGCCATATCGAAGGTCTGACAATCTTACCAGTGGCTCAGTTTGACCTTATTTCTGTGAATCTCAAAATCGAATGGTTCATATATCTCCTGCCAACTCATGACCGTTTCTGGATTATTTTTGTAGATCCGAGTCACTATCACCTTTCGTTCCCCCCTCCATTTTTGATGGGACAAAGCTCGTAACTTATATTTCCTCCTTTTACGGGACATTTTTGCAAGGATATTTTTTCCATTAGATCAAGGAGATCACGGATGGCAGCAACCTTGCTACATTTTTCCATACCCGAATATTTTCCGGGTTGTTATGCCTCCTTCAAATCTTTCTCCACGCATCCAGCAGTCGGCTCAGCACCTTATGTTGGCGTGCAATTGAGTACGGCATTTTTATGAACGGCCAGAACCCGGACGTCTGAACAACTTTTTCATCGTCCGATCCCATCGTCAAAAAATGAATAAAAAAAAGGGGTTAGAAATGAATCTAACCCCGATGAATGGGATAAGTGACTTTCGCAGATTCTTTTCATCAAAAAAACAAGAAAATAATCTGAAAGTTACTAACCCCTTGATATTTTGACTGGTGGGCGAGGCGGGATTCGGACCCGCGACCTTCGGCTTCG
>JACDZF010000076.1 GCA_013426795.1 Desulfocapsa sp. | reverse complement strand
GGCTTCGGCGTACCGAGCACCTTCGGCGGCGTTATCCCGACGCCAACGATGGATCGTCTCGCCCAGAACGGACTGCGGTATAATAACATTCACTCCACCGCGCTGAGCTCACCGACGCGCGCCGCCCTTATCACCGGGCGCAATCATCACTCCGCCGGCTTTGGCGTGATCTCGGAGCAATCCACAGGTTTCCCGGGCTACAACAGTATCATTGCCAAAGACAAGGCAAGCATCGGGCGCATCCTCAAGGAAAACGGCTACGCCACCTCATGGTTCGGCAAGGATCACAACGTGCCGGCCTTTGCGGCCAGCAAGGTCGGACCGTTTGACAATTGGCCCGTCGGACAAGGCTTCGATTACTTCTACGGCTTTGTCGGGGGCGATGCCAACCAGTGGCAGCCGAACCTGTTCCGCAACACCACCCAGATTTACCCCTTCCAGGGCAAAGCCCCTGGAACCTGGAACCTGGTCACCGCCATGGCCGATGACGCCATTGATTACATGACTGAAATCAATCAGATCGACCCGAGCAAACCATTCTTCGTGTATTACGTCCCCGGTGCCACCCACGCGCCGCATCATCCCACCAAGGAATGGGTGGACAAAATTCAGAGCATGCACCTTTTCGACGACGGCTGGAACAAGGTGCGCGAGCGGATTTTCGAGAACCAGAAACGTCTGGGCGTGATTCCGGCGGACACTCAACTGGAAGCCTGGCCGAAGGATGTCATCAAGAACTGGGATGACTGCACGCCGGAGGAAAAGAAGCTTTTCATCAAGCAGGCAGAAATATTTGCCGCTTATGAAGCCTACAGTGACCATGAGATCGGGCGCGTCATCCAGGCCGTTGAGGATATGGGCAAGCTCGATAATACGATTATCATCTACATCAACGGCGATAACGGCACCAGTGCCGAAGGTGGGCCAATGGGCACGCCCAACGAGGTGGCGTTCTTCAACGGCATCAACATGATGCCGGTCGCCGAGCAGATGAAGTGGTACGATGTCTGGGGCACGGAGCAGACCTATAACCACATGTCGGCGGGCTGGTCCTGGGCCTTTGATACCCCCTTTACCTGGTTCAAGCAGAATGCCTCGAAGCTCGGTGGCATCCGCCAGTGCATGGTCGTCTCCTGGCCGGGTCACATCAAGGACAAGGGCGGTCTCCGCGATCAGTTCATGCACGTCATCGACGTGGTGCCCACCCTCCTCGAAGTCACCGGCATTCCTGCCCCTGAATCTGTGGACGGCATCAAACAGGCCCCTATCGAAGGCACCAGCTTCGCCTATACCTTCGACGTTAAGAACGCCAAGATGCCGTCGCGGCACAAGACCCAGTACTTCGAGATGATGGGCCAGTGGGCCTTGTATCATGAAGGGTGGCTGCTGAGCACCAAAGTCAACCGCGCACCGTGGGAAGCCTTCGGCGCCGCCAATCCCGATCCACTCAACAACCAGGTCCTCGAACTCTACGATCTGACCAAGGATTTCAGCCAATCCCAGAACATCGCCGCCAACTATCCGGAGAAAGTGAAGGAGATGAAGCAGAAGTTCATCGAGGAGGCAAAGAAGTATCAGGTCTTCCCGATGGACGCCTCGGTGGCAGCCCGCATCGTGGCCCCGCGCCCCAACATCACCGCCGGCCGTAACGAGTTCGTGTACACCAGGCCAATGACCGGCCTGCCCCAGGGTGATTCGCCGATGTTGCTTAACAGTTCGTATACCATCACCGCCGAGATCGATGTGCCCTCAGGCGGGGCGGAGGGCATGATCCTGACTTCGGGCGGCCGCTTCGCCGGCTATGGTTTCTACTTACTCAAGAACAAGCCGGTATTTCTCTGGAATCTCATTGACCTGAATCGGATCAAGTGGGAAGGGCCGGACGCGCTCACACCCGGCAAACACACCCTCGAGTTCGACTTCAAGTATGATGGCCTCGGTGTGGGCACACTGGCCTTCAACAACATGAGCGGTCTGGGCCGACCCGGAACCGGCACGCTCAAGGTGGACGGCACGGCGGTGCAGACTATCGCCATGCCGCATACGCTTCCCATGACCCTGCAGTGGGACGAGGCCTTCGATATCGGGTCCGACACGCTGACCGGCGTTAATGACGCGGATTACCAGCCTCCGTTCCCGCTGACCGCTAAACTCGACAAGCTGACCATTAAGGTCGATCGGCCGAAGCTGTCGCCGGAAGATATCAAGAAACTCGAAGAGGGTATGCAAAAAGCGGCCGATGCGAAATAAGCCTGTTTCCTCACAACTACTTTGGGCGTGACCCTACCTTCAACCCAAATGCTGCGGGCCGTTCCGGACCGGTCCGGAACGGCCCGCACAATAGCCTGTAATTCCAAAGACTACGACCCCTTCCATCTTGCCTCCCGGAGAGGGTAGATGGGTGCTGCCACCCCTGGGCGGGGGGCATTCCATTCAAAGGTAGTTCAGCGGACTAAGGCCGAGACCATGACAGATAATGACCATATAGGTGTCCAATGAATGCCATCGCCATCTCTCTGGTTGCCTTCGTGTGCTGTTTTTGTGGGATGCACATCGGCATGGCGATTGGAAAACTCCTCCCTGACGATCATCTCTCAGGGGATTCCAAGGAAATAGTCAAAATCGGCGCAGGGCTGATCGCCACCATGACCGCTCTTGTGCTTGGGCTTCTCGTGAGTTCATCAAAAGACACCCTCGACACCATGAACCGGCAGTTGGTCCAGGATGGAGCCAAAATCATTCAACTTGACCGCATCCTGACCCATTACGGGCCGGATGCGGCCAATATCCGCCAAACTTTGCAGGCAGATGTTCGCCAAGTCCTGCATCAGTATTGGCACGAAGATGTTTCACAAGAAGCTGTTTTGGAAAACATCGAGGTGGCGCAAGGATCGGAAAAACTGCAAGCCAGTCTCCGAGCCCTCAAGCCAGTAAACGAGGATGAGCGGCAACTGCTGGCGGATGCCCAGCGGCTCAGTTCTGAAATTGCTCAATCGCGATGGATCATGATTGAAATGGCAGAGCGCGATTTGCCGCAAGCCTTCCTGGTTGTTTTGCTCCTCTGGCTGTTGATTCTTTATCTCTGTTATGGATTGATAGCTCCCCCTAACGGGACAGTGAAGATTGTGCTCTTCGCCAGTGCCCTCACTGGTGCAGCGGCCATTTTTCTGATTTTGGAAATGAATAATCCTCTCACGGGAGTGATCAAAGTTTCCAGTGCTCCTATGCAGATGGCGCTGAACATACTGTGCAAATAAACCACCACAAGGAAAGGGATCGGAACGACCGGTCAGTAAGCACATCTCAACCTATTATCAATGGAGAACACCATGAAAAAACGTTTTCCCCTTGTTGCGACAGCCTTTTTCCTGATGAGTACGTGCTCTGCCAGCGCCCAGGAGCAATACCCACTCCTGGACATGGTTGCCGAAAAGGTCATCCAGAAGTACCAGCAATCGTCCTGTGAGCAGTTATGGATTCAAAAATCCCAGGAGAAGTCGCCCCGGGAGCAGGAGATCATTGAGCTCTTGCGTAACGATCCCCAGATGCGCCAGATCTTCCTCAACAGGGTGGCAGGACCCATTGCCAACAAAATGTTTGAATGCGGCATGATCCCGTGATCGACAAACCGCCTTGGTTTGTTCCCGCACCCCATCGTCACGACATCCATTTCCAAGAAGGAGAACGTCATGAAAAACTCCAGGTCTCTTTGGCGAGCGTTGGTCCTCGTACTTGCTCTGGGTGCGATCCTGGCTGCCAACGGTATCGCCGCCGAGAAGAAGCAAGCACCGAATGCAGCGAAGCCCGCTGCCGCGAAAATGAGGGAAACACCACCTCCCCCCGTCCGAATGGGGCTTGAGCCCAAGGCAATGGAGATTCTCAAGGCAGCCTGCGACCGTCTGGCCGCAACCCGGACAATGCAGTTCACGGCGGTGGTGACCTACGAGAACCCAAGCCGGTTCGGCACACCACTCGCCTACACCACAAAATCCGAAGTGACCCTGCAGCGTCCGGACAAGTTGAAGGTTCTCACCCCTTACGATGGGCCGGCTTCGGAATTTGTTTATGATGGCAGGCTGATGACGGCCTTCGCTCCGAGCGAGAACCTGGTGGCGGTGGCGGAAGCGCCAGCGACCATTGATGAGGCCCTGAAAGTGGCCTATGACGCCGCCGGGATTTATTTTCCCTTTACCGATGTCATCGTGGCTGACCCCTACAAGGCTCTCGCCGAAGACCTGATCATCGCCTTTTATATCGGCCAGTCCAAGGTGGTCGGCGGGACGACCACCGACATGGTGGCTTTTGCCAACAACGAGGTATTTATTCAGATATGGATCGGTGTTGAGGACAAAATGCCCCGCATGGTCCGAGCTGTGTACCGGCAGGACAAAGCCAGTCTGCGCCACCAGCTGGAGTTCTCCGGCTGGCAGCTCGACCAGCCAGTGTCGCCGGAGGTATTTTCGGCAACCAGGATCGCAGGCGCAAATCCCATCCCCTTTGCCCATCCGAACAAGAAGCGCCCATCAGACGGCAAACCGCCGGCAAAGGGCATGTCATCCACGAGCAAGTGAGGAGGACCGTCATCATGAAAGAAATCTGCATCGGTTTTCTGAGTCTTTCGATCATCACCCTCTCGACCGCCACAGCCTGGGGCTGGGCAAGCGGCAACAGGTTTGGCGGCAGCACCTCGCACAGTTATGGGTCAACAAGCCATGAAAACGCCTGGGGCGGCGAATCCTCGCACAGTTATGGCGAAGACACTTCGCATACCAGCACCTTTGGCACCAGTACCACACACGACTATGGCGAGGGGACCTCGCACACCAATGTCTACGGCGGCAGCGCCACCCATGACGAAGGTGGCGGCTGGTCCAAGACCGGGGCGTACGGCGGCACGGCGTATGGCGATGCCCATTACGGCAGCGCCTATCATCCGCCGCCGGCTACGGTTTATCCCGGCTACCACCCGCCCACCACGGTCAATTATTACGGATCCGGTTGCTCCAACTGCGGCGGCTGGTCCACGGCGGGCGCGGCAGCGGCCGGTGCGGCGGTGGGCTTGGCGGCGGGCGCGGCAGTGGCTTCGGCCAACACCACGGCGGCGGCGAACAGTGCCTACAATGCGGGAGTGGCGGCGGGTGCGGCCGCGCCCGTGCAGGCAAGCTCTATCATGGGAGCAGTGTATCCGGCGCTGCCCCCGGGCTGCATCACCCCCACAGTTCAGGGAACCACCTATTACTTGTGCGGCAACACCTGGTTCCAGCCGGCCTATGGCGCAAACGGCGTGTATTATCGGGTTGTGCCGGCACCCTGATGCCATACAACACAAATTGTCGATGGCTCTCCCCTGATCTGTCTATCGAGGCGGTCGAATGTATGTTCACATTCGACCAAAACCAAACTTTCACAATGAGGTACATCACATGAACAAAACATCTCTCGTCGTCGGTCTGTTCTTTCTTCTGCTCACTGCCTGCTCTCCTGTGTCCAAGCAGGCCCAACAGGACCTGGCCAAGCCGATCAATTGCGCCACGGCCAAAGGAGATATTCGGGCATTGCAAGCCGAAAAGGTAAACGTCGGCCGGGAAATCGCTGCCGGCGTAACCTCCATAGTTCCCATCAGTCTCGTGGTCAATACGGCTACGGGAAATGAAAAGAAGAACCTCCAGGTTGCAACTGGAGAATATAACACGATGATTGATAAGAAGATTTCCGAGATCAAGCAATCGTGCGGTATTGAATAAAATAGCAGTGGTTTATTACTACTTTGTCACATTGTTTCATCGTCGTAACCGGCACCCCTTTAACCCCCCTTCATCCCCCCTGAATCAGGGGGGAACTTTATTCCCCTCCTTGATAAGGAGGGGTGAGGGGTGGTTGAGACGTTGCCATTGAAGGGAATGTGACAAAGTAGAATTATTTAATTTGCGAAAAACCGGGTTCAGCACCTTGGTGCAAGGTGCTGATTGGAAGACAAATAAACAAAGGAATATGGAATCATGAAACTCAACATCATCAGTAAAAACTGCACATTGGTTGGATTTCGCAACGCGACCGTGTTGACACTGGGCTTGTGCTCCATGGTCGCTTTCAGTGCTTGTGTCACCAAAACCACTTACAACAATATGCTCCAGCAGCAGGAAATCGAAGCCGCACTCCGCTCTGAGATCAGTGCAGATCAGGTGAAAATTACGCAACTTGAAAACGGCATCCGCGTCTCTATGTCGAACGAACTGCTCTTTAATTCAGGCTCAGCAGACCTCCACTCAAAGGGACGAGCAGCGCTCGACAAGGTTGCACCGCAGCTCAGCAACATGGTTGCACAGGGCAACAAGGTCGATATCGTCGGTAACACCGATAGCGAACCCATCGGATCAGCAATTGCTGGGCGATTTCCGACAAACTGGGAGCTCGCCGGCGCACGCGCGGCGGTTGTGGTTCGGCATCTGCAGGCAAATGGTGTAGATCCTGCCCAGATGGTGGCGACCTCTAACGGCCAGTACCATCCGGTTGCATCAAACGATACTGCCGCCGGTCGCGCCCAGAATCGCCGCACGGATCTCTTGCTGCGCCCGTCAAACTAGTCCTGTTTCAAGGGCAGTGTCCATCCCGGGCACCCTGATGCCAGAAACACACCATAAAACACAAACTGTCGATGGCTCTCCCCTGATCTGGCTATCGAGGCGGTCGAATGTATGTTCACCTTCGACTATGACCAAACTTTCACAATGAGGTAATCACATGAACAAAACAACCCTTGTCGTCGGTCTGTTCTTTCTACTGCTCACTGCCTGCTCCCCTGTGTCCAAGCAGGACCAGCAGGACCTGGCCCAGACTTTCAAGTTTACGACGCCGATCGCGCCGGGTGTCGCCGTGCCGGATAAAATAGAAAGCTCCATTGGCACCCTGAACCTTAGACACGGCTATCCCGAGGCCGACACCGCAGAGAAAATCTACGACAATCTTGATCGGTCACGTGCCTTACAGGCGTACCTGATGGCAATTCCCATCGTGAATCAGGCTGGCATGCGCGATTCTCTTCGCCAATTTGGACCGGACAACCAAACCAACGTCATTTGGGAAGATCTCGTTGATGCAAGGACGGTGGAACTCACAGCAAACGATAATACGATCTACAACTTCATCTGGCTTGATACGAAAAAAGGCCCGTTGGTCCTGGAAATTCCGCCCGAGGTTTTGGGTGCCATCAATGACTTCTGGTATCGTTGGGTCGCCGACGTTGGTATTACCGGTGAGGATCGTGGAAAAGGTGGTAAATACCTCGTTGTGCCGCCAGGATACAAAGAGGATATCCCGTCGGACTACGTCGTCCTGCGGCCGAGCACGTTTGGCAACTGGTTATTCTTTCGCTCCTTTCTTGTAGATGGCTCAACAAGGCCAGGTGTCGAGTCCGTAAAAAAACATCTTAAAATCTATCAGTTGTCGGAAGCGGCTAACCCACCGGCAATGAAATTTGCCAATGCATCGGGAGTCCCTTCGAACTTTGTCGCACCCGGTGACTTCGCATTCTGGAACCTTTTAAACAAGGTCATCCAGGAAGAACCGTCGGAAGGAAGTGATCCGACAACGTTGGGCCTTATTGCCTCCATTGGCATAGTTAAGGGAAAACCTTTCAATCCCGACGAGCGGATGAAGAAAATTCTTAATGACGCAGCGAACATCGGTGCCGTCACGGCGCGCACAATCGCCTTCAAGGTGCGTGAAAAGGATGCATACTTCTATCCCAATAGTGCGTGGCGCTTGCCTTTCTTTGGTGGCTACAGGTTTGAAAGCTCGCCTGGGGTAACGAACATGGATGGCTACATCCAATACTACTATTTTGCCACCGGTATCACACCGGCAATGGAAATGAAAATGGTCGGCAAAGGATCACAATATCCTTGGTCGGTTCAAGACTCGAAAGGTAACTCGTTCGATGGCGGAAAGGCTTACAAAATGCACCTGCCGCCCAATGTACCAGTGAAGGACTTCTGGTCGGTCATCGTATATGATAACCAGACGCGATCAATGGTCCAGACGGATCAGAAGGCTCCCAGCGTGAGTAGCCAGAACAAAGGGCTGAAGGTCAATGCGGACGGTTCAGTGGATGTCTATTTCGGCCCAAAAGCTCCTGCTGGATTGGAAAACAACTGGGTGCAGACGATTCCGGGCAAGGGCTGGTTTATGATCCTGCGCCTCTACGGTCCGCTGGAGCCTTGGTTCAACAAGACCTGGCGGCCTGGAGAGATCGAGCTCAAACCGTGATTTGTCAGGACTGATCGTGCGGTCGTACCGCCGAATGATCAACCCAGCACAAGGAGAACCATATGAACCGGAGAACAGAAACCGTATTGGTCATAATGTTGAGTTGGCTACTGGCCTTTGCCGTGGCCGCGGAAGCGGCTTTAACGTCCGAGGAACTGGCCAAGATCGCTCAGAATCCGGTCGGCAACATGATCAGCCTGCCCTTTCAAAACAATACCAACTTCAATGTCGGCCCCAGGGACGGCACGCAGAATATCCTCAACATCCAGCCGGTATTCCCGATATCTGTGAATCAGGACTGGAACATCATCACCCGCACCATCGTGCCGGTGATCTCGATGCCTGCGTTCAGCGACGCCGAAAACCGCACCAACGGCATCGGCGACGTGCAGTTCAGTTCGTTCCTTTCTCCAGCCAATCCTGGCGAATGGATCTGGGGCATGGGCGGCATCGCGCAATTTCCGACCAATAGCGCGGCTCTCGGCAATGACAACTATGGGCTGGGACCGACGGCGGTCGTGCTGCATCTGGAAAAAGGCAACCCTTGGGTGTATGGCGTGCTGGTCAACAATCTCTGGTCGCTGTCGGGGGATGAACGAGGAGGCTCCTATAACAACGGCCTGATCCAGCCCTTCCTCAACTACAACTTTACCGAAGGGCTTTACCTGACCAGCTCGCCCATAGCCACGGTAGACTGGAGGGCTGACAGCGGCCAGCAATGGACCGTACCGCTGGGGGGTGGCATCGGCAAAATCTTTCATTTCGGCCGCCTGCCAGTGAACACCCAGTTGTCGGCCTACTACAACATGGAGCACCCGGACGAAGCTGCGGACTGGCAGATGCGCTTCCAGGTGCAGTTCATGTTCCCCAAATAGGTCACTGGGGCAGGACGGAGCAAGAGCGAACAGAATGGAGAAACCGATGCACACAGACAGCGGCAAGACAGCGGCGCAGGAAGGCGGTGGCAAGGGGTTGCACATCGTGGCCAAACCCGCTGGTCCAGCCTGCAACCTTGCCTGTGATTACTGTTTTTACCTCGAAAAGCAGGCGCTCTTTCCAGCCGGAACCTCGTTGCGAATGTCCGATGCGGTCCTGCAAGCCTTCATCGACAAGTACGTCGCTTCGCAGCCCACCCAAGAGGTCGAGTTCGTTTGGCAGGGCGGTGAACCCACCCTGCTCGGCCTCGACTTCTTTCGACGGGTCGTCGACCTGCAACGGCCCCATAACAGCCGCACCACCATCCGCAACTCGCTCCAGACCAATGGTACCCTGCTTGACGACGAATGGTGCCGCTTTCTCAAAGAGCATTCGTTCATGGTGGGGATCAGTCTGGACGGGCCCCAGTTGATCCACGATCGCTATCGTCGCGACCGCAAGGGGCAGGGTTCCTTTGAGCGAGCCACGCGCGGGCTCAGACTGTTGCAGCAGCATGGGGTGGAGTACAACGTCATGGCCAGCGTGGCCCGTGAAACCGCGACACAGCCACTCGAAGTGTACAGCTTTCTCAAAGCCGCCGGTGTCGAATTTATCCAATTTGCTCCGGTGGTCGAACGGCCGGCTGACCAGCAAACGGCGCAGTTCGGACTCCGGCTTGCCCCGCCCGCTGCACTTGACAGGATGGAGGAGCAGCACGGGGTGACCGAATGGTCGGTCGAGCCGGAAGCCTACGGCGACTTCCTCATCACCATATTCGAGGAATGGGTTCGGCACGACGTGGGCACGGTATTTGTCATGAATTTTGAATGGGCGCTCAATGCCTGGATCGGCAATCCTTCGCCGGTTTGCGTCCACGCCAAACAGTGCGGTCGATCATTGGTAGTTGAGCACGACGGTAGCGTGTATGCCTGTGACCATTGTGTTTATCCCCAGTACCGTCTGGGCAATATCCTGACCGATCCCCTATCGTTCATGGTGGAGCAATCGCTGCAAACACAATTTGGCATCAGTAAGGAAACCGCACTGCCCCGCTCTTGCAAAGAGTGCGAAGTGCTCGCAGCCTGCCAGGGTGGCTGCCCCAAGCATCGCTTCAACCGTACCTTCGATGACCAGATCGGCCTCCATTATCTCTGCCCGGGGTACAAGAAATTCTTTCGCCATATTCGAAAATATCTGCATATCATGACTCAATTGCTGGAAAACGGACTGCCGGTCAGCCTGGTCATGGAAGCCCTCAAAGGTCCGTTGGCCATTTCCATTGACCCAAAAGAGCGGCGTCAAGCCCTCTAAAACCACCAAAAGCGCGAAACGCGCTGCCAGAAGGAGATCAATCATGCAAACAACCGTATATCGTCTGCGGACACTGATCGTGTCCCTGGTCATCATGCTGCTGTGTTCAATTCAGGCCATGATTGCCGTAGGAAGGGAAATGGGAGGGCCAAGAGGTGGTGAAATCGTTCGAGGTCCAGCGGGAGAGGTGGCGGTGGAGGGTCCGCGAGGCAATGTAGCGGTGGGCACGCGATATGATCAGTTGCCCAGTTTGGCAAACACTGTGATCGTGGATGGACAGACATACTATGTGGATGACAACGGAGTGTATTATCAACCCTGCGCCGATGACAACACTGTCTATTGTGTTGTTGAAATAAACCCCTAAGCGAAAAAGAATTTGCTGATGCGAGATACTTTTGCTGGACTGGGGGTCTCATCAGTAGTGCCTGCACATTTGGAAAACGGCATACGGAAGATTTTTGACTATGCTGAAAATATTTTTGAAAAACAAGGTGTTGAATACAAACTCCATAAGGGAGTATTGAAACTTTTTGTCCGAACCAGCGGCTCGGTTCAACAACATTTTGTCAATCATCCCGCTCTACCCCCGAAAACTGGAGGCAGAGTGTTGATCGTCCTGCGCAATGAACGCCGGGGTGATGCATTGGCGGGAAAATTGATAAAACGTTCGTAGTTCCTGCACCGCAAAATAATTGAGGAAACGAACCGTGGAACGCGCTATCAGCAAATATGGCTTCGTTAGCCTGTACCACTGTTCACTGTATGCAAATAATTTTTGGAGAGAGAAACAGATGGAAAAGAGAATCACAATATGGGCTGTTGCCTTCATGTCTCTGGGGTTAACCGCACAGGCTCAGGCTGGCGGTCTGTACATGTATGAACTCGGTACTGAGGATCTCGGTCTTGCCAATGCCGGCAGTGCGGCCCGTGCTCAGGATGCTTCGGTGATTGCCAACAATCCTGCAGGTATGACCCGCCTCCAGGGCGATCAAGTGACTGCGGCAGCACAACTCCTTTATGGAGATCTGGACTACCAACTTAACAACGAGAGTTTAAACGGCCCCGGCAATGTTGTCGGTTTATTGCCGGGCGGCAGCGTCTTTTACAGTCACAGTGTCAGCGACGCCTTAAAGATGGGGATCGGCATGTATGGCAACTTTGGCCTGAAACTGGATTTTGGCGGCTCCTGGGCGGGCCACAACCTGGTCAAAGAGGCCACGATGATGGGCATGACCCTGCAACCCTCGATAGCCTACCGTCTGAATGACGAATGGTCCATCGGCGGCGGGGTTGGAATCAACTATGGTATCTTTTCCTTGACTCGAGACCTTACGGCTCTTCGGGGTGGCTTCGAAGTCGAACAGGACGATACCGACGTCGCCCCCAACGCCAAGGTCGGCATACTCTACGAACCGTCGGCCCAGAACCGCTTCGGCCTCGCCTATACCAGCAAGGTCGACTACGATTTTGACGTGGATGCGTCCGGGACGCTGCCATTTTCGGGAAGGGCGTGGGTGCTGCCGGTGGACGCCATGGTCGATGCTCCCCAGCAGGCGATGTTCAGCGCTGTCCATGTTCTCGATAACAAGTGGTCACTGCTGGGCGAGATCGGCTGGCAGAACTGGAACGATTTCAGCCAATCAGCGGTGACCATCAACACCACCACCCAGAGTTCCAAACTCGATCTCCAGGATACCTGGCATGCCGCCGCCGGCCTCCAGTACCAGTATTCCACCCCAACCCGTCTCAATTTTGGTGTGGCCTACGACACCAGCATGTATGAAGAACAGGGCAACACTTCAATGATGCTACCGTCAGGAGCGGCCTGGCGTATCGGTACCGGCGTCCAGCACCAGCTCAACGACAGCTCCTCCCTGGGCGTCGCCTTTGAATGGCTGCTGAGCGAGAACGCTGATGTAGTCGACCCTGTGGAACTGGCCGGCTCTTACGACAATCCGCAGATGTTTTTCTTCGCGGTAAATTACAGCTACCGGTTTTAGCGGTCATGGCGACATGCAGGCGTAACACCTGTCAAAGGAGAATATCTTGGCACTGTTGAACCGGGGGAGCTACTTGCCCAATCTCCAAGCATCACAGGTCGGGAAGGGGCTCTTTCCCTGTCTGCTGTTGTTGATAATCATTTGTGTCTTTTACTTGTGGCCGATGCCGGGGGCAACGCAAACCGGCGCGGCAGAATCCCCTGGTCTTTCTGACATCAAGCGTATCGAAGGGTTCTGGGTTCGCCCGGATGGTGGCTATATCCTTCAGTTGCAGGATGTCAAGGAGGACGGCAGCCTGGTGGCAGGTTACTTCAATCCCCGACCGATCAAAGTTTTTCAGGCGAAGGTCCGTCTCAAGGAGGGTGTGATCAGCCTGTTTGTGGAGTTGCGCGATGTTAATTATCCAGGGTCAACCTATACCCTTGACTATGATCCCGTTTCTGACCGGTTACATGGTGTCTATTTTCAGGCGGCCAGCGGGCAAAGCTTCCAGATAGCATTTGAGCGGATGAAATAACGTACGCAAGGTCATCATTGGCAAGGTAATGAGCACCGGAAGGAAAGAATACCGCTGTTTGGGTCGCGCTGTAGAAATGAAAATGCCCGAATCATGTACCGCCTCC
>JACDZF010000361.1 GCA_013426795.1 Desulfocapsa sp. | reverse complement strand
AAAGAGTTGTATGCAGGTGAGATAAATAAAAAACAGAAAACAGACAAGGTAATTTGCATAATTAAAGCAACGGAAAGCACACGGACATTTGCCAACAAAACAGTGAAAACTAAAAGTGGATCGGATTGTTTGAAAATGTATTCTTGTTCTAAATTTGTAAGCCAGTATTACATTTATATCCACGACAAAGAATTTGGCTTGTGTTATCTGAAGATTTCAAGCTATATGCCATTTGTGTGCGAGTTTTACATGAACGGGCATAACTATATCAAGCAGCAGTTCGACATTCGTGGGTTGGATTACAAAATGAAAGACAATTCTTTTGTGCAGGTTTCAGATGTAGATGCATTGAAGGACTTAGTTGAAAAATTTCAACCCAGTATTGCGCTCAACCGTATTGACTATTGGATGGATGTGTTTTTTCGTTTCGATAAAGGCACACGTTCAACTCGATCAAAACTACTCACACACCAATGGTTTACCTATCAAACTGAAATTTCAAGCAACATCATATTCAAATCAGAGAAATTTGCAACTTCCTTTTTCCAACGCCTGTTACAAAAACACCATACTATTGGACTCCCCGATAGGTTGACCGCTATATTCGGTTTATCAAAGTCTGTTCATAACAGCAAGAGTACACAAAACAAGTACCACACACAGGCATGCATCAAACATTGGTTGGAAAGAAACTCCATTAAGTGTTACAATAAAAGCGGCTGTCTGCTCAGAGTCGAAACCACCATCAACAATCCGGAATTGCCCGGGTTAAAGCTCAAAAAGCAAGCCTGTCATTTGCAGGCATATTATTGGTATGGGCTCAAATGCAACAGCCGCTATTTCGATATAATCTCTGATATAGACATTCAAACTATTAGCACGGAAGTATATCAGAAATATCAAAAAGCTATTGTAACTCAAAAGGGAGTAAGAGTAGCAGCACCTGATTTACGGAATGAACAACAGTTGGAACTCTTTCGTATTTTATTGGACGACAAAAACGTGGTTTATGGTTTTAAAAACAAGCAAATCCGCTCTCAAATGAAGTGAAATCCAAAAACTGCAAAAATTGCCTATGAACTACGAAAATTGAGAGAACGAGGAGCCATAAAAAAGAGCAAAAGCTCTAATAACTACCAACTTACACTAGAAGGCTATGTTTGGTTGTACTACTCCTTATTTAATCAAGACTATTTCGTAAACCCTTTGCTATCAATGAGTATTGAAAAGTCAAAAAAAGGACAGTCAGAAAACCCATCAAATATTGAAAAAGCATATTCGATGATAAACGATGCTATGAAGCTTGTTATTAGTGAATTAAATATTGCTGCGTAAAATAAAAAACGTAAATTTTATTTACGTTTTAGAAAAGTAAAAAC
>JACDZF010000360.1 GCA_013426795.1 Desulfocapsa sp. | reverse complement strand
GAACACCAGGTTGTCTTTATCGCTGTATATTCAGTTCGTTTTGCAAGAGGCTCGGAAGTAACTGTTTTTTTTAAAGCGTTATTTTTTGGATGAGGGAGGCCAATTACGATGATTGTGTTTTTATCACAACAAGAAGGAAATGCCCTTATCGCCATGGCGAAGCACCACACAGGCGGAGGCGGATTTTCGTTTCCAACTGCTGGCAGTGCGCTCCACATTCCCTTATTTTCAGAGGATGGCAGGGAGGAGTTTATCCTTGATGTCACCAGTGGACGGATTGAGCTTCGTAAGCATACTTTACAGACAAGAGCTCGCAAAACTGTGATCCTCGCCCGCCTTGACATCTGCGGGCCGCCACATCGCAACCCGGATGGAGAGGAGGTGCTTTGCCCGCATCTGCATTTATACCAGGAAGGATTTGGCGATAAATGGGCAAAGCCATTGCCTTTATGTTTTACTCGCCATGATGACGCATACCATACCCTTGGTGAATTTATGGATTATTGCAATATTGTTACAAAACCTGGAATTCTCTTGGGTTTATTCGCGCAATGAAAGAAGAAATCGATCGTATGGTGAGTGGATATTTCCGCTGGCTGAAAGATAAAACCCAGATCAAACAGATCAAACAGGATTGGGTCGAGATAACCACTCCACATCTGGACAGGCATAATGACTGTCTGCAGATCTATGTGCGTCGAAAAGGTAACGGTTTTGAACTCACAGATGATGGATATATAATCAATGACCTTTTCAGCTCAGGGTGCCCCCTTGACAGTCCAAAACGTCAGGAGATGCTTAAAACTACACTTGCTGGTTTTGGCATTCAGCTTAAGGAAAATCAGTTGATAGCTCATGCAACATCTGACAATTTTTCACTGAAAAAACATAATATTACGCAGGCGATGCTTGCAGTGAATGATCTTTTTTATCTGGCATCTCCCTATGTCGCCAGCCTCTTTGTAGAAGATGTAACAAACTGGCTTGAGTTATCAGAGATTCGCTATACGCCAAAGGTTAAGTTTACTGGAAAGAGCGGCTACGACCATATGTTTGACTTTGTCATACCAAAATCAAAAAAACAGCCTGAGCGCATAATTCAAGCTGTCGCAAATCCCAAAAAAGACACGGCGGAAGCCTTGGTTTTCAAGTGGTTAGACACTAAAGAAACACGGGCTGAAAACTCTATCCTTTTCGCTTTTTTGAGTGATGGAAACACCATTATTTCTCAATCTGTGATTGATGCATTGAAAAATTATGACCTTTATCCGATTTTATGGTCGCAACGAGAAGAGTCGAGAGAGTTGCTTGCAGCATAAATAAAAAAAGGGGCTACGACTCAACTTGTCGTACCCCCTCCTGAATTTTCTTTGTTTTTAG
>JACDZF010000359.1 GCA_013426795.1 Desulfocapsa sp. | reverse complement strand
GCGCCGCGCCAATAATCAGCGGAACTGATTGCTGATTATTGGACGTGGCATAAGGTGCCGTAGAATCCTTGAGCAAGAGAAGACTTGCTCAAGGATTAACGGCACCTAAAATCACAGATCAGCGGGGCGTGGTCTGAGAGGCGGATATCGGGAATGCGGAAATTGAAGGCTTCAAGCTCGGGGCTGTGCAGGATAAAGTCGAGCTGTCGATGGGGCGCATGACTGGGATGGGAGGGAAAGTGCAGAGGGTTTGCATCTTCCAGACCGGTGGCCGCCTTGAAAAGCTCCAGTTCTCTGTCTCCGCCAAAGGTGTTAAAGTCTCCCGCCACAATCATGGGTTTGGTACAGTTTTTGACCAGCCGATGCAGATGTTCCAGTTGTTGTTGTCGATGCCGGTATTTCAGCGAAAGATGGACAATAAAGACAACAATATCAGCAAGTTCAACTTCAATAACCAGTCGTTTAAAGCCCTCTTTGAAGTAATGAAAGTGATGGGAAGTGATTTTTTCCCGGGTGAGCAGGGCATTGGACTGTTTATTCAGGACCGGGACCTTTCTGGCCAGGGAATTGTTCGCGTATTTTGATTCAATAATATGGAATTGATGAAGTTTTTTGGCAATAATATCGGCCTGACAGCATCGGTCGGAACGATAGGAGCCGGCATCCACCTCGATAAGGGCAACGATGTCCGGCTCCACCGAATCGATAAAATCGACGATCTGGTTCAGGGTGCTGGCCGTATGCCGGAAAAATCCGGAAAAGGGCAGCGGCAGATGGAATCGCATGCCCTGGCCGGTGGCGTAACGGATGTTATAGAGTAGAAATCGCATGGGGTGTATGATACAGGTTAGAAGCCGTTATAAAAAGAGCAAAGTTTTTCTTGCTCTTTTTATTTACGGCTTCTTATGCCACGTCCTGAAAACAGCATCAGTTCAGCTGTTTTCAGGCGTGGCGTCTGGCCTCTGAGTTCAGGCGGAATTCATAGAACGTATTTTAGAGAAGAGCAAAGTTTTTCTTGCTCTTTTTATTTACGGCCTCTTATGCCGCGTCCGGAAACCAGCATCAGTTGGGCTGTTTCCGGCGTGGCGTGTGGCCTCTGAGTTCAGGCGGAATTCATAGAACGTGTTAATGAGAAGAGCAAAATTTTTCGTAATTATTCAGGTTGATTTCATACCCAGATAAAAAAACAAAACAACAGAAGATGTTATGCGTGTAGGTCGGGTTTCAACCCGACGCCGGACTTGCCATGTTGCCCCTGCTGTCGGGTTAAAACCCGACCTACCCCTATTGTGTTGAATAGTTACAGTTTTTCTTGCTCTTTTTATTTACGGCCTCTTATTCCTACTTTGTCACATTGTTTCATCGTCGTAACCGGCAACCCTTTAAC
>JACDZF010000358.1 GCA_013426795.1 Desulfocapsa sp. | reverse complement strand
TAAAAGAACGCGCTGGGGGCCACCTTGTAAAAGTTCATTTTGCAAAAGGCTCGAAAATCAAGCAGATTGGCACAGGTTTTGGAAAGCAGGCTCCATGCCAGTTTGATAATTTTTTTCAAGAAAATCAGCCATGCGGTCCTCCTTTTGGGAATAGGGTTGCTGTAACGAAACTGTATGGCTATATATAGCATAAACATGTTGTAATTACAATATGTTAAATTGTTTTTGGTTCTTAAGTAAATGACATTGGTGTTCATATAGCATTGGGATGGGAGAAAGCGGGCCAGCAAATGAAAAAACAAGCAATCTTAGCTGTTATAAGCCAATCTGTGTTTGTTGTGTTGATCGGACTGCTTGCTCTCTCAGCTATGTCGGCCGAGAGTTCCTGCAGCAAGAGTGCACAAGAGTATTGGAAAACCTTCCGTATTGCAGTCCTTGAGGACGACCTGTCAATGATTGCCAATTTGAGTCGCTTCCCGTTCGAAGTTAGGGGCATACTGGATGAAAGCGACAAGAGGACGATTCTCCGTGAGGAGTTTTCCACGATATTTCCTGCGCTGTTGAAAACAGATCCAGGAATGTCCGCCACTCCGACAACGATGAAATCCTTGCTCAAATCCACTATTTACCTGTCGCCGTCATTTTGCAATACATACCAAAACCAATTTCGCGTTGGTACGTGGGTTTTCGAACTAACGCCAGAGGATTGGCGATTCGTACAAGCTTTTTTTGATGAATGAAATTCACAGGAGATAGCATGCCAAGCATCAAACTGAACGACCGCGGACCGGAAGTACGGAAGATTCAATTGCTACTGAATTCACTCTTAACACCTCGCCCAAACTTAGGAGTAGATGGCCACTTTGGGCAACTCACGCATCAGGCTGTTGTAGCATTTCAAAAAGCGAAAAGGCTAGTACCTGATGGGCAAGTAGGCCCGAAAACGCGTGCAGCTCTCGGGCTGAAGTCCACTTCAGTTCCGCAGGCGCCGTCTCAGGCACCGTCTGCCCCTTGGATGGATATCGCGACAGCCGAGCTTGGGGTGCATGAGGATTCGCTGCCGGGACAACATAATGCTCGGATTGTGGAGTACCACCAAACAACCACGCTGAAAGCAACAGATGACGAAACACCCTGGTGTTCCTCATTTGTCAATTGGGTAATGAAACAATCGGGCCGGAGTGGCACTAACGCGGGCAACAAGCCCGCAACCCAGATTTTTCAAAATATTCATGAACACTCCAATCGACTGCAAAGTCTTTGCTGTTCTATGATTGCAAGATAGAATAAATTTTTTCTTGTTTTTTTTGACAGACTTTCAGGAGTAAGGCACTAATAGTGCTGCTGCAAAGAGTTGGTTGAATTGGGGGACGGAAGTGACTAGTCC
>JACDZF010000075.1 GCA_013426795.1 Desulfocapsa sp. | reverse complement strand
TGGCGATGCCGCATTGTCAAAATGTTAAATCGTTGACAAACCATGAATATGGATACCGTTTACGAGTTGGCCGTTATCGGGTGTTGTTTGATTGGCATGATATTGTAAGGATCGTGGAGATTCAGGAGGTACGAAAACGTGATGAACGCACATATTAATGTTCAGATCATCAAAGGGATAGATGGGGCTCCAGCGTTTGTAGTCGTGCCGTATGCGGAGTGGATTGCGCAGCGGGATGAGGAGCAGCGGGGAGTGCCCCATGAAGTGGTGAATCTGGTTTTTGACAATGACTGGACGCCAATACGGGCCTGGCGCGAATATCTGACTCTGACCCAGTCGGAAGTGGCGGCCCGGATAGGAGTTTCACAAGCTGCTTACGCACAGTCTGAAGCAGCCGCCAAACCTCGAAAAAGCACATTGCAAAAAATAGCAAGAGCCATGAATCTTACCCTGGAACAGGTTGACTTTTAAGGGGGAAATGGAGCCGCCGAGCGTGATGACCATGTTGGTGGTCTGTCGGCCTCGCTCCTTAGTGAGGTCGGCAATATGGACCACTCATTCATGCAGGGCGTCGAGCTTGTTGACCGCCTGTGGTTTGGCAAAGAGGAACGGACCGTACACGGGAAGGTCGGATGAACAAGATTGATTTGCTGAAGCGACTGGATGCGGCTGTCGGCATCAGCGTTTTTCTCTGGAAAAAATGACAACCCAAAATTGACATACGCGGTTGTTTTATGTACAGTACTCCTGTACATAAAATTCCACTGGAGGAAGCCAATGACAATTCAAACAACATATACCGATGCGCGCACTCGATTCGCCGGCTTGTGCGATGCCGCAACCATTAACAGGGAAGTTGTTATTATTCGCCGACGTGGCACAGAAGATGTGGCACTTATTGCCGCTGATGAACTCCAAAGTCTTCAGGAGACCGCCCATCTGCTGCGCTCCCCGAAGAATGCCAGGCGTCTCCTTATGGCCCTCGAACGGGCATTACAGCGGTCGGAAAAGCCCGAGACCTTGGACAGGCTCAAGGGTGAGATAGGGCTGGTGTGAAAAAAAACGCGGCAATTTCAGATAGACTTCCCAGAGACGCTGTATTTCATCCGGAATTCAGGGATGATCTTCGCCACTGGGTGGACACGGACCGGAAGGTTGCGCTGCGAGCCCTGACTCTCATTGAAGCGATAATTCGCGATCCTTTCCGTGGAATCGGCAAGCCGGAACCCCTGAAATACCTGGTACCCGGCACCTGGTCACGACGTTTAAGTCAAGAGCACAGAATTGTCTATCTGGTCACAGATGATCGTGTTGATTTTCTTCAGGCGCGTTACCATTACTGATAGGTTATGGGGACCATGGGGGCTCAAATCGCGACACTCCCCATTACATTATTCTCCTGGCCCGCCTGTTGTTTGGCAAAGAGGAACGAACCGTACACGGGAAGGTCGGATGAACAAGATTGACTTGCTGAAGCGACTGGATGCGGCTGTCGGCGGCCCTCTGTGCCGTCTCTTTCCCCGCGCCAAGGGGAACGACAGGGAGATGCTTATCCACAGGATTCTCGTCATCCGTCCCGGCGGCATCGGCGATGCCGTGTTGCTCGCCCCGGCCATGGAGGCACTGAGAAAGAAATTTCCCCGGGCGGCGCTCACGGTGCTGGCCGAAAAACGAAACGCCGGGATTTTCAGCCTTATCGAAGGCGTTGACCAGGTGTTGTGCTATGATACTGCAAAGGATTTCCTGGCCGCCTTCCGTCTCAAGCCTGATATCATCATTGATACGGAACAGTATCACCGGCTCTCGGCAGTGGTGGCCAGGCTGATTGGGGCAGGGATTTTTATCGGTTTTGGCAGCAACGAGCGGGCACGGCTCTTTCACCATGCCATTCCCTACTCCCATGAAACCTACGAAGCCATCAGCTTTTTGCGGTTACTTGGGCCACTGGGGATTGGATCCACCGACAGACCTGATCCACCATTCCTCAAAATTCCCGCCGAGGCACAATCCAAGGCTTCAGAATTGCTGGAATTATTCGCTGGATACCCCTTTGTGACCATCTTTCCCGGCGCCAGCATCCCCGAGCGACGTTGGGGAGCCCGCCGGTTTGCGCAGGTGGCAGCTGGTATCGCAGCCCTGGGCTACAAGATTGTCATTGTTGGCGGCAGGGAAGATATGGCGTCCGCTTCGGAAATCATAGCCACCATCAAAGGCCTCGACCTCACCGGCCAGACGACCCTTGCCGAAACCGGCGCCATTCTCAAGCAATCGGCCTTACTCATCAGCGGCGACTCAGGCATACTCCACATAGGAGTCGGCCTCGGCATCCCCACGATTTCGCTCTTTGGCCCTGGTATCGCGGAGAAATGGGGGCCACGCGGCCCCCACCATCGGATACTTGAAAGCCATTTATCCTGCTCCCCCTGTACCAGATTCGGCACTACGCAACGATGCCCGCATAATGCTGAATGCATGAATTTGATTTCCGCGGATGAAGTCGTCCAGGCTGCCATGATGATGCTGAAAAAAACCGAAGCTCCCCCGGACGATCTATAGCGCCCATTCCCCCAGCCCAGCCGGCCTGCGTCCCAGAGGGCGGGCAAGGCAGGCTGTGGGGGGACGGTTTTCCCCTTGCTTGACAAATCAGATGATTGCAGGTATTTAGTAGGTCATGAATTCAGGTACCTGGAAGGCCTTTTCTGAGTTTTTCCTTTACTGGAAAAGAGAAAATGGCCCACAGGTTGAAAAGGGAACTTCGTGTGAATCGAAGACGGGCCCGCCGCTGTAACCGGGGACAAATTCCGCAGAATGCCACTGTCTGAGAGCACGCCAGACGGGAAGGCGCGGGATGCGAAAGATCCGGGAGTCAGAAGACCTGCCTGAATTATGGATGGTATGAGCTCGCGGACAGAGCCCATACCTGTGATTTCGGATATGAAGGGAAATCCCGGATCAATTGCTGTCATTGGTCCGGGATTTTTTTTCTCCGGATTCCATCGGTCAAGGGAACACCATGTTCCAGCACAGATTATTCCCTCCCCTCCCGCTTCGCCCCCTCTCTCCGATGGAGTTCCGCCGCATCGTCATCTCCGGCAGCCGCCTTTCCGGGCAAGGCCCTCTGGTCTCCTGCCGTTTGTTGCGGAATTGAAATCATGTCTGCCAAGCCGCCCCTGACCCTGCTCTTCCTGGCCCTGTTCCTGATCCTGGCCATTATCCTGGCCACGGGCATGGGTTTTCTGTCCATAACCCCGGGCGAGGTGGTCCGGGTCTTGTGGTTCAAGGTCTGGGGGGGGCCGCTGGCGGAGGATATGAATCCCGCCTTTCCCTTCGTTATTCTCGAGGTTCGCCTGCCCCGTATTTTGACGGCGGCCATTGTCGGCGGCGGACTGGCCATGGCCGGGGCCGTGTTTCAGGCCATTCTTCTCAATCCCCTGGCCGATCCCTACACCCTCGGGGTTTCTTCGGGGGCCGCCTTTGGCGCCTCCCTGGCCCTGGTGCTGGCGATTCTTGGTGTGGCGATCCCGGTCTTTTTTTCCGTTCCATTCTTCGCCTTTCTCGGAGCCATGGCCACCCTGGCCGCGGTGTTCTCCCTGGCCGCCTCCGATGGCCGGTTTTCGTCCAATACCCTGATTCTGTCCGGCGTGATTGTGGCGGCGATTCTCTCGGCGGGGATCGGCTTTATCCAGTATCTGGCCGATGAACAGGTGGGGGTGATTCTCTTCTGGTTGATGGGCAGCCTGGTGGGCAAGACCTGGAGTGATGTGCTGGTCACGGCCCTGTTTGTCTTTCCCTGTCTCCTGGTCATGCTCTATTTTGCCAGGGATCTCAATATCATGGCCTTTGGCGGGCGAACGGCGGAGACCATCGGGGTGGACAGCCGCCGGGTGAAAAAGAGCCTGCTGGTCTGCGCCTCACTGATGACTGCCATCTGCGTTTCGGTGTCCGGGATCATTGGCTTTGTCGGCCTCATTGTCCCCCATCTCCTGCGCCTGGTTCTGGGCCCGGATAATCGCCTGCTGATTCCCGCCTGCTTCTTCGGCGGCGCCATTCTCCTGCTCACCGCGGATACCATCACCAGGGCCTGGCTGCCGACGGAGCTGCCCATCGGGATCCTCACCTCCCTCATCGGCGGCCCATTCTTCTGCTATATCTTTCGTCGGAAACAGTTGGGGGTGCAGTGATGGTTCTGAATATGAATGAGGCGCCGCTGTTTGCCATGGACAAGGGGTGTTTTGCCTATCGGGGCGACGATGTCCTCAAGTATATTGATCTGCGCCTCGCACCCGGTCGGTTTTACGGGCTTATCGGCCCCAATGGCAGCGGCAAGAGCACCCTGCTTGATCTGCTGACGGCCACCCGCTGTGTGCGCAGCGGCACCCTTCATTTTCAGGGACGACCCATGGGCGGCTACTCAAAAAAGGAGCTGGCGCGAAAGATCGCCCTGGTGCCCCAGCAGTTTGCCATGGGCTTTGATTTTACGGTGGCGGAAGTGGTGCTTATGGGACGTTATCCATATATCCCCAGGTTCGGCAGTCCCACGGTTCGGGACCGTGATCTGGTGGAGGATGCCATGGCAAAGATGCAGATTCAGTCCCTGCGCCATCGTCTGGTCACCGATCTGTCCGGCGGCGAAAAGCAGCGGGTGGTGGTGGCGCGGGCCCTGGCCCAGGACACCGAGGTTCTGGTGCTGGATGAGGCCACGGCCAGTCTGGATATCTACCATACCATTGAAATCATGCATGTTATCCGAACGCTGGTGCACGAGCAGGGGCGCACTGTCATTGCCGCCATCCATGACCTCAATCTGGCCGCCGCCTTTTGTGACCAGGTGATTGTCCTCCAGGACGGGCAGCTCCATAAAACCGGGGCCGTGGCGGAGGTGTTGACATCTCGCTTGATCACCGATGTCTTTCAGGTGGAGCCGGAGCTGCAACTTGCCCTCTATCCATCCCTGGAATCCCCGGCCCTGAAAATCCCCGGCCCGGCCTTGACGTTCCATCCATCTTCGGCGCCAATGTCAGCCCCGCTTGGATCAGGATGGCCGACATATTTGGAGTTCCCAATCAAAGGCCCCATATGCCCGCCCCGCCTGGGAAAAAACTCCCCTCCCTTGACGGGAGGGGTAGGGGGTGGGTGAAGCTGCATCCAGTCGCTGCCATCGGCGATTCCCCCTCCCTGACCTTTCCCCTCCAAGGAATATGGAAATTCTATAAAACTCCCCGTTTGATTCGAAAATGGATTACCTGATTCGAATTCTGCATCAAGGGTTCCATCTCCGTTTCCCCTGCTCAAGAAAACTCCCCTCCCTTGACGGGAATGGGGGGGGTGGGTGATGCCATGGGCCGCTTTCATTGCTGGTTCCCCCCTCCCCTGACCCCTCCCCGCAGGGGGGAGGGGAATTAATTCCACCTTTGATGTGGAAATGGAATTCTATCTTCCAATGCGACACCGCCCCGTTGTTGCCGATGACGAAACCTGCGGAGGATACTGACGGTGCCAGTGTTCTTGGGGCGGGAGACTTTTAAGCCTTAAATCTTGAGAATCTTGAACAGGACCGTCATGATCGCGTCGGAAACAACGATCATGACAATGGCCGTGACCACCGCCGAGGTGGCGGCGGTGCCCACGGCGGAGGCGCTGCGGCCGCACTGCATTCCTCTGAGGCAGCCGGAAAAGGCGACCAGATAGCCAAAAACCGTGGCCTTGAAGATGCCCACACCAAAATGCCTGAGGGCAACGGCATTGACGGTCTGGTTGTAATATTCGGCCATACTGATATCAAGGGTCAGGGCTGCGATGAGAAATCCGCCGCCGATGCCAAGCAGGTCGGCCCAGAGGGCCAGGAGCGGCATCATAATCACCAAGGCCGAGAGACGGGGCAGGACGAGAAAGTCCACCGGGTTGATGCCCATGGTCTGCAAGGCGTCAATCTCTTCGTTAACCTGCATGGTGCCGAGTTGGGCGGCAAAGGCGGCACCGGTTCGGCCGGCCATGATAATGGCGGCCATCATCGCCCCCATCTCACGGGTCATGCCGAGGCCGACGAGATTGGCTATAAAGATTTCAGCCCCGAACAACTGCAACTGCACAGCCCCCACAAATGCCAGGATGATACCCACCAGCACCGAGATAAGCGAAACAATGGGCAGGGCGGAAGGCCCGCATTCTTCCAGGAAATAGAGGAAATCCGAGGTGAGAAACTGGGCCTTGCCGGTGAAGAGTCTGATATAGCTCAGGGTGACCGTGCCGGTAAAGGAAAGAAGCTCGCGGCAGTCCTCAATCAGGTGAATGGTTTTGTTTCCCACAGAGTCAAAGAAGGAGGGGGGCTTTTCTTCAGGCTTGAAGGGTGCCTTTTCCGGGGACGCCGAGCTCAGCACCAAAAGGCGCTGCACCCCGGTGGGCAGACCCTCAACGACCATGGAGAGCTTGTTGTTCTTCGCATACTCGCTGATATCATTGAGGATGATCAGAAACCGGCTGTCCCAGGCGCGCAGGGTGGTGGTGTCAAAGGAGATGGATTTGATGGAATCGGGGAAAAGTTGCCGGATCTCGGAAAAGGGCGGGAAAATGCTGCCGATTACCCATCGTCCGGCGAAGTGCAGGCAAAGGTCGGTGCCTCTGGGCTTGGCCTCGATTGTCCCGTCTGTGCCGGGGTCGGCATTGTTTTTGGGTGAACTTGTTTCTTGCATGCAGTCCTGATCCTGAAAGATTTTTTGATAGGAAAATAAATACACCATAATGGACGCCAGGGAAAGTCCCCATTCGCTGAATCCATCTCCCGAAAATTTCGCATCAATGGTTCAAGCCATAAATCCTGATCATCGACTCTTTTGGTCAAGGGTTGCCGGGATCGAAAAATCCACACTGAAGTCTTTTGGCTGCAAGCAGCTTTAAAACGAAAAAAGTTCCTTTAGCCTGGGACCTCGGTGTCCCGGCAGCCATTGAAGCGCACCAGGAAAAGCTCTTTGAGGTAGCGTCGTGCCAGCTCCTGGTCAGCCAGTGAAAGGGACAACTCATGGATTGGGGAAATAAAGCGGCGCAGAAAACGACGGGCCTTCCCGTCCAGGGGAGGATTTTCATGCCCGAGCCGATTTATCGGAACCGGCGCTCCCGGCCTTAGGGACGACACCGCAGCCTTGAGGGCCGGGTTCAGCAATACGTATGACCGGGAAGAAACCGGCGCCTCTCCTTTACAGTCACGACCCAGGTAGCAGACGATATTGGTCCGGGTCTCCCGGCGACGATCCAGCTCGCGCAGACGACGGATTTCCTGATCGACATCCGCAAGGGCATCCCGGTGGGTGAAGAGCAGGGGGGTCAGCCCGGAGCGGGAAATCATCTCGAGGAACTCGTCGATGCGATAAGTGTGGACATTGGGATGGAGAAACAGGTCTGCCAGGCCGGAGTCGGTGCGCGCCTCCCGGGAGCAGTCGATGAAATGACCCAGCCTGCTGTCGGGAAGGGCGCGGCGAATCAACTGCTTCAAGGTTTCCACATCCTTCACCCCGAGGAGGCGCATTGACCGCCGGATCGACTCTGCCTCCTGCCTGGCATAGTGGCCATAGACCATCACCCTCAGGATCCCGCCCGGTGCAAGACGCTCTTCCAGGGCACAGATCCCCGCTGCCGGATCGTCCAGATGGTGCAGCACGCCGAAGGCCTCAATGAAATGGAAGGGCCCGGGGGCGATGGCCGGATCGAGAAAATTCCCCTGCCACAGACACGCTTTGAGGAAACCATGGAGCAGGCAGTGCAGCCGAGCGCGGCGCAGGTTGTTGCGGGCCAGATCAACCCCGATGACTTTCGCCCCGGGATTGGCAAGGGACATGGGATAGGGTGAAAAGGCGCCACATCCGGCAAGAAGGATCCGGCCCTGCCGCTCCGCCGGCAATTCACCATTAAACCTTGCCCACAGGGCCGTCAGATTCATCGCGTAGGTGTCATGCCGTGGTATGGAGGCCAGCAGCGGGAAATGGGGATAGGGGTGGCGCTCATAGTGCCCGGCCACTTCATCAAAAGACATGGATGCTCCGGTAAGGATCTGCCAGGAAGGCGGAATGCAAAGACAGGGGGAAAAATGCATCGAATGCATATGAGGGGCTGGTCGCCGCTGCCCCTCAGAGATAGAGGTCGTGGGCCTTCATATAGGCAAGCACAGAGGCCGGCACAAGATTTTCCACTGAAATCCGGGTGCTGATCTTCTGCCGGATATCCGAAGAGGAGATATCGGCTATGGATATCCTGGGAGAACAATAGAAAAAAATCTTTTTGTGAAACAAGGGATGGGACCAGCTTCCGGCAGGATCATCGGGTTTATAGCCCAGCCTTTCGACAAGGACCACGACCTCAGTCGGCACACAGCCGCTCCTGCCCAGCACCAGAAAATGCACGGTTTGCAGCAGTTGTTGATGCGATTTCCAGGCGGTGATCTCAAGAAACGCGTCCGCTCCAATGATAAAAAAAAAGTCCATGGCGACAGGATCCGCCAACTGGGCCTGAAGATGTCGCAAGGTATCAATGGTGTACGAGGGGCCGGGCAGAGCGGCCTCAATGGTGGACAGCCGGAAGCCGGGATCATCGCCAATGGCCAGCTCGATCATCTCCGCGCGCTGCTGAAAATCGGCAAGCACCTGCTGATTTTTGTGGGGCGGGATGGAAGCCGGTACAAACCAGACCTCCTCCAGATGACAGATATCCCGGGCGATTCGGGCCAACTGCAGGTGTCCATGGTGAACAGGATCGAAGGTGCCGCCAAGCAGCCCGATGCGTCCGGGAGGCGGGTTCAACTCCGAACCTGTCCCGCGCCATAGACCACAAATTTCCTGGTGGTGAGCTCGGAGAGGCCCATGGGGCCATAGGCGTGCAGTTTCGTGGTGCTGATCCCGATCTCCGCCCCCAGGCCAAGCTGACCGCCATCGTTAAACCGGGTGGAGGCATTTACCATGACCGCCGAGGCATCCACCGACGCCATAAATCGCTGGGCATTGCTATAATCCTCGGTGACAATGACCTCGGTATGCTGGGAACCATGGGCGGCCATATAGTCCATGGCCTCATCGAGGGAGCCCACCACCTTGACGCAGAGAATCAGATCGAGGAACTCGGTGCCCCAGTCGCTGGCGGAAGCCGGACTGATGGCGGGAACCAGGGCGACACTCTCGGCGCAGCCGCGCAGCTCCACCCCGGCAGCAGTCAACTGGCGGGCGATGACCGGGAGATAGTCAGCGGCGATGGCGCGATGAATGAGCAAGCCTTCCAGGGCGTTACAGACGCCGGGCCGCTGGGTCTTGGAGTTCATGATCACCGGTGTTGCCTTGTTGAAATCGGCACTCTGGTCAACAAAGATGTGACAGACCCCTTTGTAATGTTTCAGCACCGGAATCCGTGAGGTTTCCGCGACAAAGCGGATCAGGCCTTCACCCCCGCGCGGGATGATCAGATCGATGAACTCTTCCTGGGCCAGCAGCTCGGTCACCGCCGCCCGATCCGTCACCGGAATAACCTGGATGGCCGCCGGATCAATGCTGTTGGCCGCGAGAACCCCCTGCAGAACCTCGACCAGAACCAGATTGGAGTGGATGGCCTCGGAGCCGCCGCGAAGGATAATGGCATTGCCGGCCTTCAGGCACAGTGCCGCCGCATCCACGGTCACGTTGGGGCGGGACTCATAGATCATCCCGATAACGCCTAAGGGTATCCGCATCCGGCCCACCAGCAGGCCATTGGGTCTTTTGACAAGATTCGAGATTTCCCCCACCGGATCCGGCAGGGCCTGCACCTCATGCAGCCCGGAAATCATGGCGGCCATGACCTTGTCGGAGAGCTCAAGGCGATCAAGCATGGCGGCGGACAGGCCTTTCAGCCGGCCTGCGGCCAGATCCTTGCGGTTCTCCGCCTGGATCAGAGGCCGTTTCTCTTCCAGGGCTGCCGCCATCTGCGAAAGCAGGCTGTTTTTGACCTCGGTGGACAGGGAGACCAGCATCCGCGCCGCCTTTTTCCCATTCCGGGCCATCAGCGGGATGTCAATAGTGGCAGGTTTCAGGGACGGGGCAGGTGCCGCCGATTTTTGAGGATCATTTTCTTGATTCCGTGACATGGTGACGTATGCTCCTACAAGAGAACCAGATTATCCCGGTGGATAACCTCATCGCAGTCCTTGAAACCAAGCAAGGACTCAATTTCATCGGATTGATGCCGTTTGATAATGTCCAGATTGATGGAGCTGTAACTCACCAGCCCGGCGGCAATGGGTTGATTGCGGCCATCAAGACAGTGGACGACATCCCCCACCCCGAACTCTCCCCGCACCTCCTGGATGCCGGATGAAAGGAGGCTTTTGCCTCTGTTGCGCAAGGCGTTGCAGGCCCCATCGTCCAGGACCAGATACCCTTTGGGGCGCAACACATAGGCGATCCAGTGTTTCCGGCGCTGAATCTTGTCCTCGGCAGGGAGGAAGAAGGTCCCGATCATCTCGCCGCTGAATAACTGCTGCAAGATATCGCCCTGGCGACCGGGGCCGATAAAGGAACTTCCTCCGCCCGCCGAAACCATCTTGGCGGCGCGTATCTTGGACAGCATGCCGCCGGTGCCAAGAACGCTTTTGGTATTGCCGGCCATGGCCTCAATCTCGGGAGTAACCCGGGCCACGGTGTACACCGGGCGCGCCAAAGGGTCGGTCAGGGGGTTGCCGGTATAGAGACAATCCACATCGGTGAGACAGATAAACATATCCGCCTCGATGAGATTGGTAATCAGGCCGGCCAGGGTGTCGTTATCGCCAAAACGCAGCTCTTCGCCGGAGACGGGATCATTTTCATTGATGATGGGGATGGCGCCAAAGCGAAAAAGGGTGAGTATGGTGTTGCGAACATTGAGGTATCGATCACGGTCGGCGAGACAGGCGTGGGTCAGAAGGAGCTGGCCGATAACCTTGCCATGACGGGAGAAGGCCTCATCATAGGTCTGCATCAGGCAGGACTGACCGATGGCGGCCAGGGCCTGTTTTTCCTTGAGATCAACCTTCAGACTATCACTGAGGACAATTTTCTTGCGGCCCGCCGCCACCGCCCCGGAGGTGACGAGGATGACCTCGCGCCCGGTATCCTTGAGGAAGGACAGGTCCCGGGAGATATTGTCCACAACTTTTTGATTGATCCCCGAGTCGGTGGTGAGAACGGCACTGCCGACCTTGATAACAATCCGTCTGGCCTTGTCAAAAAGGGTCTGACGATAATAGAGGCCATCATCTCTACTTATCTCATGATTCATGATCGAATAACCAAAAAGTAAATCGAATAGTCGGATAAACTCCATTCCTGACAAACCCCGATAAACGGGATACGAGCCTTTCGCAGATTCTATTCTTGCAAAAAAAAACAAGAATAGAATCTGTAATTCCTTTTCTAAATCAAGATGTGCACGAGAAGAAAAGCGAGTCGCGACGAGGCAGTACAATAAGTACGGTGAGGAGCGACGCAGCGCATTCGACGAAGTGAACGCTTGATTTAGAAATGGAATAAGGCACTAAAAGCTCTCCCCCTCCGGCTCCGGGGGCTCGCCTTCCTGCTCGACACGATCGTGCAGGCGCAATGCCTCCAACTTTTCTTCAAGCAGGTCTTTGAGCTGTTGAATTCCATCTCCGGTCAGACCCGAGATGGAGACGACCGGAAAGCCCAGGCTGGTAAAATGGGCGGCCATCTCCCGCACTTTTTCGGGCTCCTCAACATCTGTTTTATTCAAGACAACTATCCGGATTCTGTCAAGGAGATCTTCCCGATAGGCTCGAAGTTCATTTTCGATCACCAGAAATTCAGCCCGGACATCCTCAACGGAGACATCGATGACATGGAGCAGAATCCGGGTGCGCTCAATATGGCGAAGAAAGGTATGCCCAAGCCCCGCTCCTTCGTGTGCCCCCTCAATAAGTCCGGGAATATCGGCAATGATGCACGGTTCGCTGGAATCAAACTGAAGAACCCCCAGTTGCGGCTCCAGGGTGGTAAAGGGATAACTGGCGACCTTGGGATTGGCGGCCGAAAGCCGGGAGAGAAGGGTTGACTTCCCGGCATTGGGCAGGCCCACCAGGCCGATATCGGCAATCAACTTCAACTCAATGCGCAGCCAGTGTTCTTCCCCCTCCCTTCCCTTCGAGGCAAAACGCGGAGTCCGGTTGGATCCGCTGGAAAAGTGGGCGTTTCCGAATCCGCCATCACCACCTCTGGCGGCAAGAAAGATCTCGCCATCAATGACCAGCTCAGCCAGAACCTCTCCGGTGTCGGCGTCTTTAATGATGGAACCGACGGGCACCTTCATATGACAGTCATTGCCGTTACGGCCATGCATGTCCTTACTCTGCCCATTCCCTCCCCGCTCTGCCTTGAAATGGGAGCGATAGCGAAAATCGATGAGGGAGTTCAGACGCGCCGAAGCCTCAAGCAGAACACTGCCGCCGGCGCCGCCATCACCGCCGCTGGGTCCGCCTTTGGGGACGTACTTTTCACGACGGAAACTGACACAGCCATTGCCGCCATCACCTGCCTTTACGAAAAATTTTGCTTCATCCACAAAGGCCATTTGAGTTATCCATCCCTTTTTAAAAACATCATAAACCGTCTTTCGAGCGGCAGGCCAACGTCTGTTGGCTATGTTGCGTAGTTGGTGCCGGATGCCGGGCATTGAAACAGCCGGAGGGGATGGGTGTTTCGCTGGCGCGGCACAATCCTATTTTGTCAGATTCCCTTCAGTGGCAAGGTCTCAACCACCCCTGACCCCGACCACCCCTGATTCAGGGGGGATAAAGGGGGGTTAAAGGCTTGCCGGTTACGACGATGAAACGGTGTGACAAAGGTGAATTTACCTTTAATGGCAACGACTCAACCACCCCTGACCCCTCCTTATCAAGGAGGGGAATTAAACTCCCCCCTGATTCAGGGGGGATAAAGGGGGGTTAAAAGGGTTGCCGGTTACGACGATGAAACGGTGTGACAATGGTGAATTTCCCTTCAGTGGCAACGACTCAACCACCCCTGACCCCGACCACCCCTTCCCCTCCTTGACAAGGAGGTGAAGGGGTGGTCGGGGAATATCGTTCCCCCCTGATTCAGGGGGGATAAAGGGGGGTTAAAAGGGTTGCCGGTTACGACGATGAAACACTATGACAATGGAGGCATAAGAGGCCGTAAAGGAAACAGGGCAATCCAGGCTGTTTTTGGAACGGGTTCTTTGTATGATCTTTTGGTTGTAATTTGCCAGCCGCCGCGCACTGAAACAGCCGGAGGGGATTGGCTG
>JACDZF010000074.1 GCA_013426795.1 Desulfocapsa sp. | reverse complement strand
TATTCCACCATATTAGATTAAAATCTTCCTCTTTGAGTTTTGCAAGAGGCTCTTCAATATCAATCATTCAGGCAATTGCAGGCCGTTGGGGAGGCAGGTCAAGGCCCCGCTCCAGGTTGTAGGCAACCTTGAATAGGGAATCTTCCCGGAAATGCGGCCCCTGCAGTTGTATGCCAATGGGCAGTCCATCACGGCTGAAGCCGCCAGGGACTGAAATCCCTGGAATACCCGCAAGATTGGCAGAAATCGTCAGCACATCGGACAGATACATGGCAAGGGGATTATCCGCCTTCTCGCCTATCTTCCAGGCAGGGGTGGGGACGACGGGGGAAATTAGGACATCACACTGCCCAAAGGCGCGATTAAAATCACCCAGAATCAAGGTTCGAACCTGGGAGGCTTTTTTGTAATAGGCGTCATAATATCCAGCGGACAGGGCATAGGTGCCAATCAGAATCCGCCGTTTTACCTCCGCGCCAAAGCCCTGTGAACGGCTTTCCTTGTACATCTCCATGAGCGACCGGGCGTTTTTGTCTCGAAATCCGAAGGACACGCCGTCATATCGCGCCAGATTGGAGCTGGCCTCGGCGGTGGCAATAAGATAATAGACCGCGACACAGTAATCCGTGCGCGGCAGGGAGACCTGGACAATCTCCGCACCGGCCTGCCGGAGCAGATCAATACCGTGGTTTACCACCGCCCGAACCTCAGGATCCAGTCCCTCGCCAAAATATTCCTGGGGGACTCCCACCCGCACCCCGTGCAGACCATCAACCAGGGACGTGCCGTAATCGGGCGTCTCCCGGCTGACGGAGGTGGAGTCTTTGGGATCATATCCGCTGATGGCATTGAGCATCAAGGCGCAATCGGTGACGTCACGGGTAAGGGGGCCAATCTGATCGAGGGAGGAGGCAAAGGCCACCAGGCCATAGCGTGACACCAGGCCATAGGTTGGCTTTATCCCCACAATACCGCAGAGAGAGGCGGGCTGACGAATGGACCCGCCGGTATCGGAGCCCAGGGATCCCGGACACTCCAGGGCAGCCACCGATGCCGCTGAGCCGCCGGAAGACCCGCCACTCACATATCCCGGCTTCCATGGATTCTCAGGAACCTGAAAGACACAACTCTCTGAGGTTGAACCCATGGCAAATTCATCCATGGCAACTTTGCCAAGGATAACGGCCCCCTGGCCCTTCAATTTTTCCACCACCGTTGCGTCGTAGGGTGGCACAAAATGCTCCAGGATCCGTGAACCACAGGTTGTGGCCGTTCCCTTGGTGCACAGCAAATCCTTGATCGACAGGGGAATGCCGCAGAGATTCGCGGAGTTGCCATGGGCCCGCATCCTGTCAGCTTCATCGGCCTGGGATAATGCCTGGTCCGGGTTCACCACCAGAAAGGCCTTGATCTCGCCATCCACCGCCGCAATCCGGTCAAGACAGCTCTGGGTCAACTCACGAGATGAAAGAGTGCCGGCAACCAGCTGCCCCCTTGCCTGGGCAATGGTCAATTCATAAGGGTTCATCCATACCTCAAAAAATATTCGCTTATTCCTTGAAAAAAACGCGGCGCACCTTCCTTGTTCAAGAAGTGTCCGGCTCTATTAGTTGGTCATGATCAGACGACAGAAAAGGAGGGATATATCGAAAAAAATGTCAGGATCTGTCCACCGTGGCCCCTAGATAATTTTCGGGACCACAAAGGCTTCACCGTTCTGCCATGGGGAATTCGCCAAGGCGTCCTCCCTGGCCAGGGAGGGCAGAACCCGATCCTCCCGAAAGGCGTTGGAGACAGAAAAGGCACGGGTCATGGGCTGCACACCGGTGGTATCGAGCTCATTGAGTTTGGCCACATAGGAAAGGATCGTATCCAGCTGAGAGGTCATGGTCACAAGCTCCTGTTCACTCAAATGCAACCGTGCCAGATGGGCCACCCTTTCTACTTCTTCTTTTGTTATTGCCACGTTCTGCCAGCCTCCACTGGATGATTTACCGCCAGACCCCTGGGGGACATTTTAAGAAAGTAACTATCCAGCTTGTTGCCGGAGAGGAACGTAAAACCATGCATTGTAACTCTTCAGGAGTGCTCCATATGCGAGAAAGAGGCCTGCGAAGTGTACTGGTTCGTACATGAGCAGGCCGATGACGAAGCAGATGGGGCACTACTGGATAGTTACTTAAGAAATTCCATGCTCCCGGATCGCGTGGGTAAAAATTTCCACCGTCTCGGAATCAAACTGGGTCCCGGAATGATGGCGCAGTTCATTAATCGCCTCGTCCATATTCATATTGCGGCGATAATTCCGTCTTGAGGTCATGGCATCATAACTATCCACCACGATAAGAATCTTGGTCAATGGATCCAGATCCTGGCCCAGCAGGCCATCCGGATACCCCTTGCCATCCATCCGCTCATGATGATGCCTGATAATAAACTGCTCGCGATCCATAAATCCCAATGGTTGAATAATATTGGCACCCACAACCGGATGTTTTCGGATCAGTGCCCATTCCTCTTCATTCAATTTCCCCGGTTTCTGAATACAGGAGAGGTCAATCACCAGTTTGCCGATATCATGGAACTGGGAGGCCCGCCGCAGCACCACCAGGTCATTTTCCGATAAATTCATGGCCAGACCAAGCATTAAGGCATACTCCGTAACCCGCAGGGTATGACCAACGGTGTAGTCATCCTTCTCTTCCATGGCATTTTGCAGACTGCTCATTAATTGCACCGTAGCGTTCTCAAGGCTATGGCTATAGGTGAGCAGCAGTCTGTTGGTTTCTTCCAGCTCCCGGGTTTTATCCCGAACCTCCAGCTCCAGAGATTTTTTATAGTTCTTTTCCCGGAGAATAAAGGTTCTTTTCTCTATGGCCCGGCGGATCTTGACATTAAAAATATCAAGATTTTCAATGGGTTTGGTTAAAAAGTCATATCCTCCAAGGTTTATGGCCTGCACCACATATTCCATGGAGCCAATCCCCGTCAGGAATAAAACCGGAATATTACAATGACGGGCATTCAAAACCTTGATCGTTTCAAATCCCCCCATGTCCGGCATGTTGATATCAAGAATAATGACATCGTATGAATTGTCAACAATATCAATCACTTCTTTTCCGTCAGCAACGGCTTTGACAATATGGCCAAACATCTCCAGGACGGTGGTTATGGTACTCCGGGCAGTTATGTCGTCGTCTGCGAGTAATATTTTTGCCTTTCTGCCTTCCAAATTCTCCCCCTGTCATGTTGACGAGTACAATAATTCTGAGGACCTTACATTTTCCAATATTTTTTTGCAACATCCCACGCCTGTTGTATGGCCGGATGGGGCGATTTTTTTTGACTCAGAAAAAGGGCCGTCTCGTTTTTCAGAGAGATGGGATAGCCGGGATCAATATTCCGACCAGAAAGTTCACCAAGGACGGCCAGGATACCGTCTCGCTGGCCTTCTTTGGTGTAGCCTCCCTCCAGGGTTGCCAGCAGGCGTCCTTCACAACTCTCTTCAGCCAGACGGACAAGCACCCTGGTGATATAAGCGAGTCCCTGTGTCGTGACCTCCATGCTTCCCAAGGGATCCCTGCGGTAGATGTCAAAGCCCGCGGATACCAGGACAAGTTGCGGTTGATACTCCCGTCCGATGGGCAGCACGATTTCGTTCAAGATGGTCGCGTACTCCAGATCACCCTGATATCCGGGCAAAGGAATATTGATGGTAAACCCTTTTCCCGGCCCACGACCTGTCTCCAGAAGAGAACCGGTGCCGGGATAATAGGGGTACTGATGGGTGGAAAGATACAGAACCTTGTCGCTTTCATAAAACGAATGCTGGGTGCCGTTGCCGTGGTGCAGATCCCAGTCCACAATCATTACCCTGTCCAGACCAAGGATCTGGACGGCGTAATGGGCGGCAATGGCGACATTGTTAAAAAGGCAGAATCCCATGGACTGATTCTTTTCAGCATGATGTCCAGGGGGCCGGACCAGGGCAAAACCGTTTTTGATCGTCCCCTCCCAAACCATATCCACCCCCTTGACCAGTGCCCCCACGGCAAGACAGGCGGCGGCATAGGAATCCGGGGAGGTCTGGGTGTCGGGGTCAAGGATGTCGAATGTCTTCCCCGCCGTTTGCGCCACCCTCTCAATCAGGGCCTGGGAATGATTCAAACCGATGAGCTTATGGGACGCCGGGGAAAAGTCCGGGGTGAGGAAACCATCACCCAGCACATCGTTCTCCAGGAGTTTATAGATGCCGGTCAGGCGTTCCGGCGATTCAACATGATCAAAACCGGGATCATGTTTCAAGAAAAGAGAATTTTTAAATATTGCCGTCGCTTGCATGATTCCCCTCCCGGAACTTTTATGATCGTACTCTTCGAATAAGTCTTTTTTCAGTAACAATAAGATCCAGGGGCACATCATGGGGCTGGAGGGATAACGCATCAACCACCTGGATTTCAAAGGCCAGGCCAATCCGCCGGGCTGAGGGAGCCTCGTTTGCCATAAAGCGGTCATAATATCCGCCCCCATAGCCCATTCTGCCACCCTGTTCGTCAAAAAGAGAACCCGGTACAAGAATGGTGTCAATGGTACTGCCTTTTATGGCGTTACTCGCCCTTAACTCCCTTCGCGGTTCAGGGATGGAACAATAGCCCGGCACCAGATCTTTTTCCATATCACAGATCAGCACCGGGAGCAGCCGCTTTTCCGCAACCAGGGTCACCGGAACCGCCACTTTTTTCCCCTGGCGGAGCAGTTCCTTGATCAGAAGGGCGGTTTCAACCTCAGAACGAAAGGCCACAGAGACAAAAAGTGTTTCACTGGACTGAATCTCATCGAGCAGCAGAATTTTTTTACAAATCCTGTCACTCATGACCTGACGGTCAGAACTGGACAAGCAGTCACGGGCTGCCAGGGTAATTTTTCGGGTGATGGATGAATCGATCAAGGGTTGTTTCCCCTTTTTAAAAAAAAATCGCAACTCCCGATTTGAGCCGGAGTTGCGATTTTCATAAACGGTTGTCTGAAAAAAATATCACATGGGTACAATCAATTTATTGGTTTCCTCGTTCCAGGTCACCACCAGATACCAGACCAGCATGGCCGCCGCGATAAAAAACAAGGTGCCACCGTATCCCATAACATCAGGGAGATAGACCTGAGAACCAAGGACACCGCGACCTTCAAAATCCTTGGCCCTAAACCAGGAGGTCATGATGGAATTGGACACTGCAAAAAATGGAACCACTAGAATCAGCTTGACCTGTCCCTCACCAACACGCCAGAGTGTGCCGGAGCCACAGCCCCCGGCGAGCATGGCGCCCAGGCCAAAAATAAAACCGCCAACAATGGCGCCCCAACCAAAGGTTCCACGTACATAATGGGCAGGATCAAGCACCGCCAGACCTTCCGCCCGAAGGGGAACGGAATACTTCAACACGGCGGCACCGATGGCCACAAGAACAATGGACAGGGCAACGGATTTAGCCAGGGTGCAGTCACCGGTCATATGGGGTTCGCGAAAGCCCTGGACCATACACCAGCGACCCCGATGCATGACATATCCCAGGGCCGCGGCTATAACAATAATTCCGCTGAGGGTTGCCAGATACTCATTTTCGGTATTTGCGGCAAAGGTATACGCTCCCCAGAAGATCCCTCCCATGGCGGCAAGCCCAAGCACATAGAGCAACACATTGGGTAATTCGATGGTTGCGGAACCACCGTCACCCCAGGTGATATATTCCATCTCCACGTACAATAATTTCAAACCCAGGATAACACCGGCCACCAGGCCAATCCACATGGTAAAGCCATTTGCCGCCAAATTCCCAATGGCATTATACATCCCGCCAACATTACAGCCACCCGCCAATGTCGCCCCTATGCCCATCAGGACGCCGGCGATCATCGCTTTCACCATTTCCCGATACGGGGGGATGCGAAGGGCAAACTCCTTCGCCAGGCAGGCTGAGATAAAGGCCCCGGTTATAAATCCAATACCAATGATGGAGCCGGAATCCTGAAAAATGGATCTGGGGGCCTTGAGATAATAGCTGAAAAAGCCGGATTCAGCCCCAAGGAGACTGGTTATTCCATACATAATCCAGTCTCCCCAGCTTCTAAAGGCACCCACAGCTCCCCAGGGACGCCACCAGGCCATAATCATAACAGACAAAAAAGCCACCATGATCCCGGTAACGGTGGCATTCCATTCGGATCGACACACAACTTTAAAAAGCTCTTTCACCTTCGTTGCCATGACACTTTCTTCACTCATTCCCCCCTCCTTTTTTTAAAAAATAGTTGAAATAATTTAAAGAAATATAGACCTTGTTTACCCCTGCCCGGATCACTTGTCAAGTATCGAAGGAAACCAGCTCTCCATGAAATATTTTTTAAACAAGAAAGACAGTACGTTATTCATCCAATGAACGATGATCTGGCAGCCATTCTTCATTGGATCGTTATTCCCCCGGAAAAATCCAGGGTCTGGGAACACGCCAATACTGCCCGCCAACCCAATGGTGCCGGATTCGGGCAAACGGTTCACTCCTTTCGGCTGTCCTCTCTTTTCTTCCTTGGGGTCGAGTCCCACAGCATCGGTTCATTGAGAATATTCCAACCCCATTTGAGCAGTCCCAGCAGGGTTACGGAGATCCACAGGGCCCAGGCCAGCATGGCCAACCGGTAGGCGAGCATGGGAATGGAAAAAAGCCAGCCCTGGGGCAGAGTCCGGCCGCTGACATCCTGATACCAGCGCAGCAGGCTGCCGTTGGAGCCGTTGCCCGCGATATTCATGTCCGGGTGTCCCAGCAGTCCCTGACTGATGGCCCAGACCAGGGCGATCAGGGCCGAGACGGTGAGAAGCCCGAGGCCCACCTGGATCAGGTTAAAAACGTACTTGCCCCTGTCTGCCTGCAGTCGTGTTCGCCCTTGGACGGCAATGAGCCAGCCCACCACCAGCAGGCAGCTGAACAGGTTACTCATGCTCATGCCGATGCCGAGCAGGAAAAGCTGATGGAAACGTAAGGGGGTCAGTCCGGTTTTGCTGATCACCAGGGCCAGGAGTGCCAGCACCACCAGGGTTGACCAGTAGAGAATGGCCGGGCCCAGCAGCGGTCCGCCGAGGAAGAGGGGCCAGCGGTTGGCGGGCAGGGTCATGTCGATGGCGGAGTTCACGCTGTCGCTTCCCAGATCAATGACCGGCGTGTGGTAGAAGGTGCTGATCCCGGACGGCTGCCGCCATTCCACGGAAATATCCTGTCTGCCCGGGGTGATGGGGATGGTGAGTTTACCTCCGTCCTGGCGCAACTGTTGCGGCGCCCCGTTGATGGCAGCCCTCTGCACCTGGGCGTCCGCCGGCAGGGTGATGGTATGCTGGCCGCCCTGGCTGCTGCGGATGGTGAAGTTCAGGGTTGTCTCCGTGGCCCGGCTGCCCGGACGCACCAGGAGGCGGGACTGGTCGATGGTCAGGGTCTGGCCGACAATGCCTTCGGGACGGGAAACAAGTAGCTTGAGCTGTTCCCCCGGCCAGGGGTGCCAGGTGGGAAGCCAGCGCCGGCCAGTCTGGTGGAGAATCACCGGAATCCCTTCTGATTCCAGGTGATAGATCGGGCTGACATCCACCCGCCAGATCTCGGTCCACTGACTGGTATCGGCGTGGCTGAGGAGGAGCTGTTCGCCCTTTTCCAGCACCGACTCCCAGCGCAGCTCGCCCGCCCTGGCATCGAGGGCGACCTTGGCCCGCCCGTCCTGTACCCGAACTCCTTCGGTGACCACCGATTCTCCGGGAAGCAGCGGGACATCAAAGACCACTGCGGAACCCTCCGGGCTCATCCGGCTGATTCTCGTCTCCACCTTCCAGGTCAGGCCCAGGAGCAGGGTCCGTTCGATGAGGACAAAGGGCGGCAGAACCCCGGCCTCCAGAGGCTGATCGGCGCTGGTCTCTTTATTCAGAATCCGTTTGAACTGGAGCTGGCTGTCGGCAACGCCATTGTCGATGCCCTCCACGATCCAGCCATCGGCGGTGCTGGTGCTCTGATTGGGGTGCAGCGGCAGGGGCAGCTGGATGCTGTTCTGCCGGGGCAGATTGCCGGACAGCCGGATGACATGATGGCCGGCCGGAACCAGAATCCAGAGCTGCCCCTCGCTGCGGAACAGGGCTGTTGCCGGTTTATCATCGAGGAGCACCTGCTGCGGCAGCCAGTGACTGCCATTGCCGGGCAGGGGAACGGCACTGTCCACCTGGCTGTCCACCCGCAGATGAAGGCTGAGGGCCTCGGGGGTGATGGTCACGGCCATCTCGGAAAGATTGGCGCAGTGCGGAAAACAGTCATCCTTTTCCAGAAGACGGGAGCGCAGCTGCTCAAACATCTCGGGAGACGGAATCTCTCCGGCCTGACCGGGACTTGCGCCGGCCAGGAATCCGAGCAGAAGCGGCAGTATCAGCAGGGTCTTCCAGGCCGGCAGGGTCCAGCCCCGGCCGGGACGCCAGCTGATATTGAACATCCCGGCGGCCAGCAGACCCATGAGCAGGACCCGGGCGAAGGCAAGGACGAGGTTGGTTTTGGGGCCAATAAGGGTCAGGTGGATCTGCTGACTGCGCTCCACCGGGCCGCTCCAGCCCATGGGGATGGCTGTCCACTGCCAGGTCGGCAGGCCGGGCCCGGTCTGCTGGAGCATTTTCGGATCATACTGCGGCACCTGACTCTGGGTGGCAGAGCCGCTGGCAGCCGGTCTGACCTTGACCTTTGCCGGGGGCGGCGCCATGGTGCCGGTCATCGTCTCCATGGGCTGGACACTCTGCATCGCGTCTAACTCTTCGCGCACCCGGTCATCTTTGCTGGCAATGCTGTCGGCAAGGGCCTTAGGGGCTGGCGCCACTGCCGGTGCCTGACGGACGGTGAGCTCAGCCATGGAGTGCCAGGGCTTTTCCAGCTGGGGGTAAATCCCCACCCGTAACTGGTTGATGGCAAAGGGGATGAAGAGCAGAATAAGACTGAGGATGGTTGCGGCCTGGTATCCTCTGATGATCTGTCGGAATTTCCCGGTGGGCAGATAGCGAAGCAGGGCCACCCCGGCGAGAATGGCCAGCCAGACCCAGCGGGGCGCCCCGGCCTCGTGGTAACTGAGAGTAAAGGAGCAGAAGGCGATGACGCTGAGGGTCGGCTGCCGGTAGAGTCGGGCGATGGCCAGGGTGAAGATGATGACCACGAAGAAATCGAGCAGGCTCCAGCGGTTCACCCAGGTGGCGGCAATGGAATCGACGCCGCTGGCATTGAGCAGCCTCCAGCCCGGCGGCAGGTTCAGGATGGCGCTGACCTGCTGGAAATCATGATCCCAGCCGGTGGCGGGCAGGGTCGAGATCAGGGCGGAGCCGCCGACGGCCAGGGTGCTGTCGGCGGCTAACTGGAGCTGCCCTTCCCGCAGTTCCACCCCAGCCTTGTCGCTTCCGGCCCGTTTGGTGAGAAACTGCTCCTGCCTGTTCACCATCACTCGTCCCAGGGTCTGGCGCGGCGGCATCTCGAGGCGCCAGCCGTTATTTTTCTGGCCGCTGATCGTGTCCTGGATGGTGAAGCCGGTGCCATCAAAGCGGAGCCAGAGTTTTCGTTGCAGGCTCAGTTGATCCGGGGGGGGCAGGGCCGCGCCGCGTCGGGTTTCCCTGATCTGCATGGACTCGCCAGGGAGCATCCGGTAGGCGGGAAGGTTCCGCCATTGCCTGGGCATGGAGGTCAGTTGCGGATCAATGGCGGTAATGCCGCCAATCTCCACGCCGCGCAGGTCGGAGTGGGGCTGAAAGGAAATGATCTCTTCGGCCGGCCAGAACGGATCGTCCGGTCGGAGCCACTGGTAGCTGCTCAGCGGGCCGATAAAGCGGCTGATGACCGTCACCTCCCACTGGCCGGGCCGCACCTGGATGCGCAGACGGCCATCCGCCTCAAGTTTTACGGGCAGACCGGCCGTCACCGAGAGCGGGATAAGCTGGCCGGGAGGAAAAAGGGGGCCGGTGACGATCTCGCGGGCCACTCCCGCAATATCGAGATTGAGCAGGGTCGTCATCTGGGCCGGGATGGTGTCGTCGAGGAGGCGAAAGACCTGGAGGCTCAGGCTGTTCTCCATCTTTTCCGGCTGTCCCTTGGCGGCCTGGAACCAGAGTCGGCCGTCTTTGTCGAAATTGGGGAAGTCCACCAGACGGTCATTGAGCAAGAGGGAGATCAGGCCGCTCTGGGCCGGGATGGGGAGGGACTCGGGCAGGCTGGTCCACTGAAAGCGGCCGGTGACCTCGTGGGAGCCGCGCTCCACCTTGATCCATGGCCTGCCGTTCTGATCCATGACCAGGGCGGTCTGCCCGTTCACCTTGACATCCAGCGGCCAGTGGTCGGTGGCGCCGGGAAGCTGGATCCAGCGATTATGCTGAACCAGCCATTGCTGGCGGAAAGTCCCGCCCTGTTCACTGACATGGATAAGCAGCCGGGCCGGCCAGTCGCAATGGAGGCTGGAGGCGTCATCAAAGGAGGGGGAGCAAAGTTGTTCTTCTTCATGGCCGTGGAGCACCCAGTCAACCCAGGGGGTGAGGGGAGCGGGAATTTGCACAGCAGCTTCTGCCCGTACGATTGGAAGGCAGATGGTTGCCGGGAAGAAGGTGATAAGCAGGAGAAAGAAAATTCTGGCGCCGAGCTTCATGGATGGACTCCCCCGGGGATGATGAAAAAGAAATCAGGCTAGAGACGTTAACGAGTTGACTGAAGGGGTAACATACAAACATGTTCATTGATATTCTGCGAATATGGAAGAGGCCTCGAAGCCTTCCTTAAAAAGGGGCCTGGGACCTAATCCCCTCGTTTTTTTCCTGAGAGCTGAAAGGGTCGCTGTGATCTTTTCAAAGCGAACCTCGATGAACGGGATATGCAACTTTTTCCAGATTATTTCTTTGTAAAAAAAATACAAGCAATATTCTGCAAACCGCCTATGCCAGGCTGCGCCAAACCGGCGGGATGGGAAGTCCTCTTTAAAACTCGAATTGAATGGATTAATATATTGACCCTTGGGATCATCGTGTGATAGTCTCGCAGTTTTTTTGTGTCATCAGAGGCTTTCGGAGCCTCAACAACTAACAGCTCGATGGAGGAGATGAAATGTCCATTGTTACAATTACCAGAGGATCATACAGTCGGGGCAAAGAAGTGGCGGAAAGGCTTGCTAAAAAATTAGGGTATGAGTGTATCGCCCGAGACATCCTGTTGCAGGCCTCCGAGGAATTCAACATCCCCGAGATCAAGCTTGTCCGGGCAATTCATGATGCCCCGAAGATTCTGCAAAGATATTTCGGCGGTTCCGAGCGGTATGTCAAATACTATCGCTCCGCTCTCCTTCAACACGCCAAAGGAGACAATCTTGTCTATCATGGCCTGGCAGGGCATTTCTTTCTCAAAGATATCCCCCATGTCCTCAAAATCAGAATCAATGCAGATATCGATACCCGGGTCAAGGAAGAGATGGCCAGGGAAAATATCTCTGCCGAAGAGGCGCTCCATGTTCTCAAGAATGATGATGAAGAACGGAGGAAATGGAGCATGCAGGTCTATGGAACGGATCCCTGGGATAGTCGTCTCTACGATATGGTCATCAATATCTGCACACTGTCTTTGGATGATGCTGTGGATATCATCTATGGGGTGCTGCAAAAACCAACTTTCCGCACAACTCCTGAATCCCAGCAACTGATAAACCATTTGGCCAGTTCGGCTAAAGAGCAGGTAGAAAAGATCAAATCCCTTGGTACCAGCCTCTTTTAAAGCGTTATTCTTGTGTCCGGGCGTCTCAAAAGGTGAACACCTGACTGAACTTTTTTTTCCCAAGGGGAAATCGGTTGGCAGGAGCTTCCTGTTTGGTGCCCGGAAAGAAAAACCGCCGGTTTCCCCTTCTTTGTAAAGGGGAGACCGACGGCAGGATGCTGAGAATCAAGTCGATTCACGATTTGCAAAAAATCAGCGCGCCTTGAGCGCTGATTATCAGGCCCTCACTAAAAGAAATTATACTGGGCACTGAGCTGGATGCGGTTCAGCTCGCCATCCGCGCCGCTTTCCACTTCCCGATAGCCGTGCAGATATTCGATGCCCAGTTCAACACTGGGCACGATGTTCCAGATCAGATTGACGTGAACGGACTGCATCTCTTTGTCGGTCGCATCAAGAAGGGCTGCAGTATTGACAATAGACCGATCATTGTCAGCCGCACCGTAGGAATAGACCAGACTGGAACGGAGATTATCCACCCAGAAGTGGCGGTAAGCAAGAAATCCACCATATTGGTCGAAGGTCTCAACCTCATTGGTGCGGATGTTGAATGCCGCATCTCTAAATTTTGTGGTCATATAGCGGCCCAGGGCATTGCCGTAGTTAAACTGGAAGCGCAGGTCATCCTTGCCGTAGGCGGGAATCCTGCCGCCGAAGGTGATGGCCCCGCCCCATGCCGAATCATCAATGGATGTAGGTCGAGCGGGGTCGCTGGGAGTTTTACCTCCATTATCGGCACTTATCTCCCGGGCCATGGCCGCCACTGAATAGGAACCGTGTTCGGAATTCAAATTCACCCGGGCGACCAGATCGGCGACGTGATCGTCATCGGTTTCAGTGCTGTTTTTGTTATCGAAGGTGGCGTTGGGGTCTTCCACCGCAAACTGGAGGGAGCCCCAGGCAAAGGGCTCGGTCCAGCGGATCAGGCCTTGGCGCATAAAGGTCTGGGCGGCGGGGCCGCCGAAATCCACGGTGTCGGGCAGGGAGTCCATGACCTCGAAGGTGGTCCAGGTCTGGCCGGCCAGGAGTTTCCCCAGTTCACCGTAGGCGTGCCGGATCCGGAAGTCGGCGTTGGAGCTTGATCCGTTGCCGCTTGCTGGATTTACATTTGCGCCGCCGAAGAAATCGCCCTCAAAAAAGGTATTGAGCTTGCCATAGGCGGTGTCCGTGCTTGTGCCCACGTTAAAGCGGCTCTGGCGGGCATGGAGGACAACTTGATTATCATCGGGGTTGTTTTTGTCCAGGGGGATGGCGTAAGGCAGGAAGAGTTGGTCAGCGGTGCTATTGTCCCCAGCACTTTTGTCACTATAGATGGCGTCAAGTTTGGCATAGCCGCCGAGCCTGAGGCTGGTCTCGGTGCCGGGAATGACAAAATAACCCTTCTGCACCGGTTTGGCAGGGACGGCGATCTTGTCGGCGGGGGCGGGGACGGTGACGATCTGGGTCTCCACCGGTCGTTTTTCCAGGACCTCAATGCGCTGCTGCAGGGCCTTCAGTTGGGCCTTCAACTCCGAGATCTCGTCGGCGCGTGCCGGGGATCCCATTGCCAGCACGCCGATGCCAAAGATAGCGGGAGTCAGCATCAGTACCTTGTACGATTTTTGGATTGAAAATTTCACCCTCT
>JACDZF010000357.1 GCA_013426795.1 Desulfocapsa sp. | reverse complement strand
AAAAAATATCACTATCAACCGAGATAAATTAAAATTCGGCTGATTTTCTTATTAAGTTGTTTATTATTAATTATTTAATTCTAAAAATTATTCTTTTTAAAAACCTACCTCTCCATTAGAAACAAGATAGTTGTAGATTTGGACTATTGTTTAATGTAGAACTTCTCTTACGTTTAGAGTAAGTTCGTTTACAATTTTCAATGAGCCACATTATATCTATATGGCTTATCAAATGAATCCTAACTAGTACTGCAACAGTTGAAAATGCTTTTTTTGTTTTTGAAATTGCCTTAAGCACAATCAGTAACAAATGAGCTATCAAGGTACACCAAATCTGTGTTCTTATTCCATTTTCCGTTTCGGAATAGAAATAGTGGAGTTGAAAATTCTGTTTCATCTTCTTGAACATGGTTTCGATATTCCAACGCTTTTTATACAAAAAAGCTACTTCCTGGTTCGTAATTTGAAAATTATTGGTAATGAACTTATAAATCCGTCCCTTTTCGTCCCGATAAGTTATTTTACGCAAGCAAAGTGTCTTTGCCTTTTTATTTTCAATGTACTTGAGATGAATATGCTCCTCTTTCATTACGCCAAATTCATTGTCGGTCAGTTCTTTTTCGAAAAGCACCTGTTGCACCTCGTATTTGGCATTGTCTTTAAGTCGACATACAAAATTTACACTCTCCTGCGTCCATTGAGCAAATTGCAGATAATGATTATACGCCTTATCAAACACAATCATACTACCAGCTGGCAATATGTGATATTTTAAAAAATTCTTATCGTGCATTTTAGCTTCACTAATCTTGACAAACTTCGCCGCGTCGGCATGTGCATCGATCATCATGTGAACCTTTAAACCGCCTTTTTTCTTTCCATCGCCCTTGGGATTGCGTCCAACACCTTTCATTAAATCCGAAAATAAACGTATAGTCGTTGAATCAAATATGTAAAAATCATTGAATGAAACTCATTCAATTTGGCTGACCGACAAAACCGAATGGAAGTGATTCAATAACTCAAAATAAAAGTCCTGAAACAACTCATTTGTCCGTTCTCTTAATCCATCTCCAAAAGTACTTTTGGCTGGAGCACTATCAAGCCCTATATAATTGAGCTTTCCCTGCATTCCAAGCATTCCAGCACATATTTCACCACTCGAATCACACCTTGTGAAAACACCGAAAAGCATTGAAATCAACTGAATCCACAAAGGAAACTGCTTATAATACTTATCTGCTCCAAACTTATTTACCAACAAATCAAACTTCTCTTTTGGTAAAAATTCAACAATCTGATTGAAAATCGGCTGACCGACTAAATTCTTTTCACTATCTTTGCCCATGTTGTAAAATTTTTGTTTCGCAACTCAAATATACAACAGTAGGGTGAATGTTTAGGCGTTTGCCC
>JACDZF010000073.1 GCA_013426795.1 Desulfocapsa sp. | reverse complement strand
TCCCCGGACGGGACTTTAACCCGCTAGATTTACTGCTGTTACTGCGAACGGCCAGGTCAACTTCAAATCACCATCCCTTGTCGTGATGCCCTTGCCCACCCTGGCAGGTTCGACACGGAAGCCTCCACCCCAGGTGATTCCACCGTCTCGGGCAGCCTCCTATCCTTGTTTCCACTTCAGCAGTTCAGGCTTGACCCGATAGATAAAGGAGATGGTGAAGGCAGAAATCGCGGTCTCGATGATGATCACCGGAATATGGGCCGCCAGGGCAAGTTTGGCCACCCCGAGAAAATCCTCTCCGCTGGTGAACAGCAATCCAGCCAGAAAGGAGGCCGCCAAAAATGTACCGAGACCTCCGGCCAAAGCTCCGGCCACGGTGTTGCTCATCAGGCTTGAGCCGCGAATCCATTGGAAGAGCAGACCGCACACGAGGGCGGGCAGGCCCATCATCAGGGCATTTGCACCAAGGGCGGTGAGCCCTCCGAACTGAAAGAGGAGGCTTTGCAGAAAAAGACCGACAATGATGCTGAGAAAGGCGGCGGGTCCCAGGAGGGCCCCGACAATCCCCGGCAGCAGCAGATGGACACTGGTGGGTCCCAGGGGCAGGTGGATGAGGGATGCGACAAAGAATGCGGACGTGACGACGGCAATTTTAGGCAGCTCCTCCGGTCTGACAAATTTCAGGCTCAGGGCGGTTCCGCCAAGGGTCAGGGCATAGCTGGCCAGGGATATCGTGGCGGGGAGCACTCCGTCGGATATGTGCATGGCCTTAAGTCCTTGGGGGTTGATTTTTCCGCCGCGATGCCATGAAGGCGGCCACGCCGAAGAGTCCCAAGATATAACCGATTCCGGCCATTGCCGCCGATATTCCCGGTTCCGCGATACTCTGGTTGAGGGCTGCGATGTCACGTTTTATTCCCCGTAACTCGTCGAAGATTTTTTTATTCTGGCCCTCAAGTAGAGCCAGGGCTTCCTGGCAGCTGCACGCCTTGCCGGCCATGGCTGCCGATGCCGCCCTGTTTTCTTCCCGGCCCGGATCAGGTTCACAGGCCTGGCCGGAAGATGGCTGAACAAGGAAGAGCATGGCAAGGGTGACCGGGATGATGGATCGTGGGGAAAATTTCATTGCGCTCTTCACATCTCCGATTCCTTCAGGAGAAAGCTGTTTTTATGGCCCATGCTGGCGCTGATGACGATGGTCAGGTCTTCTTTTCCGGGCAGAGGGAACTGAAACAGTCCCTTGGCGTCGGTGGTTCCTTCCAGCAACTTGGTCTGGTTTTTGTCAAAGACCTCCACGACTCCATTTTCCACGAATTTTCCATCCGGGAAGTAGCTTTCAGTGAAGACCGTTTCTCCTTCGACATAGGCGAAAATGTTCACCTTGTGGGCCAGAGCCAGACCCGTTGTACTCAGAAAGAGGAAAACTGACAGCAAAAATGTTGCGACACGCTGTTTTCGCATGGGTGATCCTTTGAATAAAAACGGTGGGCGTGAATTGTTCGTCTCCGCCATGGGGCTTTGGGGACGGGTCCTTACTTCATATCCACAGTATGTAGCCAATAGACAGCACCTATTTCAACCCCTTTTTCCACTCCATCATGTTTGAGTTTCCAGTCGGCTTCACTGAGGGCCGCAAATCCCCACCATCCGGCTCGGGGCATGGCATAGGAGAAGACACCATTGGCATCGGTTTTGACCACCTGGGTGACGTAGGGATCACTGGGTGCCTTGATGACCGCGGGATTGCCCGGTGATTCATTGAGGTACTCAATCTCAACCGCAGCCCCGGCTACCGGTTTGCCTTTGACCAGCACCTGACCGGTAAAAATGTTGTTCGTCCACAATCCGTAGGGCCGGGTCATGGGGATAATTTCGGTTTCAAGGCCCACCTGATCATCCCATCCCCCCTCCAGGCCCAGGGCATTGACACAGACCTTGGTGTAGTGGACGATAAAGGAATCTTCAGCCGGTTCCCAGTAGGGAGCTGGCTCCACATAAAAGGTGTAATCGCCCGGTCTCTTGATCTGATATCCTGTTTTCCACATGGTGAAGTTTTTGTCCTGTCCGGGGGCCTTGCCTTTGGCTTCGGCAAGGGTGGACAGCAGGTCAATTTTTTTTCCGGCAGTGACAACACCGAACTGCACAGGTTTTTCCATGTCCATGGAGTGCATTTCAAGGGGATGGATGAATTTTACCTCAAGCTGGAGTTTTTTGCTGTCATCCTGACTGATGATATCGTCAGATGGAACAATTACTCCAAAATGGGCCTGTCCTGACGATGACAGAGCGGGGATGGAGGAGGCAAGGAGGGTGGCGAGGGTAAGAATCTGCTTGAGGCGCATAACGGTCTCCTGATTGGCGGTTGTGATGGCTTGAGTCCTTGGGAAGAAAGGTGTCCGATGTCGCTGGATGTCAGCATTTTTTGTACTGTCCCCGCCGCTGCCATGAGGTGTTTTCATGGGTGATTCCCCTCCCTGACCCTGGCGCCAGGGAGGGGGAGGAAAATCCCATAAAACTCCACCTCTGACCGGGAAATGGATCCTCCGTGGAAAGGCGAAAAAAAAGCCATGAAGACTTGTGTTCTGTCTGACAGAAGCAAGGCCTTCGTGGCTTGGATACACGCAAAACCCCCAAGGCTTGATTCCTGAGTGGTTCGCTGGGGTTTACACTGTGATGAGGATGATTTACTTCAGTAAATCCTTTAATGAAGATTTTCTCTTACCGGGTCACGGGAGGGAAGTCAAGGATTTTAAGGTTGCAGGCAGACCCTGCCTTGCTGGATAACTTGCTGGATAAACCTGCCCGGAAGCGCCTCGCCGACTCCTTCAATGCTCCTTCACCTCTCCATTGCAGGCGGCAGGCTCCCCCCTGTTTGCCGTCCCGCTTTTCCCTGAAATGGAGGGGGCGGGGGTGTGGGGGGGTGGCCAGATAGCTCCAGGAGTAAAGAGATCCTCGTTACATGGTGAGAGCGCTCCGTAATGGTGCCCGGCACAGGTAGTGGAGGTTAAAGGGGTCATGTTCCATGGGGCTGATCTCAATCTCTTCAAAGCCGGCATCTCTGAGCAGGGCTTCCGCCTTTTCCTGCCCCCACATCATCCCCAGCCCGGCTCCATTGTCATTCAGTCCCACCGGCAAGCAGTGCATCAGGCTGACCGTATATAAAAACGGGCCCATGGGATGATCCATATTGTCGGCCGGGCTGGACCTGGCTTGAATCTCGATCATGGAAAACAGCCCGCCGGGGGCCAGCATGTGGATGACTCCCTTGAGGACGTCCAGGGGATGGCTTTGATCATGGATGGCATCAAAGGCGCAGATATAATCAAAGCGGCTGCTCAATTCATCTTTCCGGTGGATGTCTGCCGCATCCTGGGCCAGATATGTCGCGTTGTCGATGCCGGCCTCCCTGGCCGCCGCTGCCCCCTGCCTGATGGCCTCATGGTGGTTGTCGATGCCGACAAAGCTGCTGTTGGGAAAGGCCCTGGCCATGAGATTCAGGGCTACGCCATGGCCGCAACCGAGATCACAGACCCGTATCCCCTGACTGAGGCGGGCGCAGAGTTGTCCCTGGTCCACGGTGGGGAGAAAGTGGTCAATCAGTACTTTCTCGTGTTTCGCATCGGAGAGTTCGGCCATAAATCCCTGAAACTCAGGATATCTGGAAAAGGGTACTCCATCCCCGGTTCGAAAGGCCTGGGTGACGGAGTCCATGGCGCAGGCGGTGAGGAGGGGGATTTCCTGGGTATAGACCCCCATATTCATGCTTCCTCCCTTGCGGGTCAGGAAGGAAGCATGTTCGGGAGGCAGGAAATAGGTCTCCTCCCCTTTCTGATCCTTGCACAAGTCAATGATCTGGGCCGTTACCATGATTCCAAGCCATTCCTTGAGGTACCGGGGATGGAATCCTGAGGCAAGGGCAAGTTCTGATACGGTGACCGGTTTGTTCAGTTCTTCAAGGGTATCGAAGATCTGATGTTTGTATCCCATGGCCATGGCAAGATTGAGGGCGCCATGGTTGAGGATCTCGGTCATTTTTTTGGCAAATTGACTCATTTACATTTTTTTGATTTTGATTTGGTTCCCAGGACCTCTGTGGCCCAGTACATGGCGGCCATGGTCTGGGGAAAGCCTATGGTTGAAACCAGGAGGAGCAGGGTGTGGGTGATCTCCTCGGGAGTTGCCCCTGCCTGCACTGCCCGGCGGGTATGGGAACTGACCGACCCTTCTGACTGGCCGGCGGCAGCCGCTGCCAGCTGGATCAACTGGGATGTTTTTTCATCGAGGGGCCCGGCCGTGCGTAGGGTTGTTCCGAGATTTTCAACGGCGGTGAAGACCTCGGGGAACTGTTTCCTGACTTCCTTGTAAAATGATGGCTTGTTTTTTTCAGACATGGTGGTCTCCTTTGATGTGAAATTGATGAACGTACCGGAAACATGAAGGACTTTTCAGCCCCTGGGACAATGGAATCCACTGGGTTTTACTCACCCGTAAGGATTCCCCCTGACTATACCTAAAAGAATGACTGGCGGCAATGATTCTCATCTGATCAGCATCCCCGCGCCTTCCTGGTTCGTCATAGGCAGGCCGCCGAGCCAGGAGGCGGGAAAGGGTCAAGGCGCGTCTCCGCCCCCCAGCACCTTATAAAGGGTCACCATATTGATGAGGCGCGAAAGACGGGTGGTGATCAGCCCCTGCTGGGCGCTGTAGAGGGAGCGCTGGGAGTCGAGCACGGCCAGATAGCTGTCCACCCCTTTGTCGTAGCGGGCCTGGGAGAGACGGTACCTGGCGGTGGTGGCATCGGTGAGGGACTGCTGGGCGGCCAGCTCATCGTCGATGGTGCCCCGTCGGGCAAGGGCGTCGGCCACCTCCCGGAAGGCGGTCTGGATGGCCTTTTCATAGGCGGCCACGGCGATATCCCGATCCACCTCGGCCACGGTCAGGCCAGCCCACCGGGAACCACCATCAAAGATCGGAAGGGAGATGTCCGGGGCAAAGGCCCAGGCACCCGAACCGGAGCTGAAGAGGCCGGAGAGCTCATCGCTGCCCACCCCGATGGAGCCGATAAGGGTCACCCGGGGGAAAAAGGCGGCCCGAGCCGCACCGATATTGGCGTTGTATCCCTGGAGCTGGTTTTCCGCTCTGAGAATGTCGGGACGGAGGAGCAGGACCTCGGAAGGGGTGCCGGGGGGGAGATCTTTGACGGCGGTCAATGTTTCAGACAGGGTTTTCGGCAGCAGCTCGGCGGGAACCGGGGAGCCCACCACCAGGTTCAGGGCGTTTTCGTCCTGGGCGGTCAGAGCCGTATAGCGGGCGATATCCACCCGCGCCGTATCCACTTGGGTTTGCGCCTGCTGGAGATCCAGTTCGGAGGCGATCCCCATGGCAAGGCGGCGCTGAATTAACTGGTAACTGGACTGCTGGGCCGTGAGGGTTGCCTGTGCCAGATGCAGCCGCTCACGATCGGCGGCCAGATTCAGATAGTTGGCAGCCACCTCCGCCACCAGGCTGATCTGCACGGTCCGCCGTGCCTGCTCGGTGGCAAGGTATTGGGCCAGGGCCTGATCCTTCAGGCTTTGCACCCGGCCAAAAAGATCAAGCTCATAGGCACTGACGCCCAGGCCAACACTGTATTGCTCCACAGTTTCGGCCTGGCCGGTGCCCGAGAGGGTTTCGGGAAGCCGCTTCCTGCTGCCGGCAGCGATGGCATCGACCTGGGGCACAAGCTCCGCCCGCTGGATCTGGTATTGGGCCCGGGAGCGCTCTATGTTGAGGGCGGCGGCGCGCAGGTCGCGGTTATTTTCCAGGGCCATGCCAATGGTTTTCTGTAACTGGTGTTCGACAAAGAACTCCTGCCAGGGCAGGTCGGCTGGTTTTTTTCCGGATGGATTTTGATTTTCCTGCGGGTAGGCCGGGCCTTCCGGCCACAGCGCCGGAACCGGTGCCTGCGGGCGGATATATTCAGGGGCCATGGTACAGCCGCCCAGGCCGAGGAGTGCGGCCAAAGAGAGACACAGGGTTGTGGTCTTCCGTTTCATATTACTTCACCTCCGGAAGGGTGGTGACGGCACCGGTGGCAGCCCGCGGCTTCCTGGCCACGAGCCGGGAAATCAGGACAAAGAAAAATGGGATGAAAAACAAATCGATAAAGGTGGCAGACAGCAGGCCGCCGGTCACCGCGGTGCCGATGGCGTTCTGGGCGGCGGCGCCGGCCCCTTTGGTCAGGGCCAGGGGCAGGGTGCCGAAGAAAAAGGCGAGTGAGGTCATAAGCACCGGACGCAGCCTGATTTTGACCGCCGACAGGGTGGCCTCCACCAGTTCATGACCCTGGGACAGCTGCTCCTTGATAAACTGGATGATGAGGATGGCATTCTTGGTGGAAAGGCCCACGGTGGTGAGCAGGCCGATCTGCAGATAGACATCGTTGGGCAGCACCCGCAGGGTGACCGCGGTCACCGCGCCCACGAGGCCCAGGGGCAGCATCAAGAGATTGACAAAGGGGATGGTCCAGCTCTCGTAGAGGGCGGCCACGGCCAGAAACACCACCAGCAGGGAGATGGCATAGAGGGCCGGAGCCTGTTTTCCGGCCTGCTTTTCCTCGTAGGAAAGGCCCGTCCATTCGTAACCGATGCCCAGCGGTAACTGAGCCGCCAGCTTCTCCATCTCGACCATCGCCTCGCCGGTACTCACGCCGGGGGCGGCCTGCCCCATGATTTCCACGGAAGGGATGCCGTTATAGCGTTCCAGACGGGGCGACGCGTACTGCCAGTGGGCGGTGGAAAAGGCCGAGAAGGGCACCATCTCGCCCCTGCTGTTGCGGACGTTCCATTTTTTGATATCCTCCGGCAGCATCCGGTATTTGGCGTCGGCCTGGAGATAGACCTTTTTGACCCGCCCGTTCTCGATAAAATCGTTGACGTAGGAACTGCCCCAGGCCGTGGCCAGCACCTCGTTGACCCCGAGCAGGGTGATCCCCAGGGCGCCTGCCCGTTCATCGTCAATATCCAGCTTGAATTCCGGGGAATCATCCTGTCCGTTGGGACGGACGGCAATGAGCTTGGGGTTTTTCATGGCCATTCCCAGGAGCTGGTTCCGGGCCTCCATCAGCTTTTCATGCCCCAGGCCGCTTCGATCCTGCAACATCAAGTCAAAACCATTGGCCTGTCCCAGCTCCACCACTGCCGGGGGTGAGAAGGCGAAGGCCATGCCATCCTTAAAGCGAGAAAAGGCCCCCATGGCCCGTTTGGCAACGGCAGCTGCCTTCAGGTCGGGATTCTTGCGCAGCTTCCAGTCTTTCAGGCGGACAAAGGCAAGGCCCATATTCTGACCACGGCCGGCAAAGCTGAATCCGTGTACGGCAATGACGGTCTCCACGGCCTCTTTTTCCTGTTCGAGAAAATGATGTTCAAGCTGTTCAATCACCTTGATGGTGCGTTCCAGGGTGGCGCCAGCCGGCAGCTGAATCTGGCAGATGATGAACCCCTGATCCTCATCGGGCAGGAAGGCGGTGGGAAGTCGGAGGAAGAAAAAGACCATGACCGCCACAATGGCCCCATAAAGCAGCAGGTAGCGGAGCGGTTTGGCGAAGGAACGACTGACAATCCCTTCATACTTTTCTCTGCCGAGGTCAAAGTACTTGTTAAACCAGCGGAAAAATCGGCAGAACCAGCCGCACTCGCCCGGGGTGTGTCCCTTTTCCACCGGTTTCAGGAGGGTGGCGCAGAGGGCCGGGGTCAGGATCATCGCCACCATCACCGAGAGAATCATGGCGGAGATAATGGTGACGGAGAACTGGCGGTAGATGACGCCGGTGGATCCGCCGAAAAAGGCCATGGGCAGAAACACCGCCGTCAGGACGGTGGCAATGCCCACCAGGGCGCTGGTGATCTGGCCCATGGATTTCACCGTGGCGTCATGGGGCGAGAGCCCCTCCTCGGACATGATCCGCTCCACATTTTCCACCACCACAATGGCATCATCCACCAGCAGGCCGATGACAATGACCAGGGCGAACATGGTCAGGGTGTTGATGGAGAAACCCACCACTGACAAGACCCCCAGCGTGCCCAGGAGCACCACCGGTACGGCAATGGTGGGGATCAGGGTGGCCCGGAAGTTCTGGAGGAAGAGGAACATGATGATAAAGACCAGAAAGACCGCCTCAATCAGGGTATGAACCACCTCTTCGATGGAAATTTTAACAAAAGGGGTGGTATCGTAAGGGTACACCGCCCGCATATTCTGGGGAAAGTATTTTGATAAATCCGCGATTTTGGCCTTGACCCGATCGGCGGTTTCCAGGGCATTGGCCCCGGCCGCGAGACGGATGGCCATGCCCCCCATGGGTTTTCCCTTGTAGCGGGCGCCGACCTCATAATTCTCGGTGCCGATTTTACATTGGGCCACATCCTTCAGCCTGACCTTGGAGCCGTCACCGTTGGTCTTGAGGATGATGGCGTCAAACTGGGCCGGGGTCTTGAGCAGTGTCCGGGCCGTGATGGTGGCGTTGAGCTGCTGACCTTCAACGGCCGGAGCCGCCCCGAACTGTCCGGCCGAGACCTGGGCGTTCTGGGCCTGCACCGCCAGGATCACATCGTTGCTGGTCAGGCGGTAGCTGTTGAGTTTGTCGGGATTGAGCCAGATCCGCATGGCGTTCTGCGAGCCGAAGACCGTTACCTCACCCACCCCTTCCGTGCGGCTGACCATGTCCTGGACATTGGACACCATATAGTCGGTGAGGGCGGGCCGGTCCATGGAGCCGTCTTCCGAGACCAGTCCGACAATCAGGAGGAAATTCTTGGTGGATTTCACCACCTGAATCCCCTGCTTCTGGACAATCTGGGGCAGGAGCGGGGTGGCCAGCTGGAGCTTGTTCTGCACCTGCACCTGGGCGATGTTGGGGTCAGTGCCGGCCTTGAAGGTCAGATTGATGGCCACCGCCCCGGCGGAGTCGCTGGTGGAGGACATATAGATCAGGTTGTCGATGCCGTTCAGTTTCTGCTCGATGACCTGGGTAACGGTATCCTGCACGGTCTGGGCCGAGGCCCCGGGATACACGGCGTTGATGGTGATCTGGGGCGGGGCAATGGGTGGATACTGGGAGACGGGCAGGGTCTTGATTGCGAGGAGACCGGCCAGCATCACCAGAATGGCGATGACCCAGGCAAAGATGGGGCGATTGATGAAAAACCTGGACATGAAAAATCTCCTTTACTTTGTGACTGCTGCTGGTTGCGAACTGCCGGCGGGGGCCGCTTCCGCCTTGCTGGCGAAAGGCACGGCCTTGACCTGGGTGCCCGGACGCGCCTTCTGGAAACCCTCCAGAATCACCCGGTCTCCCGCCTTCACGCCTTCCGTCACCAGCCAGCTGTCACCCACTGTCCGCGATACCTTGATGATCCGCGGCTCAACTTTGTCCTCGGCCCCCACCAGCATCACCACGGCCTCGCCTTTCGGGTTGCGGGTTACGCCGCGCTGGGGAATAAGAATCGCCTCCTCGCTCACCCCTTCCTGGACAATGGCGTGCACAAACATGCCGGGCAGCAGCAATTGCCCGGGGTTGGGAAAGATGGCCCGCAGGGTGATGGAACCGGTGCTCGGCTCCACGTTCACTTCGCTGAACTTGAGAATGCCCTCCTGAGGATAGGGGCTGCCGTCTTCCAGGAGCAGCTTGACCTTTGCCTGGTCGCCCTCCTTTCCCGTGATCTCGCCACTGGCCAGATTTCGCTTCAGGCGAAGCAGTTCCGCGCTGGTCTGGGTCACGTCCACATAGACCGGGTCAAGCTGTTGAATGGTGGCCATGGCCGCCCCCTGATTCTCGGTGACCAGGGCCCCGTTGGTCACCGTGGAGCGGCCGATGCGACCGGAGATGGAGGCCTTGACGCTGGTGAAGTCAAGATTGATACGGGCGGCCTCGACGGCGGCCTGATTCACTGCCACCTCCGCCACCGTCTGTTTGAGGAGGGCATCGGCATCGTCAAATTCCTGTCGGCTCACCGCGTTGACGGCCACCAGTTCCCGGTAGCGATCCGCCTTCAGTCGCACCGTCACCAGATTGGCCTCGGCGCGGGCCAGGGCGGCCCTGGCGCTGGCATGGGCGGCCTGATAGGTGGCGGGATCAATCTGATAGAGGACCTGCCCCGCCTTCACCTCGGAGCCCTCGGTGAAGAGTTTCTTCTGGATAATGCCTCCCACCTGGGGGCGCACCTCGGCGATCATGTGGGGGGCAATCCGTCCGGTCAGCTCCATGGTCAGGGTGACCGGCGCGATGGCGATGGTCATGATGCCGACCTCGGGGAGTGGGCCGGCCGCCGACTGCTTTGCCGGAGAAGAGTCCTGCTTGCAGCCGGTCAAGAGAAGGGTGCCGATAAGAAGTCCCGTGCGGGCCATCTGTTTGATTTTTTCAGCGCTGTCCATCAATGCTTACCTCAAAGGAGTTGAACGATTAGCGGCCTGATTCCTGACGAATCCGGAGGATAGGTCGTCGGTGCCGGAAAGAAATGGCTGATTTTTAAAAACCTCTCTCCATGGAGGGCGGGAGGGAAAAAGGTGGAAGAAGGCACTGGTTCTTAAGGGAAAACTTCTGGATACAAAACAGCCCCAAGAGTGAACATTCAGTCCGGGTCGTTTCACTGTTTGATCCCATCCCAGCAGGCCTGAACGGTCTGCACCAGCAGGGTCTCGTCAAGGTTCACAAACCCCAGGATATGATCACGGGCCACGGTCAAAAGGGGCCCGAATGCCAGCGCGAAAAGCACAACCAGAGGGAAATCCTTGACAATCTGCCGTGTTCTCCCTTCCTCAAGAAGCATGCGGTAGAGGTCTTCATCTCCCCCCTGACCAAAGATGTGATCCCGGCGAAAGATGACCCCATAGGGCGAGTGCAGGTACTGTTCATGGAAACGAAACTGGAGAGGATGGGCGACAAAGAAGCGGAGCAGAGCGGTATGGGCCCGGATAAACCTCTCCCGCACCGGCCTGTCGGTGTCATATCCATCCATCAGTCTGGCCTGAATTGTATCATGGAGCTCCTGGAACAGGGTGTTGATCAGCAGATCTTTGGTTTCAAAATACCGGTAGATCGTTCCTGTCCCGACACCCGCCTGGTCAGCGATGCTGGCGATGGGCGCGCCATGGAATCCCTGCTCGGCAATCAGCTCCAGGGCAGCGTTGAGTATTTCCTGACGTTTGTCCGATGTATTCATAAGGAGGGTCTCCAGAATGGGAGTGAATGTTCACTCCGAACATAGAAGGTTCCTGCTCCCTTGTCAAACGGTTTTTGCTTTCTTTTCGGAAGGAATGTCGACTCAACTATATTTTTCTCCCCCTTGGCTTCCATGTGCCGCGCCGGCTCAGGGTTGCGAATGAAAACCACCCCTTGCAGCCTCACCCGCCCTCAACCCCTGCTTATCAAGGGAGGGGAGTTTTTTTGCCCAAACGAGGGAGACAGGGAAGGCTTGATTGAGAATTCGAATACCGTATCATGCGGGCGGTGTTGCGGTCTGCGGGCGACCCTCCACCGCTCGGAAAACCCACGCCTCGGCCAGGGAATCCTTGCTCAGTATCCGGCAGCCTTCCGGGATCTCAATCAGGGCATTGGCGGAGGCCATGGCTTCAAGTCTTCCCATACCGCGCAGGGGGGCGGCGGAGAGGAGGCCCTTATCATGGCTTGCCCGGCTGTAGATCAACTGAGTCCAGTCTTCCTGGCCGCTGAGTTCTTCGGTGACAAAGACCTGCCGCTTTGGGGGCAGGCAATCCGGGAAGCCCATAAGTTGACGGACTCCAGGCAGGGCCAGGAGGAGCAGGGCCACATGGTTCGAGGGCGGCCCGCCCGGCAGGTTGAACACGACGGTTTTGCCGACCCGTCCCATGCAGGCGCCTTTCCCCGGCCCTATGCGAACCCGATGGAAGATCTTTTCCATTCCAATTTGTTCCATGGCCCGCATGGTCAGGTCTTTATCGCCATCGAGGACACCGCCGCAGGTGATCAAGATATCGAGGTCCGGGATAATCCGGTTGAACTCTTCTTTCAAGTTGTCGAGATGGTCCCGCACCAGGAAGGTGGCGGCGTTTATGCCCAGGGCCTGCAACTCAGCCGCCGCTGTCACCATATTGCTGGCTGCCACCTTGCCGGCAGTGACCGGCTCACCGGGCCACACCAGTTCGCTGCCCGTTGCCGCAATGGCAACTCTTGGAAAGGGAGAGCAGAAGACTTCTTGTAAGCCGGCGGCGGCCAGCAGGCCGAGGTGGGTTGGCCTGAGGACTGTTCCCCGCGCCAGTATCACCTGATCCTGAACAATGTCGCTTCCTTTGCGGAGGATATTGAATCCGCTCCGGGCGTCTGCCCGGATATGGACCTGCTGACCATCAACCTGCGCGAACTCCGAGGCAAGCACCGATGTCGCGCCGCGCGGAACGGCAGCACCGGTCATGATGCGTACCGCCTGTCCAGCGATGACCTCAAGGGTATCGGGCTCATCACCCGCGTTCACGAAACCCCTCACCAGGAGGGTCACAGGATGCGTCGGCGAGGCCTCCGCGATGTCATCGGAAACCACGGCAAAGCCATCCTTCAGGGAGGAGTCAACGGAAGGGCAGTTTGCCAGGGCCCGGACATCTTCCGCACACACCAGGCCCAGGGCCCTGGCAATGGGCACGGCAACCGGCGGGAGGGCATGGAGCATGGCGATATGGGCATGGGCCTGGATGAGAGAGATCATGAAATTTTCGTATGCTCCAAGGGGGAATGGATTATTAAAAAATGCTGACCACGCATCCGGTGATCAGCACTCTGAGCAGGGTGGGAAATTGCCTGGAATTTGCCGCAGCAAAGAGTTTTTTTGGCATTTGTCAATCACTTGCGGCCAAGAGCCTTTTTCGCAAGCCCAGGACATCTCCATGTGCCATTTTTGATAAAGATATACTCGATAAGGCGATTTTGAGAACCTTGAAAATCCGCAACCGCATAATGTTCGAAGGTTTTGGTATAACTTGGAGAAATGGTGGGGGTGAAGCTGCGACTCCAGGATCTTCGAGGGCAAGCAGCAAACCATGTCGCACGATCGGGGCTGCCCATTGAAATTATCAGCAAGATAAGACTCAGGCCTGCCGATTTCTCAACGACCCAACCGTACCTTGGGCAGGTATTCGATGACGCAGCAATCGGGTGGATGGAAAATCTGCATCGGCAGTCTTATTTTTAAAGCTATAAAAAAAATGCTCGTTCTTCCACTCATTTTACCTGTTGACGATCTAAATATGTGAATTTATAAAAATGATTGTATGCTGTTGCAGTTGCCGTCTAAAATATCAAGGAACAACTCTGGTGCTCGATCCAATCTGTTTTCTGCCGATGGTTAACAAAGGCGTGTCTGATTTTTGAATGCTGATAGAAGTTTGATCCATACTGTTAGGAGATGCGCCGGTGTTCAAAAATATCTTTATTGCCCTTGTGGTTCTCGTTGCTGGTGTTTCCATTTTTCTCTTTTCCTCACTAGTGTCCCAACGTTTAATCAAACAATAACAGCTGCTTATATTTAGGCTC
>JACDZF010000356.1 GCA_013426795.1 Desulfocapsa sp. | reverse complement strand
AAATGTTATTTCCGTATTGTATCCGTGCTTCCCAAACGTCGTCAGTCGCTTCCAGTTTCTTGAAAAATTTACTAGGGACAATGTCAATTTTTTCAATAAGATCGAGAACAAAGAAAACTTTTTCCACCTGCTTATTGGACAGGGAGTCAAGGTAGTCTTGAACTGGACAGTCTCCATTTTCGAGGTGGTAGAAATTAATTTCTCGCATAGGTTAAAAGTTAGCTCATTTGCGAACAAAAGGCAAGGGTCGTCTTTCAACATGCTGAACTAAAACAAAAATGCCCAGCAATTGGGTCAACCAGACGGCGGGGAGCAGCGTTGCGCTAATCGCGGTCAAGTTCAATGGCCGCCGCTGGTTACCCATGGCGATAGCGCAGCCTCAAGATTTGCATTCAGGAGTACATTGAAAATCATGCATACGATACTCGGCGCGAATGGCGTCATTGCACATGAGCTATCCCGGGCACTTGCTACATCTTCACCAGCAATCCGACAAGTAAGCCGGAACCCACAGAAGGTAAATCCGGAAGATGAGACGGTTGTGACCAATCTCTTGGATGCTCAAGCAACGACCAAGGCAGTTTCAGGCAGTGAAGTTGTCTACTTGGTGGTCGGCTTGAAGTACGACACATCCATCTGGCAGGAGCAATGGCCTAAAGTGATGCGAAATGTCATTAACGCCTGCAAACATCATGATGCACGTCTCGTGTTCTTCGACAACGTCTATTCCTATGGCCGCGTGGACGGCTTGATGACTGAGGATACGCCGTTCAACCCCATCAGCAAGAAGGGCGAAGTCAGGGCAAAGGTTGCAACCATGCTGCTGGATGAAATGCGCAATGGGAATTTGCAGGCAATGATTGCGCGTGCAGCTGACTTCTATGGTCCCAATGCAGTCAACAGCTTTTCGCATGCGACGGTATTTGCGCGTCTCAAGGCAGGAAAAACGCCGCAGTGGATAGGCAATCCGAATGCCATTCACACCTTCACATATACACCAGACACAGGTCGTGCGTTGGTCGCGCTTGGAAGATCACCAGAGGCATATGGTCAGACATGGCACTTGCCAACTACCAAGGAACTGCTTACAGGAGCAGACTTCGCGCGTTTGGCTTGCGAGTTGGCAGGACAACCCGACAAGCTGCAAGTAGCGCCACGTTGGATGCTGAGGCTCATGGGCATTTTCGTACCAATGCTGCGCGAAAATGATGAAATGATGTATCAATTTGAATATGACTACCGCTTCGATAGCAGCAAGATTGAGTCTGAATTTGGCTTGCAAGCGACGCCATACCGTCAGGGTATCAGCGAGTCATTAAGGTCTGTGACATAAAGCCGGGCGCAGCAATACGCCCAACATGGCGTTCGAGAGGGACACGCCCCTCAACTTTACGTTTGCGGCCATGGGCGGACGGGGCGAGCAT